>JAFDWO010000141.1 GCA_018268415.1 Actinomycetota bacterium | reverse complement strand
AACGCGTTCTCGGCCGTCCTTTCCGGTCCGTCCCACCGGTCAGGGATCTCCGTGGTTCGAAATGGTCGCCATACGCCCATTTCGAACCACGGAGGCGTCGGGAACCCCCGACGCCTCCTCCGGGATCTCTCCACGGATCAGGGATCCGCGGTGTTCGAAACCCGGCATATGGGCGAGACGAGGAACACGGGAGATTCCCGACCGTCCCCGATCCTCGCCTCCCCCACGGGAGACCGTCACGGAGGTCCGACCCCGTGCCATCCCTGTGTCGCCTTTCCCCACGACCCCCTCCCGTCCCGGGCGCCTCATGGCGCTCACAGCCTGCCAGGGGCGCCATGAGGCGCCCGGGACGCATCTCGGACGGGTGAGACCGGTTCCGAAGCGCGCCGTCCCTTCTCGACGGCCTCGCCCCTTCCGCTGTTCCTTATGCCGCCCAGGGCGACATAAGGAACAGCAGGGCGGTCCCGGGACGGCGGGTGGCCGGTGGCTGGGCCAAAAGACGACCGCCGGGGTCGGGGCCGGGAGGTAACTCGGACGGGCGGGGTGGCCGGGGTCGGGCGGCTTCTCGGACGGGCGCGCGGGCCGGGACCCGCCGCCACGCGCCGCCGCGGCGCAACTCGGACGGGTGCGGGGGTCGGGGTCGCGCAGCAACTCGGACGGCCGCATCAGCCGGGAGCTGGGCGCAACCCGGACGGGCGGAGCCACCCCGCCCCCCGCCCCGCCCCCAACCAACCTCTAGCCTCCAAGGCGTGCGGCGCCTCCTCCCCGACCCCGCCGCGACCTCGGTCGCCGAGCAGCTCGCCGACTACCGGCCCTGGGACGATCCCCCCGCCGACCGTCCCCGCGTCGCCCTCAACTTCGCCACCACGCTCGACGGCCGCGCCGCGATCGACGGTCGCTCCGGCAAGATCGGCTCCGACACCGACACCGCGATGCTGGTTGGCCTGCGCGAGCGCTTCGACGCGGTGATGATCGGTGCCGGGACGATGCGGGCAGAGCGCTACGGGCGGATCTTCGGCGACCCGGCGCGGCGCGAGCGGCGCGCGGAGCTCGGCATCCCCCGCGACCCGCCGGTGGTGATCGTCGGCAGCCTCGACCTGCCCTGGGACGCGCCGCTCTTCACCGAAGGTGGCGGCGAGGCGTTGCTGATCACCGCCGATGCCGACGGCGAGCCGCCCGCGACCCAGACCCCGGTCGTGGTGCTGCGCGAACCCGGCGGCCGCGTCGACGTCGGCACCGCCCTGCGCCGCCTGCGCGCGGAGCACGGCATCCGCGCCCTGCTCTGCGAGGGCGGCCCCCACCTCCACTCCCAGCTGCAGGCGAAGGACCTCGCCGACGAGCTCTTCCTCACGATCGCCCCGAAGCTCGTCGGCGCCGGGCCGTCGATCCTCGAGGGCGCCCTTCCCGCGGTCGTCGAGCTGGAGCTCGCCTGGCTCCTCCAGGAGGGCTCGGAGCTCTTCGCCCGTTATCGCCGACGACCCGCCTGATCATCTAGCGTTGGGCCGACCGCCCCCCCGGGCAGGAGGGGCCACGACCAGAGGAGGGGCAGATGGACTTCGAACCGACCGCAGAGGTCGCCGCGCTGCGCGCGCGCATCCTCGACTTCATGGACGCCGAGATCTACCCGGCCGAGCGCGAGCTGACCGAGGCGCTCGACGCCGAGGTCGGGCCCGGCGTCGCCCACCCGGCGAACCTGGCGGCGGTCCGCGAGAAGGCGCGCGCCGCGGGGCTCTGGAACCTCTTCATGCCCGACGGGCGCTTCGGCCCCGGCCTGAAGAACTGGGAATACGGTCTGCTCTGCGAGGAGATGGGCCGCAGCCCGATCGCCGCACCGATGGCCTTCAACTGCGCCGCCCCGGACACTGGCAACATGGAGATCCTCGCCGAGCACGGGAACGCGGAACAGCGCGAGCGCTGGCTCGAGCCGCTGCTCGAGGGCCGCATCCGTTCCTGTTTTTCGATGACCGAGCCCGAGGTCGCCGGCTCCGACCCGACGCTGCTGCAGGGCCGCGCCATCCTCGACGGCGACGAGTGGGTGATCGACGCGCACAAGTGGTACACCAGCGGCGCCGTCGGCGCCGACGTGGCGATCGCGATGGTCGTCACCGATCCCGACGCGCCCCCCTACGGCCGCGCCTCGATGATCTGCGTGCCGACCGACGCCCCCGGCTACGAGCTGGTGCGGCCGATCCCGGTGATGGGACACGACAAGGGGCCCGGCCACTGCGAGATCCGTTACACCGAGTGCCGCGTCCCCAAGGAGAGCCTGCTCGGCGAGCGCGGCGCCGGCTTCGCGATCGCCCAGGACCGCCTCGGGCCGGGGCGCATCCACCACTGCATGCGAGCGATCGGCACCGCCGAGCGCGCCCACGAGATGATGTGCCGCCGCGCCAACGAGCGCCACGCCTTCGGCGGCCCGCTTGCCGACAAGCAGTTCGTCCAGGAGTCGATCGCGACCTCGCGGATGGAAATCGACCAGGCCCGCCTGCTCACCCTCTACGCCGCCTGGAAGATGGACACCGAGGGCAAGCGCGCCGCCCGCCAGTCGATCTCGGCGATCAAGATCGTCGCCGCGAACATGGTGATGAACGTCCTCGACCGCGCGATCCAGATCCACGGCAGTCTCGGCATGACCGACGACACCCCGCTCGCCCCGATGTGGCGTTTCAGCCGCATGCTGCGCCTTGCCGACGGCCCCGACGAGGTCCACAAGATGGTCCTCGCCCGCCGCGAGCTGAACCGCTGGGCGAAGCGCGCCGAGGCCGAAGCGACCGGAGAGCCGCTCGAGCCGCGGCACCCCACCCGCATGGTCTAGCCGGTCGTGATCCGGGAACGAGATCGAGGTGCACCGGTAGGACCGGGAGACGGCGAAGCGACCGCGCGGCGCGGCGCCCTCAGCCGCGCCCCTCGATCTCCGCGGCCGTCTCGGCGAGGCGCTCGACCAGGCGAGCGAACGCCTCGATGCCGGCGTCGACCTCGAACCTGCCGTAACCGCCGCCCGCATAGCGGGCGTAGACGCCCTCGAGGATGATCGCCAGCTTCCAGTAGCCGAGCGCGATGTAGAAGTCGAGGTCGCCGAGGTCGCGGCCGGAGGCCTCCGCATAACGGGCCGCGAGCTCGGCACGGGTCGGGAAGCCGGGCGCCAGGTTGGCGGGCAGGCCGAGGCTGATCCCCTCGTCCCCGCGCTCGGGCCAGTAGGCCATCAGGGTGCCGACGTCGGCGAGCGGATCGCCGAGGGTGCAGAGCTCCCAGTCGACCACCGCCGCCACCGCGCCCGCGTCGGTGAGGATCATGTTGTCGAGGCGATAGTCGCCGTGGACGATCGAGGCGCCCTCCTGGGCCGGAATGCGGGCGGCGAGGCGGCCGTGGACGCGGTCGATCGCGGCGAGCTCGCGGGTCTTCGATTTCTCCCACTGGCCGTACCAGCGGCGCAGCTGCCGGGCGACGTAGTCCTCCTTGCGACCGAGCTCACCAAGGCCGACCGCATCCGGGTCGACGGCGTGGAGCGCGGCGAGCGTGTCGGCGACGCGCATGCCGATGTCGTGGCGGTCGGCCTCGTCGGGGAAGGAGGCCTCGGCCTCGCTCACCCCGCGCAGCACCGGTCCGCGGACGAACTTCATGACGTAGAAGGGCGCGCCGTTCACCGCCTCGTCCTCGCAGAGGCCGACGGTCGGCGCCACGGGCACCGGGGTGCCCCCGAGCGCCGCGACCACCCGGTGCTCGCGCGCCATGTCGTGGGCGGAGCTGAGCGTCTTACCGAGCGGCGGGCGGCGCAGCGCCCACTCGCCCCCGGCGGCGTCGCTGACCCGGTAGGTGAGGTTCGAGTGGCCGCCCGCGATCCGCTCGTAGGCAAGCGGGGCACGCACCCCGGGCACGTGGTCGACGAACCAGGCTTCGACCCCGGCGGCGTCGATGCCGTCGACCTCCACGGCAGAGCCGTCCCCACGGCCTGTAGCCTCGTCCCCCATCGCTGCGCAAGCATATTCCCGCGAGGCCCGTCGCCTCAGTCCATCGCTTGCCAATCGCCTCCGGATCGGCTTCGCGATCGCCTTCGCGCTGCTCACGGCGGTCACGGTGATCGGCGTCGGCCGCCTGATCGTGCAGCGCCAGGACTACGAGAACGCGATCGAACGTTCCTACCAGCGCGAGATGGCGGCCCGGGTGCAGCTCGCCGAGGGGACGAACCCGGCCAGGGCGCGGGCCACGATCAGGCGCGAAGAAGCGAACCGCGCCCACCTGCGCGACTCGATTTCCGGCGACACCCGCGACACCGTGATCCTCGTCGGTGCCGGACTGATCGCCGGCCTGCTCGGCGCGCTCCTGCTCTTCGTCGGCCTGGTCACGGCGATGCGAAGACCGCTCGAGGCGCTGGTCGCGGCGGCGGGTCGCCTCGCCGGCGGTGACCGCAGCGCCCGGGTGGAGGTCGGCGGCGTCTCCGAGGTGGCGACGCTCGGCAAAGCGTTCAACGAGATGGCCGCGGAGCTCGAGCTGGAGGCATCCGAGCGCGACCGACTCGACCGGATGAAAGACGAGTTCGTGCTCACCGCGTCACACGAGCTGCGCAGTCCGCTCACCTCGGTGCAGGGCTTCGCCGAGCTGCTGATGATGGACCGCGACTCGCTCACCCCGCGCCAGGTGGAGACCGTGGAGATCATCCTCGATAACTGCCGGCATCTCGTGCGCCTTCTGAATGACCTCCTCGACCTCGCCCGCTCCGACGCGGGCCGCCTCTCGATCCGTCCCCAACCGACCCGATTGGGGCCGTTGATGGAAGACGTCGTCCGGACGATGCGAGCCCAGACCGAGGCGAGCCACCAGAGCCTGAACGAACGGATCGACCCCGATCTGCCGCTCGTGAACGTCGAGGCGGACCGGATTCGCCAAATTCTCCTGAATCTGATTACGAATGCCCACGAGTATTCGCCGGAGGGGGCGTCTATCCAGCTGGGGGCGCGAGTAGCCGACAATGCTGTGGTGATCAGCGTGACCGACAACGGCCCCGGCATACCCGCTGCACAGCTGGAGCACATCTTCGAGAGATTCGTGCGCGGCGACGCCGGTCTGACCCAGCGGGTGGGCGGCACCGGCCTCGGGCTGGCGATCTCCAAATCGCTGGTCGAGCTCCACGGCGGGACGATCTCGGTGGTCTCCGAGGTCGGGCGCGGCTCGACCTTCACGGTGGTCCTACCGATCGCCGGCCCCGCCGCGGTCGAGGCGACTCCGCCCGGACCCCCCGCGATCAGCGAAGCTGGTCGCCGATGACCACCGTCCTGATCGCCGACGACTCCGAGACGATCCTGCTGCTGATGCGGACGCGGCTCGAACTCGCGGGCTACGAGGTCGAGACCGCCGCCGACGGCCAGGAGGTCGTCGACCGGATCGACCCGGGCTCCGACCAAAGCCCCGACCTCCTTCTGCTCGACGCGATGATGCCGCGCAAATCGGGCATCGACGCCCTCCGCGAGTTGCGCGCGGCGGGCGTCAAGACCCCGGCCCTGATCGTCAGCGCCCACCAGACCCCGGACGACGCCGACGCCCCCGCCGACCTCGAGATCAGCGGCTACCTCACCAAGCCGATCGACTTCGACGCCCTGCTCGCCGCGATCGCCGAACTGACCGCGAAGAAAGCGGCCTGATCACCGGCGTCGAGCATCCGCTCGACCGCGGCGATGAAGTCGCCGGCACCGACCACGTAGCGCTCGGCCTCCGGGCGACTGGGTTTGACGGCCTCGTAATCACCGCCCTCGCGAGCGGCCTGAGCGTGCTGCGCCAAGGTGAAGAGGGCCGCATCGAAAGCGTCGGTGACGACATAGGTGGTCCTGCTCCATGAACTCGCGGGAACGGGGCTCACGCCGCCGCGACCTCACCGAGGTCATCGCCGAAGAGAACTACCTTGTCGCGGTCGACCTCCTGGAGGAAGAAGGAGCGGATTCGGCGCCGCTCCCCCAGGCGCTCGCTGTCATAGACGAGTACCGAGAACCAGACCGGGCTCTCACCCTGCTGGTCAGCGATCCTTTCAAGCCGCGGAGTCAGCTCCCATCTGAGGCGGCTTACGTCGACGCCGGGCGCAACGACGACCATCAGGTCGACATCGGACCGACGATCGAGGATAGAGGGGGTGGGGGCTAGCTCTTCGCCACCTCGAGGCGGATCTCCTTGCCCTTCAGCTTGGTGCCGTCGAGGTACTCGACGGTGCGCTCGGCCTGGTCGGGATCGACCTCGACGAAGGAGAATCGGTGGAGGACGCGGACGTCGTGGACGGCCTCGTCGGGGAGCACGGCGCCCTCGCGGAGGGCCCAGCGGAGGTCCTCCTCGTCGATCCCGCTGCGCTCGCCGCGGTTGACGAAGAGCTTGGTGGTCTTCGAGGCCTTGCCGTCGCGCGCCCCGTCGCCATCGGCCTCGGGGCCCTCGTCGTCCGCGGCTGCCTCCGCCGCTTCGGCGGGCTCGCCCTCCCGCTCGCGGGGACGACGCTCACGCCGCTCCCGCCGCCGCGGCCGCGGCGCGTGCTCGAGCCGGTCCTCGGGGCTCTCCCACTCGCCGATCGTGGTGTTGACATCACGCTCGATGCGGCCGATCTCGTCACGCTCGTCCGGCGTCACGAAGGTGATCGCCCGCCCGGTCCGCCCGACCCGCCCGGTCCGCCCGATCCGGTGGACGTAGACCTCGGAGGAGTTCGGCACGTCGAAGTTGATCACGTGGGTGACGTGCTCGACGTCGAGCCCGCGGGCGGCGATGTCGGTCGCCACCAGGAGCTTCACGCGGTGGTCCTTGAAGGCGATCATCACGCCGTCGCGCGAGCCCTGGCTCATGTCACCGTGCAGCGCTTTGACGTCGAGACCTTTGTCCTTCAGCGTCCGCTCCAGGCGCGAGGCGCCGATCTTGGTGCGGGTGAAGATGATCGCCTGCTCGGGTTCCTCGATCTTCAGGATCTCGACCAGCCGCGCGGCCTTCTCCCGTGCCGGCACCTCGACGAAGGCCTGCTGGATCGCGTCGACGGTCAGCGTCTTCGGCGTGATCCGCACCGTCACCGGGTCGTACATGTAGCCCTCGGCCAACTTCTGGATCGGCGGCGGCATCGTCGCCGAGAAGAGCGCCGTCTGCCGGCCGCTCGGGCACATGCGGAGGATTTTCTCGACGTCCTCGATGAAGCCGAGGTCGAGCATCTCGTCGGCCTCGTCGAGGACGACGAAGCGCGCCGCGGTCAGCACCAGCGAGCGCCTGCTCATCAGGTCCATCATCCGCCCCACCGTGGCGACGACCACGTGGGCGCCGGAGCGCAGCTGTGATTGCTGCGAGCGGATCGGCGCGCCGCCGAAGACGGCGACGATCTCGATGTCGAGGTGCTCGGCGTAGGAGCGCAGCGCCTGGGTCACCTGGATGCAGAGCTCGCGGGTCGGGGTGAGGACGACCGCCTGCACCTCGTCGTTGTCGGGATCCAGGTACTGCAGCAGCGGCAGGCCGAAGGCGGCGGTCTTGCCGGTGCCGGTCTGCGCCTGGCCGATCACGTCGTGCCCGGACAAGAGCTCCGGGATCGCTTTCTCCTGGATCGGCGACGGCTCGACGAAGCCGAGCTCGTCGAGGGCCTGCTGGATCGCAGGGGAAAGTCCGAGGTCTTTGAAGTTGGTCATCTAGAGGGATCGAGGAGCAGCTTGCCGGTGCTGGCGCGTGATTCGAGCGCCCGGTGCGCGCGCGCCGCTTCCGACAGAGGGTAGACGCCACCGATCGTCACGCGCAGTGCGCCCGTCGCCAGCGCCCCCAAAAGCTCGCCGATCAGCGGCACCGCGAGGTCCTGTCGAGCGAGCACGTGGACCAGCCAAAAGCCCATCACCGCCTTCGATCCCTGCAGCAGCTCGCCGGTGCTCACCTGGCGGTTCTCGCGCGAGGCGTTGCCGAAGACGACCATCCGCCCGAGCGGTGCCAACGCCGCGAGCTCGGCGTCGAAGGCGTCGCCGCCGCTCATGTGGAGGACCGCGTCCACCTTCCTGCCGTCGTTGGCGGCGAGGATCCCGCCACGGAGGTCCTGCGCCCGGGAGTCGACGGTCGCGTCGGCGCCGAGGCTCTCGACCAGCGCACGCTTCTCGGCGCTCGAGGCGAGCCCGATCACCCGCGCCCCGGCGCCTTTGGCGACCTGCACGGCGAGCGTGCCGGTGCCCCCCGCGGCGGCCTCGATCACGATCGTCTCCCCCGGCTCGATCCGCGCCATGCGCTTCACCAGCGCCATCGCGGTAAGGCCCTGCACGAGCGCCCCGGCCGCCTGCTCGTCGTCGACCTCGTCGGGCACCGGGATCAGCATCGCCTCGGGCACCGCCACCTTCTCGGCGTAACCGCCGGTACCGGTGAGGGCGACGACCCGGCGTCCGTCGGCGGTCGCGCCCACCACCTCGGTCCCCGGGATCAGCGGCAGCTCCTGCCCGGACAGATAGTCGTTCCGCGTCTGGTGCGTGTCGGCGAAGTTGACCCCCGAGCGGACCACGTCGACCACCACCTCGCCCTCGCCCGGCGTCGGGTCCGCGATCTCGACCACCTCGATCGCATCGGCGCCACCGAACTCCCGCAACTGGATCGCCCTCATCGTCCCTCCCCTCGCGGAATCATCCCGCCGGCAGTCTCGCAGACCGGGGCCGCAGGGATCGGGATTCCGAGGCGGGCCTGCCGGGCGCCCTTCAGGGCGCCCCTGGGGCGGCGTGGCCGGCCTCGCAAGGAATTCGCGCTTCGCGCTCGCACCGCTCCCTTCGGTCGCTGGAGGCGCCCCCACGCCGCCGCGGCAGGCTAGGCTGCGGGAGCCATGGCTCTCACCGTCGTCGGATCGATCGCCTTTGACGCCGTCAGGACCCCGTTCGGGGAGCGTGAGCGGATGCTCGGCGGCGCCGCCGTCCACTTCTCGCTCGCCGCGAGCTTCTTCACCGAGGTGCGGCCGGTGGGGCCGGTCGGCGACGACTTCGGCGGTGAGCAGTTCGAGCTGCTCGAGGCGCGGGGGATCGCCACCGAGGACATCGAGCGCGTCGCCGGCGGCCAGAGCTTCTTCTGGCGCGGGCACTACGACTTCGACCTCAACGTCGCCCACACCGACGACACCCAGCTCGGCGTCTTCGGCGAGTTCGAGCCGAAGCTCTCCGACGCCGCCAAGTCCGCCGACACCCTCTTCCTCGCCAACATCCAGCCTGACCTGCAGCGCCAGGTCCGCGCCCAGTGCCCCGCCGGGTTCAGCGGCCTCGACTCGATGAACCTGTGGATCGAGACCGCCAAGGACTCGCTCACGGCGGCGATCGAGGAAGTCGATTGCCTGGTCGTCAACGACGCCGAGATCCGCATGCTGACCGGCGAGTCGAACCTCGCCCGGGCGGCCCGCGCGGTGATGGAGATGGGGCCGCAGGCGGTGGTCGCCAAGCGCGGCGAGTACGGCGCGGCGCTGTTCACCGGCACCGGCGCCGAGGACCAGAGCTTCTTCGCCCTCCCGGGCTTCCCGTTGGAGGACGTACGCGACCCGACCGGCGCCGGCGACAGCTTCGCGGGCGGCTTCTTCGGCTACCTCGACGGGTCCGGCGGTGATCTCGACGAGGCCAACCTGCGCCGGGCGATGGGCTACGGCACGGTGCTCGCCTCCTTCAACGTCGAGGAGTTCGGCACCGAGCGCGTCTCGCGCCTGCAGCGCGAGGAGATCGACGAGCGCTTCGAGGCGCTCCGCGGGATGACCCAGTTCGAGGGCGTTCCCGCCCCCCGCGGTTAACAGGTCGGCTGCGCCGAACTGCGATACTCGCTACTCCCCAAAAAGCAGGAGAGGAACTCCGCGCGAGAGCAGGAGAAGGAGCGTGATGGCCACCGTGCAGCAGACCACCGACGCCAAGGCCGAGAACGGGATCGGGAGCGGAAAAGACACCCTGACGGTCACCGACAACCGGACCGGCAGGACTTATGAGTTGCCGATCACCGACAGCACGGTGCGCGCGATGGACCTGCGCCAGATCAAGGTCGACGAGGACGAATTCGGCCTCCTCTCCTACGACCCGGCCTTCACCAACACCGCCTCCTGCCGCTCCGCGATCACCTTCATCGACGGCGACAAGGGCATCCTCGAACACCGCGGCTACTCGATCGAGACGCTGTGCGAGAACTCGAGCTTCCTCGAGGTCGCCTACCTGCTGATCTGGGGCGAGCTGCCGACCAGGGCGCAGCTGGAGCGCTGGACCTACGACATCACACACCACACCTTCGTGCACGAGGACCTGAAGCACCTCTTCGAGGGCTTCCGCTACGACGCGCACCCGATGGGAATGCTGCTCTCCGGGGTCGGCGCGCTCTCCACCTTCTACCCCGACGCGAAGCAGGTCAACGACCAGGAAGAGCGCTACATGGCCGCGGTCAGGTTGATCGCCAAGATCCCGACGCTGGCCGCCTTCTCCTACCGGCACAACATGGGCCTGCCCTACGTCTACCCGGACAACGACCTCAGCTTCGCCGAGAACTTCCTCTCGATGGTCTTCAAGAAGACCGAAGAGAAGCACGTCCCGAAGCCGGAGCTGACCAAAGCGCTCGACGTCCTCTTCATCCTCCACGCGGACCACGAACAGAACTGCTCCACCAACGCGGTGCGCGGGGTCGGGTCCTCCGACGTCGACCCGTACTCGGCGGTGGCGGCCGGCGTCGCGGCGCTCTACGGGCCGCTCCACGGCGGCGCCAACGAGGCGGTGCTGCGGATGCTGCGGCGGATCGACAGCGTCGACAACATCCCTGACTTCCTCGCCCGGGTGAAGGACCGCGAGGAGAAACTGATGGGCTTCGGCCACCGCGTGTACAAGAACTACGACCCGCGGGCGCGGATCATCCAGGAGCACATGGGCGCCGTCTTCGAGGCGACCGAGTACAACCCGCTGGTCGAGATCGCCCGCGAGCTCGAGAAACACGCCCTCGCCGACGAGTACTTCACCGAGCGCAAGCTGTACCCGAACGTCGACTTCTACTCTGGGATCATCTACGAGGCGCTGGGGATCCCGACCGACATGTTCACGGTGATCTTCGCGATCCCGCGGACGGCCGGCTGGGTCGCCCAGTGGATGGAGATGAAGGAAGACCCGGAGCAGAAAATCGCCCGGCCGCGTCAGATCTACACCGGCGCGCGGGAGCGGGACTACGTCGCGGTCGCCGACCGCGAGGGCGCGGAAAAAATCGTCGGCCCACCGGCGCGGCGCCCGAAGCGTCCGCGGCGCGGCGCCTGAATAAGCTGGGGCGGTGGCCCGTCCCAGCTGGAAGTTGACCGTGCGCAACGGCGCCGAGGTTGAACACGAACGGTTCGACGACATCGGCGCAGCGGTGGTGCGGATGCGCGAGCGGGCGCTCGCCATCCGCGCCGAAGGACCGCCGAAGGCGGCCAGCCTGATCCGCAAGTTCGAGCCGGAGGATCAGGTGACGGCGCGTCTGGAGCTGAGCGGGCGCGGCCTGTTGCACAAGCCGGTCGCCGGGATCGACGTACGCGGTGACGGTACCTTCGCCCCCTACCGGGGCGGCCTGCAACGCGAAGAGCTCGACCCGAGCGGGCACGACACGCCATTCGACCTGGTGCGCGAGACTCTGGAAGGAGCCAATCGATGACCGATCACATGAACAAGCCCGGTGTGCCGAAAGGCAGCTATGCGGCAGGCGAGCGGGTGAAGATGCCCGCCGGCGCCGAGCGCCCCTACACCGTCTTCATCAACGGGGTCGAGCAGACCGAGGGCGTGGACTTCAACGTCGAGGATCACGAACTCGTCTTCACCCGGGCGATCGTCAAGGAGGAAATGGGCACCAGCCGCTGGCTGGCGATGTACCTCGGCCTCTGGGGCACCTACCGTAAGGACGAGAAAGTCGACCTGCAGTTCCGGCGCGAAGGCAAAACGGAGCTGGTCGCCGACCTGCCGGTGACCCCCTACCCCGGAACCGAGCACAAGGGCAAGAAGAAGGGCAAGGACGAGTGAACATCGGCTTCCTCATGCTCACCGACTACTCGGAGGCGGTGAACGGGAAGCTCTACCTCACCGGCGGGGGCTGGAACGTCCTCCGCCTCCCCGAGCTACCCCATGAGTGGTCCTTCCACATCGGCCTCGGGATCGACGTCGCCTGGCACGAGACCAACAGCCCCCACGAGCTGAGCGTCACCATCCAGGACCCCGACGGCAACGAGCTCGGCGACGGCCTCACCGCCAACTTCGAGACGGGGCGCCCGCCCGGCATGCCCCAGGGCCAGGAGCAGCGCCTGGTGATGTCGATCGCCGCCACCGCCACCTTCACCGCCGCCGGCCCGCACGCGGCCGTGGTCGAGGTCAACGGAGAGGAGCTGGGCCGCGCCCGCTTCTACCTGATGGAAGGCGTCCCCGAGGGCGCCGAGCTCGCCTAGTTGAAGACGTAGAGCAGCAGGAACGCGACCAGCACCCAGACGGCGCCGGCGGCCTGGATGCCACGGTCGCCGGCGATGATGCCGGACATCGAGCGGTCGTCGTTGCGGTCGTAGATCAGGTACAGGTAACGGAAGATCGCGTAGACCACCGGCGGGATCGTGAGCATCATCTGGTTGCCGATGATCGGCGAGTTCACCGTGTAGATCGCATAGCTGATCACGGTGCCGGTGGTGACCAGGGAGACCATCTGGTCGAGGAAGGGGAGCGAGTAGTGCTCGAGGACGGGCCGGGTCGAGGTCCCCTCGTGGAGCTCGGACACGGCCTCCTGGCGACGCTTGGTGAAGCCGAGGAACGCGGCGAGAAAGCCGGTGCAGAGGAGCAGCCACTCCGAGGCGTGGGCGTCGACCGCGCTGGCGCCCGCGGCGACGCGCAGGACGAAGAGGCCCGCCAACGTCATCACGTCGATGATCACGATCTGCTTGAGGCCGAGGCTGTAGGCCATCTGGGCGACGCCATAACCGACCACCATCAGGCCGACTTTCCAGTTGACCGCAAAGCCGATGCCGATCCCGACCAACGCGAGGACCGGCGCGATCGTCATCGCGCTGCGCTCGGAGAGCTCGCGGGCGGCGATCGGACGGAAGCGCTTCTTCGGGTGCTTGCGGTCGAGCTCGACGTCGATCAGGTCGTTGACGAAGTAGCCCGCGCTGGAGATCAGGCAGAAGGCGACAAAGGTGATGACCGCCTCGAGGACGTCATGGCTCTGGTTGAACTTGCCGGAGAAGAGCAGGCCGGCAAAGACGAAGACGTTTTTGATCCACTCTTTCGGCCGCCCGGTCTTGATCGCGGCGCGCAGCGGACTGCGGCGAGGCACCACCGGCTCGTCGAGGTTCGAGCTCTCGTCGGCGGGGGGCACGGTCGGATGTTCGGAGGTGATCGTTTCCATCGCGGGGCGGCGAGTAGCAGGCGGCGGATGCATCCGCCGCCGGATCCGGTCGCGAAAGGGTACCGCCCCCGTCCCTGGTTACCCGATCAGGGATCGAGGAGAACGCCGGGGTTCAGGATCGCCGCCGGATCGAGCTCGGCCTTGGCGGCGCGCAAGGCGGCAGCGAAGGGCGCGGGCCGCTGGCGGTCGTACCAGGGACGGTGATCGCGGCCGATTGCGTGGTGGTGGGTGATCGTGCCGCCGCCCTCGAGCAGCGCCTCCGAGACGGCGGCCTTGACCTCGTCCCACTGCTCCACCTCGCCGCCGCGGACGGCCGGCGCCAGCACGGTGAAGTAGGGCGCGACGCCATCCGGGTAGGCGTGCGTGAAACGGCAGGTGACGAGCGGCGCCCCCCGCCCCTCGCGCGGCGCGCCCGAGACCTCGGCGACCACCCGCCGCGTCGTCGCCATCACCGCCGCGTGGAACTCCTCCAGCCGATCCCAGGTGATCGCCGTCTCGAACGTCTCCGAAAGCACCCCACAAGACACGAAGGTGTCGCGCAAATACGGCGCCAAGAGGAACGCCCCTCGCCAACTCTCCGCCGCACTTCCGTCACCCTCCCGCGCGCCCCCCTTGTTGGTGGGCCGAAAACTCAAGCCCTCCTTGAGTTTTCGGCCCGTCGACGGGGGGTTGCGACCGGAGTGTGACGGCGGCGACGGTTCCGTGACCCGGGGCGCGTCGGGGCGGCCGCCGTGGTCCTCCGCCGCGGCCAGGGCCACCTGCAGCGGACCGTCGACCGGGTGGTGGGCGGACTCGAAGGCCAGGAGCAGCAGGTGTGCGCTGCCGTCGCCCGCGCCGGTCATCTCCGCCTCGGCCGCTTCCAGGAGCCGGCAGTTGGCGGGGTCGAGACCGGCCTGGACGATCTCGCGGACCGCCTCGCAGGCGTCGGCGAAGCCCTCGAACCGCACCGTCGCCGCCGCCTTCCACTCCGGCCGCGGGCGCACCCGGACCCAGGCGTCGGTGATCGCCCCGAGGATGCCCTCGGAGCCCAGCAGCAGGCGATCGGGCGAGGGGCCCGCCCCCGAGCCCGGCAGCCGCCGGCTCTCCCACGTCCCCCGCGGGGTCACCGCGCGGACCGACTCGACCAGGTCGTCGACGTGGGTTTCCCTGGTCGCGAAGTGGCCGCCCGCGCGGGTCGCTATCCAGCCACCCAGCGTCGCGTACTCGAAGGATTGCGGGAAGCAACGCATCGTCAGCCCGTGCTCGCGCAGCTGCTCCTCCAGGCGTGGTCCGGTCGCACCCGCCTCGATCCGCGCCGCCAGGCTGGTCGCGTCGACTTCGACCAGGCGATCCAGCCGGCGCAGGTCCATCGTCACCACCGGCCGGTCGCCGAGCCGCGCCTCCACCCCACCGACCACGCTCGTGCCGCCACCGAAGGGCACCACGGCCGCGCCCTCGGCCTCGGCCCAGCTCAGGACCGTCCCCACCTCCGAGCAGTCACGCGGCAGCGCCACCAGGTCGGGCGGGTGCTCGAACTCCCCCCGGTGCCCGCGGACGACGTCACGGTAGGCCTTGCCCAGCGCCCGCGACACCCGCTCGTACTTCTCGTCCGTGAACAGGTCGCCGAAAGCCTCGGGCCGCCGCAACCGCGGCGCCCGCACCTCGACCTCCGCCGGCGGGACCGCCGCCCGCGCCTCACCGCCGAAGCCGAACCGCTCCCTGATCCCCGCCGCCGCCTCCCTCAACTGCGCCGCCGTCGGCGCCTGGTCCTCGTAACCCCACCCCCAATGCTTCAGGCGTCGTGACCGGCGCATTTCGGCGTCCTCGGTCGCTCGCCTCGGGTCACGCACCGGAGTGCGCTCCCCTCGCCTCGTCTCCCTGCGTCCTTGAACTGCTTGGTCACGACGCCTGAAGATGGCGCGCCATTACCAGTGCACGCCTTTCATCAGGTGCGCAAAAGCCACGGCCTCGGTCGACGGCGCCTTGTCCGGGCGCTCCTCGGTTTTGCCTTTCGCCGCCTGCGAGTCGGGGAAGAGCTTGTAGGCGGTGTTGAGGATCGAATCGCTCGCCTTCGGCGCCACCGCGTAGACCAGCTCGCCGAGGTTGCCGAGTTTCGTCGCCACCTTCTTCGGCTTGTTGACCATCGCCTTGGAGATCAGCTCGGCGGCCTCCTCGGGGGTGATCGCCGGGAACATGTCGTACATCCGGGTCGGCGCGATCATCGGCGTCCGCACCAGCGGCATGTTGATCGTGGTGATGTGAACCTTGTCGTCGATCACCTCGGAGGCGATCACCCGACTGAAAGCGTCGAGCGCCGCCTTCGAGGCGACATAGGCGGAGAAGCGTGGCGGGTTCGTCTGCACGCCGATCGAGCTGATGTTGATGATGTGCCCTGACTTGCGCGCCCGCATCTCCGGCAGCAGCGCCAGAATCAGCCGCAGCGACCCCAGGTAGTTCAGCTGGATCGTCCGCTCGTAATCGTGGAAGCGGTCGTAGGAGAGCGCCACCGAGCGGCGGATCGAGCGCCCCGCGTTATTGACCAGGATGTCGACGTGGCCGTGATAGGTGAGCACCTCGTCGGCCATCCGCGCCACGTCCTCGGCGTCGGCCATGTCACAGCGATGGATGTGGGCGACGCCGCCCGCGGCGATGATTTCTTCCTTCGTCTCTTCCAGCTTGTCGACGGAGCGGGCGACCAGCAGCACCGTCGCCCCCGCGTCGGCGACCTTGACCGCGGTCGCCCGGCCGATCCCCGACGAGGCCCCGGTGATCAGCACCACCTTTCCCCGCACCGCGCCGGCCAGACTGCGGTCCTTGAACAGGTCGGGGTCGAGATTGCGCTCCCAGTAGTCCCAGATCCGCGTCGCGTAGCTCTCCAGTGGCGGCACCTCGATGCCGCTCCCGGCCAGGACCTCCTGGGTCGCGGTCGAGTCGAAGCTGGTCGGGTAATCGAGGTAGGTGAGGACGTCGGCCGGCAACCCGACCTCCCCGAGCACCGCCGCCACCGCCCGCTTCGACCCCGGCACCAGCCGCAGCGCCGAGCGCAGCGCGCCCGCCGCGGGCTCGGTGACGTCGGTGTCCAGCCGCCACTGCATCCGTGGCGCGTCGGCCGCCTTGGCGAAGATGTTGACCACCTCCCCGGCCCGCCGCGGATTCGGGTCGGTGAGGTGGAAGGCACGCCCGTCGAGGTCCGGCGCGTGGGCGATGTGGTCGATCGCCCCGGCGACGTAATCGACCGGGACGATGTTGATCTCGCCGCCTTCGATGCCCACGGTCGGCAACCACGAGGGCAGCACCCGCCGCGCCCGCTGCAGTGACTTGAAGAAGTAGTACGGCCCGTCGATCTTGTCGATCGCGCCGCTGCGCGAGTCACCGACGACGATCCCCGGCCGGTACACCCGCCAGGGCCGCGGCGAGTCCTCGCGGACCAGCCGCTCGGCTTCGTGCTTGGTGCGGAAGTAGGGGTTCGTGTCCAGCCTTTCGGCCTCGTCGAACATGTCCTCGGTCCAGGTGCCGCGGTAGAGACCGGCCGCCGCGATCGAGCTGACGTGGTGGAAGCAGCCGGCCTCGAGCGCGCCTGCAAGCTCGATTGCGTGGCGCGTCCCCGCGACGTTGGCGACCTCCTGGGTCTCCGCGTCGACGGTGATGTCGTAGATCGCGGCGAGGTGGAAGAAGTGCCCGATCTCCCCCCGCATCGTGATCAGATCCTCCTCGGAGATCGCCAGGCCGGGCTGGGTCAGATCGCCGGAAATCGGCACCACACGTGCCCCGTCGGCTCCCCAGCCGGTGCGCAACTCCTCCAGGCGACCGCGCGAGCCAGCCCGCACCAGCGCGTAGATCGTGCCCTCACGCTGTAGCAGACGCCCGACGAGATTGCGTCCGATGAAACCCGTTGCCCCGGTGACGAAGTAGCTCATCCGGTACCAGGTTATCCCGAGAAAGCCGCCCGCAGTCACGGTTTGTAAGACTGGCCGGAGAAATGCCAGAGACGGCGACCGTGCAGATCACGATGCCCGAGATGGGAGAGTCGGTGACCGAGGGCATCGTCCTCGAGTGGCACGTCGCCGTTGGCGACTTTGTCAACGAGGGCGACACCGTCGTCGAGGTCTCCACCGACAAGGTCGACGCCGAGGTTCCGGCACCGACCAGCGGCACGATCACCAAGCTCCTGGTGGAGGTCGACGACGAGGTTCCGGTCGGCGCGCCGATGGTGGAGATGGAGGCCGGCGAGGGCGATGGCAGCGCCCCGGCGGCGGCCCCGGCCCCGGCCGAGGCGCCGGGCGCGTCCCAGCCTGCCGCGATCAACGGCGACAGCGGCAGCGGCACCAACGGCGCCGACGTCAAGGCGACGCCGGTCGCCCGGCGGATGGCGGAAGCGCAGGGAGTCGACCTGGGCAGCGTCACCGGCACCGGCTTCGGCGGCAAAGTGACCAAAGAGGACGTGCTGAGCGGCCCCAACGGCGCCGCCGCGCCGACCACCGGCGAAGAGAAGCAGCTGCGCGGCCCGGCCGCGATGCTCGCCAAGGCGATGGACGAAAGCCGCGCCGTGCCCACCGCGACCAGCTTCCGCACGATCGCCGTCGACACCCTCGACGCCAAGCGCAAGGTGATCAACGCGCAGCTCAAGGAGCGCGGCCTGAAGACCTCCTTCACCCACCTGGTCGCCTGGGCCATCGTCGAGGCCGCCCGCGAGATCCCGGTGATGGTCCGCAGCTTCGAGGAGCGCGACGGCAAGCCCTACGCAATCGAGAACGGCCCGGTCAACCTCGGCATCGCCGTCGACGTGACCAAAAAGGACGGCTCCCACGGCCTCATGGTCCCGGCGATCAAGGGCGCCCAGGACCTCGACTTCGCGAGCTTCCACACCCGCTTCGAAGAGCTGATCGCGAAGACCCGCGAGAACAAGCTCACCGCCGACGACTTCGTCGGTACCAACATCAGCCTCACCAACCCGGGCGGGATCGGCACCGTCGCCTCGGTGCCGCGACTGCTCGCGGGCCAGAGCGCGATCATCGCCACCGGCTCGATCGCCTACCCGCCGGAGTGGTCGCATGCCTCGCCGGAACGGATCAAGCAGCTCGGCGTCTCGAAAGTGATGACGCTGACGTCGACCTATGACCACCGCGTCATCCAGGGCGCCGAGTCGGGCGAGTTCCTGCGCCGGGTCGAGCAGCTGCTGCAGGGCGAGGACGAGTTCTACGAGCGGGTCGCCGCCGACCTCGGCATCGAGGCGGCGCCGATCACCAACGCCCACCCCGCCTCCGCCTCGCCCGCGCCGCTCGCCGCCGCGGCCCCCGCCGCCGCGGTCCCAGGGGTTCCCGGCCAGGTCGACGAGGAGCTGCTGCAGGCGGTGCAGGCGGCGACCTCGCTGCTGAAGGCCTACCGCACCCAGGGCCACCTGGCGGCGCGGCTCGATCCGCTCGGCTCGAAGCCGAAAGGCGACCCCGGCCTGGAGCCCGAGAACCTCAACCTGACGCCGGAGCTGATGGCGCGGATCCCCGCCTCGATCCTGCGCATCGGGGTCCCCGGCGAAACGCTCTTGGAGGCGCTGCCCCGGATGCGGGACGCCTACTGCTCGACCATCGGCTACCAGTTCGAGCACATCTCCTCCCACCAGCAGCGGATCTGGCTGCGCGAGATGATCGAGACCGGCGCCCACCGCCAGCCCCTCGCGGCGGACGAGAAAGAGCGCCTGCTGCACCGGCTGATCGACGTCTTCCAGTTCGAGCGCTTCCTCGAGAAAACGTACCTGGGCCAGAAGATGTTCTCGATCGAGGGGCTCGACGTGATCGTGCCGATGCTCGACGAGGTCGTCACCCTCGCCCATCGCGCCGGCGCCGACGACGTCGTCTTCGGCATGGCCCACCGCGGCCGGCTCAGCGTCCTCGCCCACAACCTCGGACGCCCGGTGGAATCGATCCTGGCCGAGTTCGAGGGCTCCAAACGGCTGAGCGCGGTCAAGGCCGTCGCCGCGATCCCGCACGGCGGCACCGGCGACGTCAAATACCACTACGGCCACCGCGGCGTGTACGAGAGCCACGCGGGAGAGAAGACCTCGGTCCGCCTCTACCCGAACCCGAGCCACCTCGAGTTCGTCGACCCGGTGGTCACCGGCGGCGCCCGCTTCCTGCAGAACAAGTTCGACGGTGCGTCGCTGTCCCAGGACACGATGGGCGCGGTCCCGGTCCTGCTGCACGGCGACGCCGCGTTCCCCGCCCAGGGGGTCGTCGCCGAAACGCTCAACCTGCAGGGGCTGAAGGGCTACTCGACCGGCGGCACCGTCCACATCATCCAGGACAACCAGGTGGGCTTCACCACCGATCCCGAGGACGCCCGCTCGACCCCGTACGCCGGCGACCTCGCCAAGGGCTTCAACGTGCCGATCATCCACGTCAACGCCGACGAGGTCGAGGCCTGCATGTCGGCGGTCCGCCTGGCGATGGCCTACCGCGAGCGCTGGCACCGGGACGTCGTCATCGACGTCATCGGTTACCGCCGTTATGGCCACAACGAGACCGACGAGCCCGCCTACACGCAGCCGACGGTGGCGGCGAAGATCAAAGACCACAAGCCGGTCTCCGAGCTTTATGCCGACAAGCTGATCGCCGAGGGCGTGACCACCGCCGAGGTCGTCGCCGAAGAGGGCGAATCGCGCAAAACCGAGATGTCGGCGGCGCTCAAGCAGCTGCGCGAGAAGATGGACGCGGGCGACTACGAGGACCCGACCGTCGCCACCGGCACCGGCGAACTCGACCGCACCGCGAGCCCCGTGATCGACACCTCGCTGAGCGCCGACACGCTGATCAAGCTGAACGAGGAACTGCTGCGGGTGCCGGACGGCTTCAACGTGCACCGCAAGCTGCGCCGCCCGCTGGGCAAGCGGACCGACGCGCTGGCCGAAGGCGGCATCGACTTCGGCCAGGCCGAGGGCCTCGCCTTCAGCTCCCTGCTCACCGAGGGCGTCCACATCCGGCTCACCGGCCAGGACTCCGAGCGCGGCACCTTCTCCCACCGTCACCTCGTCCTGCACGACGAGAACACCGGCCTCGAGTACACGCCGATGCAGAACCTGCGGGACGCGAAGGCGCCCTTCGAGCTCCACAACAGCCCGCTCTCGGAGGTCGCCTGCCTCGGGTTCGAGTACGGCTACTCGGCCGCGCAGCCAAGCGCCCTGGTCCTCTGGGAGGCGCAGTTCGGCGACTTCGCCAACGCGGCGCAGGTGATCGTCGACAGCTTCATCGTCTCCGGCGAGGCGAAGTGGGGGCAGACGAGCCGGCTCACGATGCTGCTGCCGCACGGGTACGAGGGGTCCGGCCCCGAGCACTCGAGCGCCCGCATCGAGCGCTTCCTGGCGCTCGGCGCCGAGGGCAACATCCGGATCGCCAACCCGACCACCGCCGGCCAGTACTTCCACCTACTGCGCCGCCAGGCGCTGATCCGCAAGGCGCGGCCGCTGATCGTCTTCACGCCGAAGGGGCTCCTGCGGCTCGACCGCGCCTCCTCCACGATGGCCGACCTGACCGACGGCGAGTGGCGCCACATCCTCGACGACCCGACCGTCGAGGACCGCCGCGACAAGGTCGAGCGCCTCGTCCTCTGCACCGGCAAGATCTACTACGACATGGACGCCACCGACCGCCGCGCCGCGGCCGAGAACGTGGCGATCGCCCGGGTCGAGATGCTCTACCCCTTCGCCAAGCAGCGCCTCGAAGAGGTGATCGCGGGCTACCCGAACCTGAAGGAGATCGCCTGGGTCCAGGAGGAGCCGCGCAACATGGGCGCCTGGAAGGTCATGTCGCGTCGCTTCCCGCAGGTGCTGCCCGAGGGCGTCGACCTCACCTACATCGGACGCCCCGGCCGCGCCAGCCCGGGCGAGGGTTACGCCGCGGCGCACGCGCTCGAGCAGGAGCGCATCGCGCTGACCGCGCTCACCCCCGGCCTCTAGCCGGCCGGTCCCGGCGATGCGCCGCCCGCGCCCGTTCAAACCGTTCGAGAAGCCCGTCCCCGGTGAGCTCTTCGTCTGGGTGAAGCGGGTCTCCTACGTCGAGTTGGTGGTATTCATCGGCCTCCTCTTCTTCTGGATCGCGCCGGGCTTCGAAACCGAGACGATGATCTTCGGCTGGGCCCACGGCCTCGGCTTCTGCGTCCTCTGCATCGTCATCTGGATCGCCTGCGTGCGCCACGAGGCCCCCTACACCCTCCTCGCGGGCACCCTGACGCCCTTCGGGCCGATCGGCTCGGTGATCGGGATCGAGCTCATCGAGCGCATGGGCTGGGGCATCGCCCGCCCCACCCCGACGGGGGGCGCGTCGCATGGCGCGACCGAACGAACGTAGCGGTTCGGTATATCGACCTTGACCGAAGCCTGAACTGGCGGTATAGCTAGTCCGGACTGTTCTGGGGCGCCGCCCCAGAATGGCCGCGTCGGCATCCCTCCCTGGCTACCGGCGCGCAGGTGCAGCGAGGGGCGCGCGGACCCCCCTGCCTCCCGCGCCCCTCCTGCATCTCCCCTCCCACCCGGCGGAGAGAACCGTCACTGGGCACCGGGTGATTGACGCGGCCGGAGCGCCCGTCGATGTGCGGCGCGATCTCGGGTCTCCCACCCGTCCGAGATGCGACCCGGACCGTGTCGTGGCGCGACCCCGGCCCCTGGGCCCGTCCGAGATGCGGTGCGGGGCGCGTGGCCGCCCGACCCCGGCCACCCCACCCGTCCGAGCTGCCCCCCGACCCCGACCCCCCGCGCCCGTCCGAGCTGCGTCCCGGGCGCCTCATGGCGCTCCTGGCAGGCTGTGATCGCCATGAGGCGCCCGGGACGACGGGAGGGGGTCGTGAAAAAGACGGGACAGGGATGGGAGGGGGTCGTGAAAAAGACGACACAGGGATGAGGGGGGATACAGGAACGGGGGGAGGTCGGACTTCCGTGACGGGTCCAGGCCACACCCCGCCCCGATCTGTGACGAAGATGCCGGGAACGTCACGCTTTCCGCAACCTTCGGTCCGTTCCCGGGCCCGGAAAGAGGGCCCGGGAACGCGTTCCGTACTTTGACCATGCCATGGCAGGGTCAAAGTACGGAACGCGTCCGTGAGCGTTGGACAACACGGGAGGAAGGGTGGAGTTCCCTACGTCTCCGTGACGGGGTCCCGGTCCGGTGAGGGATCCGTCACACCTCCCGGCCCCCGGGGGCCGGGATCGGGGGGATCCGTGGCACCCTCCGGCCCCCGGACGCCGGGATCGGGGGTCCGTGGGACGCGCGTCGAGTTTTGGTTGCTGAGCAACCGAAACCAAACACGGAGATCCTTGAGTGATGGCGAAGGGTGGGAGGAAGGTGACGTTCGCGACGTCTTCGTGACGAGGTCTCCTTCCGTGACGGTCCCGTCACGGATCCGTGGCACCCCCGTGTCGCTCGCGTGAGGGATCCGCCCGCATCCGCCCGGGGCCTTCCGTGCTTCCCCCGCCCGCTCCCGCACCCCCGGCCGTCTCGGCCACGGCCACAGCCTGCCAGGGCCGTGGACGAGACGGCCCGTCCCTTTCCGCCGTGGGCGACAGCTCGAGGGGGCCGCATCCCTTGCCCGGGGCGCCAGCCTTCTCGGGCCGCATGCCTTTCCCCACGGGCGACAGCTCGAGGGGCCGGGGGCCTTCCCGGGCGAGCTCGCAAGGGCCCGTCCCTTCCCCGGGCGACAGCTTCAGGGGGCTCATCCCTTGGCCTCGGGCGCCAGCCCCGGGAGCCCCATCCCTTCCCGGGCGACAGCTCGAGACGGCCCCATCCCTTCCCGGGCGCCGGCTTCAGGGACCCCATCCTCCCCCGGGCGGCAGCTTCCCGAGCCCCATCCCCCGCGTTCGCGCTTTTGCCGTATCGGTGACGGTAAAGCGCGAACGGGGCGATCCCGGCCGCATCCCTGCTTAAGAGAGAACGGTCGATACGGTCGACCTCCCGCCCGCCGGGCCGCGGGGGCTATTTCAGGTTGCGCAGGACGGTCTGCAGGATGCCGCCGTTGTTGATGTAGGTGATCTCGTTGGGGGTGTCGAGACGGACCGTTGCCTCGAAGGTCTTCGCGGCGCCATCGTCGGCCGTAGCGGTGACGGTCACGGTCTTGGCGCGACCCTCTTCGAGATCGCCGACCGTGAAGGTCTCGGCACCGGTGAGGCCGAGACTCGCGGCGTTCTCGCCGTCGGCGAACTGGAGGGGGACGACGCCCATGCCGATCAGGTTCGAGCGGTGGATGCGCTCGAAGGACTCGGCGATCACCGCGCGGACGCCGAGCAGGACGGTGCCCTTGGCGGCCCAGTCGCGGGAGGAGCCGGAGCCGTACTCCTTGCCTGCGAGGACGACGAGGGGCACACCCTCGTCGGCGTAGGCGACCGCCGCCTCGTAGATCGTCGTCTCCCCGCCGTCCGGGAAGTGGCGCGTGAAGCCGCCGGCCTTCTCGACCAGCTGGTTGCGCAGGCGGATGTTGGCGAAGGTGCCGCGGATCATCACCTCGTGGTTGCCGCGGCGCGAGCCGTAGGAGTTGAAGTCGCCCGGCGCGATCCCCTGCTCGGTCAGCCACCTCCCCGCCGGGCTTTCTTTTTTGATCGCGCCCGCGGGCGAGATGTGGTCGGTGGTGACGGAGTCGCCGAGGACGGCGAGGACGCGGGCGCCCTCGATCGGCGCGAGACCGGGCGGGTCGGCCGGGATGTCCTGGAAGAAGCTCGGCCGGCGCACGTAGGTCGAGTCGGGCCAGTCGTAACGGTCGCCCTCGGGCACCTCGACCGCGTTCCATTCCTCGTCGCCGGCGAAGACGTCGGCGTAGTTGCGCTTGAACATCTCCGCCGCCACCGATTCACCGACCACGCGCTTGATCTCCTCGGCGCTCGGCCAGATGTCACGCAGGTAGACCGGCTCGCCGTCGGGGCCCTCGCCGAGCGGCTCGGTGGTGAGATCGATATCCATGCGACCCGCGAGCGCGTAGGCGACGACCAGCGGCGGGCTCGCCAGGTAGTTGGCTTTCACGTCCTGGTTGATCCGGCCCTCGAAGTTGCGGTTGCCGGAGAGGACGGCGCAGACGGCCAGGTCCTTCTCGGCGATCGCCGTCGAGATCTCCTCGGCCAGCGGGCCCGAGTTGCCGATGCAGGTGGTGCAGCCGTACCCGACCAGGTTGAACTGCAGCCCGTCGAGGGCCTCGTCGAGCCCGGCCTGGCGCAGGTAATCGGTGACCACGGTGGAGCCCGGCGCCAGCGAGGTCTTCACCCACGGCTTGCGCGCGAGGCCCTTGGCGAGGGCGTTCCGGGCCAGGAGGCCTGCCCCGATCATCACGCTCGGGTTCGAGGTGTTGGTGCAGGAGGTGATCGCGGCGATCACCACGCGGCCGTGATCAAGCTCGAAGGTCTCGCCGTCCACGGTCACCTCGATCGCGTCGCCCGAGCGGCGCTTCTCCAGCGTCGCCACCGGCACACCGGTGACCGCGGGCCGCGGCTTGCCGCGCTCGTCGTCGTGGTCCTTGGCGGGCGGATCGGAGGCCGGGAACGACTCCGCGTTGGCCTCGTCGACGCCGTTGCCGAGCTGCTCGGCGGCGGTGTCGGAGGCGAGCTCCCCCATCGCCTCCAGGAACGAAGCCTTGGCCTCGTCGAGCGGCACCCGGTCCTGCGGCCGTTTCGGCCCGGCGATCGAGGGCACGACGTCACCGAGGTCAAGCTCCAACAGGTCGGAGAAGACCGGGTCCGGGCTCGAGGAGTCGTGGAACATCCCCTGCTCGCGCGCGTAGGCGTCGACCAGCTCGATCGTCTCGGTCGGCCGCCCGGTCAGGTCGAGATAGCGCAGCGTCTCGGCGTCGACCGGGAAGATCGCGCAGGTCGACCCGAACTCCGGCGACATGTTGCCGAGCGTCGCCCGGTCGGCCAGCCCCAGGGTCGGCAGGCCCGGCCCGAAGAACTCGACGAACTTGGAGACGACGCCGCGCTCGCGCAGCATCTCGGTGACGGTGAGGACCAGGTCGGTCGCGGTCGACCCCTCGGGCAGCTCGCCTGAAAGCTTGAAGCCGATCACCTGCGGCAGGAGCATCGAGATCGGCTGGCCGAGCATCGCCGCCTCGGCCTCGATCCCGCCCACGCCCCAACCGAGCACGCCGAGCCCGTTGACCATCGTCGTGTGCGAGTCGGTCCCGACCAGCGTGTCGGGGTAGGCCTGCAGGGTGCCGCCGTTCTGGCGCGAGTAGACGACCTGGGAGAGGTACTCGAGGTTGACCTGGTGGCAGATCCCGGTCGCGGGCGGCACGACGCGGAAGTTGTCGAAGCTCCCCTGGCCCCACTTGAGGAAGGAGTAGCGCTCGCGGTTGCGCTCGAAATCACGCTCGGCGTTGACGGCGAAGGCGCGCTCGTTGCCGAAGGCGTCTACCTGCACCGAGTGGTCGATCACCAGGTCGACGTCGACCAGCGGGTTGATCGCCTTCGGGTCGCCGCCGATCTCGTCCATCGCGTCACGCATCGCGGCCAGGTCGACGACCGCGGGGACGCCGGTGAAGTCCTGCATCAGGACGCGGGCGGGCTGGAAGGGGATCTCGACGCTCGGCTCCGCGGCGGCGTCCCAGGAGGCGATCGCCTCGACGTCGCCCTTGCTCACCGACACGCCGTCCTCGAGCCGCAGCACGTTCTCCAGCAGCACCTTCATCGAATACGGCAGGCGGGCTATATCGAAGCGCTCCTGCAGCGCGTCGAGGCGGAAGATCTCGTAGGAGCGCCCGCCGACCTCGAGGGTCGCGCGGGCGCCGAAGGAGTCGGTGGAGCTGCTCATGATGAGACGAACCTTTCGGGGAGGGGGACGGGGGAGTTCCTCAACGCTTGGCCTCGGCGTGGCCCGTGGCGATCGCCGCGGCGGCGCGCTGGCCGACGCTGCCGCTCTGGGCGAGGACCGCGGCCCGCGGGCTGACCAGCCCGGCGTGGGCCGCGACCCGGTCGAAGAGCGGCGCGACGGCAACCTCGACACGGTCGTTCACGATCGCCGTGCGGACGGCGTCGGCGACCGCCTCGGGGGTGGTGGTCCCCATCAGCGGCGGCTTCCTTTCACCGGCGGAGGCGAACATGCCGGCCTCGCGGACGAAGCCGGGTGAGACGAGGGACACGCCGACCCCGCGGGGGGCGAGGTCGGTGCGCAGGCCCAGCGCGAAGCCGCGGAGGCCGAACTTGGTCGCGTTGTAGACGGACGTACGGGGACTCGCCGACTTGCCGGACAGCGAGGAGACGAAGACGAGGTGGCCGGAGCCGCGCTCCAGCATTTCCGGAAAGAGGGCGCGAGCGAGGAGCATCGGCGCCTCGAGGTTGACCCGCAGGACGCGCTTCACCTCCTCGGCGGAAAACTCGGCGAGCCAGCCCGCACCGGGGAGCCCGGCGTTGGCGACGAGGATGTCGACGCCCGCGGCCGCCGCCGCCAGCCGCTCCGCCTCGCCGTCCTCGGCGAGGTCGGCGACGAGGACCCGGTGACCGTCGCCGGGCAGGCCCTCGGCCAGCGCCAGGAGGTCCTCCTCGCGCCGCCCGCTCAAAACGAGGGAGGCGCCGGCTCCCGCCAGTCCCCGCGCGATCGCCCGACCGAGGCCTCCGGTGGCCCCGGTGAGAAGTGCTGTGCGCCCGGCGATCTGCATTCCAAGAGCCCAATCTACTAGGGGAGGGGCCGCAGGAACCGCCGCATCTAGTGCGAATCGGAACCTAATGTTTGCGTTTTGTAAGCAAGCGCCGGACGAATGCACTACTATGCCGCCGGTCAATAAGACCGAAACGCCGAGTCCTGCATGCCATCTGGCACGCGGGAACGGGGGAACCACGTTTTCGGGGCTAATCCACCAGTGGTGGAGGCGCAGGCTCTTTCAGCGCCAGCCCGACAGCTAACCCCGTAGGCCGACGAAGGAGATATCGGTTTGCCGAAGCGCGGTTTCAAGCTCAAGGCCGGTCTGGCCATCGCAATGGCCATCATGGTCGCGGCCCTTCTCGCTCCCGGTGGCGCCTCCGCCGCCTGCCGCACCGGCGGCCTCACCCCCGCCGCAATCGACATCTGCACCCCGACCGCGAAGGCCAAGCTGCTCGCCGGTGGCGAACTCATCGCGCCGGTGTCCGCCCCGCCCCGCGTCAAGGCCGTCATCGCCGCGGCGAACAAGATCCGCACCAAGCCCTACGTCTGGGGCGGCGGCCACGCCAGCTTCGCCTCCAGCGGCTACGACTGTTCCGGCTCGGTCTCCTTCGCCCTGCACGGCGGCAGATTCCTTGAAAGCCCGCTTCCGTCCGGCCCGATGATGACCTGGGGCGAAGAAGGCTCCGGCCGCTGGATCACCGTCTACGCCAACGCCGGCCACGCCTACATGACGGTCGCCGGGTATCGCTTCGACACCAGCGGCGACGAAGGCGAAGAAACCGGCCCCCGCTGGCACACCGAACTGCGCACGAACGAAGGGTTCGTCGCGCGCCACCCGACCGGCTTTTAGCCGCTCCGGCCCAAGCTGACGGGCGCCGGCCGACCCCGGCGTCCACCCCGGGCACGCCGGGGAAACTCCCCATACTCCGCAGCGGCCAAGGCGCGAGGGGGGAATTGTCCTGCGCACTATGGCCGGCTCGGCTAACGTCGCGGAATAGAGGGGTCTTCGCCTGACATCCGCCTTGCCGGTCTCACCAAGCAATACGGTGGTGTGACCGCCGTCGCCGGCATCGATCTTGAGATCCATGCCGGTGAGTTCTTCACCATGCTCGGACCCTCCGGGTCCGGCAAGACGACGACCCTGCGGATGATCGCCGGCTTCGAGGACCCGACCGCGGGGACGATCGAACTGGCGGGCGTCGACGTCGCGGGCGTGCCGCCCTACGAGCGTGCCGTCAACACGGTCTTCCAGGACTACGCGCTCTTCCCGCATATGACCGTGGCCGACAACGTCGCCTACGGCCTCAAAGTGGCGAAGACCGACAGGTCCGAGCGGGCCCGGCGCCGCGACGAGGCGCTGGCGATGGTGCGGCTGCCCGGGTACGGCGCCCGCAAGCCGGCCGAGCTTTCCGGCGGGCAGCGCCAGCGGGTGGCGCTGGCGCGGGCGATCGTCAACCGGCCCCGGGTGCTGCTGTTGGACGAGCCGCTGGGGGCGCTCGACCTGAAGCTGCGCGAGCAGATGCAGATGGAGCTGAAGTCGATCCAGGGGGAAGTCGGGATCACCTTCGTCTACGTCACCCACGACCAGGACGAGGCGCTGACGATGAGCGACCGGATCGCTGTCTTCAACGACGGGCGGATCGAGCAGGTCGCGACCCCGGAAGACCTCTATGAGCACCCGGTGAACGAGTTCGTCGCCGACTTCGTCGGCACCTCGAACGTGCTCGAGCGGGATGGCGAGCGGTTCACCGTGCGGCCGGAGAAGATCGAGGTGATCGGGCCGGGGGCGTCCACCGATGGCCTCGTCACCGAGCGCGGCCGGGTCGCCCAGGTCGCCTACGCGGGCGCGGTGACGCGTTACACGGTGGCCTTGGACGCCGGGGGAATCTTGCAGTTGGTGAGACAGAACGTGGGCGAGGCGCCGGGCGTCGCGCCCACGCAGGGGGCCGAGGTCGTCGTGGGATGGCGACCGCAGCACGCGGCGGCAGTTACCGGTGCAAAGAACAAGGAGGAGGTAGCACCATGAGGGGACAAAAGGGAAGCCCGGCGCGCACGGCGTGGTTCGTCGTCGCGGGCCTGGTCGCGTTCATGCTCGTCCTGGCCGGCTGCGGAGGTGGCAGCTCGACCTCGGGGACCAGCGGCGGCGAAGGTGGCAGCGGTGAAGAACTGCAGAAGCTCGGCAAGGGCGAGGGGGAAGTGAACCTCATCTCCTGGGCGGGATACGTCGAACCTCAATGGGTCAAGGCGTTCGAAGGGGAAACCGGCTGCAAGGTCAACGACAAGGTCGCCGGCACCTCGGACGAAATGGTGAAACTGATGGAGACCGGGCAGTACGACGGGGTCTCCGCCTCCGGCAACGCGACGGCGCGGCTCTGGGCCGCCGGAGAAGTCGCCCCGGTCAACGTCTCGCTGGTCCCCAACTACAAGACGGTCTTCGCCGACCTCAAGAACCAGCCCTACAACACCTTCGAAGGCAAGCCGTACGGGATCCCACACGGGCGCGGCGCGAACCTGCTGATGTGGAACAAGAACGACGTCTCGCCACCGCCGAGCTCGTGGGAAATCACCCTGAACCCGAAGGTGGCCGCCAAGTACAAGGGCCACATCACCCAGTACGACGACCCGATGTCGATCGCCGAAGGCGCGCTCTACCTGATGAACCACAAACCAAGCCTGGGGATCGAAAATCCCTACGAGCTGAACGAAGAACAGTTCGACGCGGCGGTCTCCCTGATGAAGGAACAGAAGCCCTACGTCGGCGAATACTGGTCCAGCGCCGAACAGCAGATCGAAGGGTTCGCCAACGGCTCGAACCAGGTCGGGACGACCTGGCAGTACCAGTACTTCGCCCTCAAAGGCGAAAACGAACCGGTGGAAGCGAGCCCGGCGAGCCAGGGCTTCCTGCCGGAAGAGGGTGCGACGGGCTGGTCGGACACCTGGATGATCAGCGTGCATGCCAAGCACCCCAACTGCATGTACATGTGGATGAACTACATCATCAGCCCGAAAGCAAACGCCGAAGTTGCGGAATTCTTCGGCGAGGCACCGGCCCAGGAAAAGGCCTGCGAACACACGGAAAACCCCAACTTCTGCAGCGAATACCACGCGGAAGAACCGGCATTCTGGAAGCGGGTCTACTACTGGGAGACGCCGCTGGCGGAATGCACCGAAGGCGGGGAAAGCAACTGTATGGACTACAACGCCTGGGTCCGGGCCTGGACCGAAATCAAAGGCTAGGGCCAGGCTGACCTGAGTCGGAGCGGTCGAGGTGGCGACTGACGCGGTCGTGGTGAAGAGGTCGGCGGGCAGGCGGCTCGCCGGCCTCTTCAACGGTCGCCCCCGACTGCAGATCGGGTCGTTGCTGGCCGCCCCGATGGCGTGGCTGGTGATCCTCTACCTGGGGTCGCTGGTCGCGCTCCTGGTCACCGCCTTCTGGACGGTCAATCCCCTCAGCGGGAGCGTGATCAAGGAATTCAGCCTCGAAAACTTCGAAGAACTGGTCAACGTCCCGGTCTACCGCGAGATCACCTGGAGGACCGTACGGACCGCCATCCTCGTGACCTTCACCGACGCGGTCATCGCCTTTCCGATCGCCTTCTACATGGCGAAGGTGGCCGGCCGGAAGACGAAGGCGCTGCTCGTCGTCGCGGTGCTGATGCCGCTCTGGGCGAGCTACCTGGTCAAGATCATCGCCTGGCGGGCGATCCTCGCCGAACACGGGGTGTTGAACTGGGCGCTCGAACCGATCGGGCTACACGGCCCGGGCCAGGGCGTCACCTCGGTGTGGCTGACGATGAGCTACCTCTGGCTGCCGTACATGATCCTGCCGATCTTCGCCGGGCTCGAACGGATCCCGGACTCGCTGATCGCCGCCTCCGAGGACCTCGGCGCCCACCCCTTCACCACCTTCCGCAAGGTGATCCTGCCGCTGTCATTCCCGGCGGTGGTGGCGGGCTCGATCTTCACCTTCTCCCTCACCCTCGGCGATTACCTGGCGCCGAAACTCGTCTCCAACGAACAGTTCATCGGCACCTCGATCTTCGACTCGATCACCAACAACCAGCCCTTCGCGGCGGCCTTCGCGCTGGTGCCGATCGTCGTCGTCATCGCCTATCTCGGCGTCGCCCGCAAGCTCGGCGCCTTCGAGCACGTCTGATGCGGCTGTCGAGGCGCGGCAAGATCATCCTGCGAGCCGCCGTCGCGTTGGTCCTCGCGTTCATCTACATCCCGCTGCTGGTGATCCTGGTCGAGGCCTTCAACTCGAGCCGCATCCTCAAATGGCCGCCGCCCGGCTTCACGCTCAGCTGGTTCGGCAAGGCGATCGAAGACGAATCGGCCCGCGAAGCGCTGGTCACCTCGATCGAGGCGGGCGCGGTGGCGATGCTGATCGCCGTCGCCCTGGGGACGCTGATCGCGCTGGCGGTGGGCCGGCGCAAGTTCTTCGGCAGGGACACGATCTCCTTCCTCGTCGTCCTCCCCATCGCCCTGCCGGGGATCGTCACCGGCGTCGCCCTCTCCAACACCTTCACCCAGGTCATGGGCATCAGCCTCAGCCTGATGACGGTGATCATCGGCCACGCCACCTTCTGCATCGTCGTCGTCTACAACAACGTGGTCGCCCGCCTGCGCCGCACCTCCGGCTCCTTCGAGGAAGCCTCCGCCGACCTCGGCGCCGACCCCTGGCAAACGTTCCGCTGGGTCACCTTCCCGGCGCTGCGGAGCGCCCTCGGCGCCGGCGCCCTGCTCGCCTTCGCCCTCTCCTTCGACGAGATCATCGTCACCAACTTCACCATCGGCGCGGGCGAAGAAACCCTGCCGATCTGGATCTACCACAACCTCTTCCGCCCCAAAGAGCTCCCGATCGTCCCCGCGGTCGCGGTGATCCTGATCGTCCTCTCGATCATCCCCGTCTACCTCGCCCACCGCCTCTCCAGCGACGATGCGGGCCTCACCCCCGGCCGCGGCGGCGCCGCCGGCACTGCCACGACGGCAGGCGCCGCAACCATCGCCGAGACCGAGGCCACCGCGGCGCACTAGCCCACGTGGGCGCCGCGCGCGGCGACCTCGCCCGACCCTGGCCTCTAACTCGGCGGCCGGAGCAGCTGCCTGATCTGCCGCATCGTCTCCTCGGGGCGGTCGCGCAGATCCTCCCAGCCGAGCCGCGGGAGCCGATACCCGGCGTCGGCGAGCGCGCGGTTGCGGGCGCTGTCGCGCGCGCCGGCCGCCGGGTTGTCGTGGAAGCGACTGCCGTCGGTTTCGACAACCAGCTTCTGCGCTCGCCAGAGGAAATCGACCTCGTAGACCTTGCCGGCGAGGCGCAGCTTCGCGTTGGTCTCCGGGATCGGCAGTGCCGCTTCGGTCAGGAGCGGCAGGAGCTTCGCCTCCATGCGGCTGCGGATCTTGATCCCACGGCGATAGCGACGCCACGGTGCGAGCGCGCGCAGCAACCGACCCGAACCCCGCCGTCGGGGACCGTCGAGGACCCGGTCGATCGCCCGGACGTCGAGCAGCCCCTGCACCGAAGCCTCCTCGATCAGGTCGCCGAGCCCCCGAGCGTCCAGAGTCCCCGTACAGTCGACGATCGTCCGCGCAGGGCCGGTCAACAGAATGCCGTGGCGCCGCCAGATTTCACCGCCGGCCGGCGGCGGCACGAACCGCCTTCGGATCCCGGCGATCTTCCTCCCCGCTTCGACCGGCGCGATCACGTCGATCTCCTCCGGCTGCCAGGTGCGGAGCCCGAGCAACCAGGCCGCGGTCCCATGCGACACCACGCTCCCCGCCCCACACGCCATCGTCGCCGCCAACAACCGCGCGTAGACGGTGAGATGCTCATGCCCGACCGAGAAGACGCCGTGAAATACCGGCCGTAGCCAATCTCGCGCCGCCGCCTTCGAGACCGCCTCGTCACTCAGACCCAGATCCCGTAGTTGCTCCCGCGAGACAAGCCCCTGCTGTCTCGACGCCAGAATTCCCACCTCGCGCCAAGACCACCCCCGCCCGCTGTTCCTTATGGTCCCCACAAGACCATAAGGAACAGCGGGCGGGGGTTCTCCCCCCTTGGAGGTGGCGGAGCTCGCTTAGAGCGGGATGTTGCCGTGCTTGCGCTTCGGCTGGGGGACGCGCTTGGACTGCAGCATGCGCAGGGCTTTGATCAGCTTCGGGCGCGTCTGGCGGGGCTCGATGACGTCGTCGATATAACCGCGCTCCGCCGCCGAGTAGGGGTTGGCAAAGTGGGCTTTGTAGTCGTCGATCAGTTTCTGGCGACGCTCGTCGGGGGTCGGCGAGGTGGAGATGTCTTTGCGGTAGATGATGTTGACCGCGCCCTCGGGGCCCATCACCGCGACCTCGGCGGTCGGCCAGGCGTAGTTGAAGTCGGCCAGCATGTGCTTGGACGCCATCACGTCGTAGGCGCCGCCGTAGGCCTTGCGGGTGACGACGGTGAGCTTCGGCACCGTCGCCTCGGTGTAGGCGTAGAGGAGCTTGGCGCCGTGGCGGATGATCCCGTTCCACTCCTGATCGGTGCCCGGCAGGAAGCCGGGGACGTCGGTGAAGGTGAGGAGCGGGACGTTGTAGCAATCGCAGGTGCGGACGAAGCGGGCCGCCTTCTCGGAGGCCTCGATGTCGAGCACCCCGGCGAGGAAGGCGGGCTGGTTGCCGACGATCCCGACCGGATAGCCGTCGAGGCGGGAGAAGCCGCAGATGATGTTTTTGGCGAAGTGCTCGTGGACCTCGAAGAACTCCTCGTCGTCGACGATCCGCTTGATCACCTCGCGCATGTCGTACGGCTTCGACGGGTCGTCGGGGACGACGGTGTCGAGGTCGGCGTCTTCGCGCTCCGGGTCATCTGAAGGCTCGAAGCGCGGCGGCAGCTCCAGGTTGTTCGAGGGCAGGAAGCTGAGCAGGTAACGGGCGTCCTCGAGACAGCTCTCCTCGTCCTCGGAGGCGAAGTGCGCGACCCCCGACTTCGAGTTGTGGCTCATCGCCCCACCCAGGGCCTCGAACTCGACTTCCTCGCCGGTCACCGTTTTGATCACTTCCGGGCCGGTGATGAACATGTGGCTGGTCTCTTTGACCATGAAGATGAAGTCGGTCATCGCCGGCGAGTAGACGGCGCCGCCCGCACAGGGACCCATGATCAGGCTGATCTGCGGGATCACGCCGGAGCATTTGACATTGCGCGCGAAGACGTCCCCGTAGGCACCGAGCGAGACGACGCCCTCCTGGATCCGCGCGCCGCCCGAGTCGTTGATGCCGATCACCGGAGCCCCGACCTCGGCGGCGAGGTCCATGACCTTGCACATCTTCTCCGCCATGACCTCGCCGAGGCTCCCCCCGAACACGGTGAAGTCCTGGGAGAAGACGAAGACCGTGCGGCCTTCGATCGTGCCGTGGCCGGTGACGACCGCGTCGCCCCACGGCCGTTTCTTCTGCATGTCGAAGTCGTAGGTGCGGTGGCGCACGAACGTGTCGAGCTCCTCGAACGAGCCGGGGTCGAGCAGCAGGTCGATCCGCTCACGCGCGGTCAGCTTGCCGCGGGCGTGCTGCTTCTCGACCGCTTCCTCGGAGGCCGAGTGGACCGCCGCCTCACGCAACTCGCGGAGGTAGGCAAGCTTCTCCTCGTGGGTGACCGGGTTTTTCTCGCGGATATCTGGCGGCATACAGGGGTGGCCGAAGGGGCGCGGGCGATTCTATGTGCAGCGGAAAACAAAAGGCCCGCCGGGGGGCGGGCCTTTGTTGTCGCTGGGGTGGAAGCTCTCAGGTGAAGGGGCGCCGTTGCGGCTCGGCGAGGCGATCGAGGACGGCCTCGAGGTCGGCCTGCCGGAGCCCGGTGCGGTCCTCCGCACGGATGTGGACCCGCGTGCCGAAGCCCTTTTCGGCCATCGTCACCTCGACGCCCTCGACCGTGGCGATCAGCTCGGCCAGCTCCGGCTCCGACTTCATCAGGGTCCTTGACGCCTCGACCATGGCCCCCGGTTTCGGTCACCGGGCCGCCGTTCCTGCCGGGCCCGCCATTTTGGGCGGGAACGTTCAGAGCGCCGCGCGCCCTAGAAGAACGCACCGCCCTTGTATTCGCCGAAGATGTCGCGCATCGCGCCGCAGACCTCGCCCAACGAGGCGTCGGCGGCGAGCGCCGCGCGGATCGGATGCAGCAGGTTCCCGTCGCCGCGGGCGACGTCGCGCAGGCTCTCCAGCTTGGCGTCCACCGCAGCCTGGTCGCGGCGCTCCTTGAAGGCCTTCAGGCGCGCCAGCTGACGCTGCTCGGACTCTGGGTCGACCTTGAGGATGTCGACGTCGTCGACCTGGTCGGTGACGAATTTGTTCACCCCGACGATGATGTCCTGGCCGGAGCGGTAACGCTCGTGGTAGCTGTGCGCGGACTCCTCGATCTCGCGCTGCATGAACTCCAGCGCCTCGACCGAGCCGCCGAGGTCTTCGACTTTCCCCATCAGCTCCCAGGAGCGCGCCTCGACCTCGTCGGTCAGCGACTCGACGAAGTAGGAGCCGGCGAAGGGGTCGACCGTCTCGGCGACGCCCGACTCGTAGGCGAGCACCTGCTGGGTGCGCAGCGCGATCCGGGCGGAGCGCTCGGTCGGCAGCGCCAGCGCCTCGTCGAAGCCGTTGGTGTGGAGCGACTGGGTGCCGCCGGCGACGGCGGCGAAGCCCTGCAGCGCCACCCGCACGATGTTGACCTCGGGCTGCTGCGCCTGCAGCGTCACCCCGCCGGTCTGCGTGTGGAAGCGGATCTGCATCGATTTCGGGTTCTCGGCCCCGAACCGCTCCTTGACGATTTTTGCCCACATCCGGCGCACCGCGCGGAACTTGGCGATCTCCTGGAACACGTTGTTGTGACAGTTGAAGAAGAACGCGAGGCGCGGAGCGAACTCGTCGATCGCGAGGCCGCGCTCCAGCGCCGCCTCGACGTAGGCGATCGCGTTGGAGAGCGTGAAGGCGACCTCCTGCACGGCCGAGCAGCCCTTCTCGCGGATGTGGTACCCGGAGATCGAGATCGTGTTCCATTTCGGCACGTTCTCGCGGCAGTACTCGAAGATGTCGGTGGTCAGGCGCATCGTCGGCTCGGGCGGGAAGATGTAGTTCCCGCGCGCCATGTACTCCTTCAGCACGTCGTTCTGGACCGTGCCGCGCAGCTTCTGGGACGGCACGCCCTGCTCCTCGCCGACCAGCTCGTAGAGCAACAGCAGGCAGGCGGCGGGCGCGTTGATCGTCATCGAGGTGGAAACGCCGTCGAGCGGGATCTGGTCGAAGCAGATCCGCATGTCCTCGATCGTGTCGATCGGCACCCCGGTCCGCCCCACCTCGCCGAAGCAGAGCGGGTCGTCGGAGTCACGACCGAGCTGGGTCGGCAGATCAAAGGCCATCGAAAGCCCGGTCGAGCCGTTCTCGATCAGGTAGCGATAACGCTCGTTGGTGTCCTCCGGGGAGGCGAACCCGGCGTACTGGCGCATCGTCCAGAGCCGGTCGCGGTACATCCCCTCGTGGATGCCGCGGGTGAACGGGGGCTCACCCGGCACACCCAGCCGCTCCGCGAGGTCCGGCGCGACGTCGCCCTCCCCGTAGAGACCCTGGATCTCGATCCCCGAGTCGGTGAAGACGCGCTCGTCGTCGGGACCGACGAGCGGCGCGATCGTGCGGTGGGCCTCCTCGGCGGAGGAGTCAGGAGTCGTCGCCATGCAGGGAAGGATATTGAGAGACCGCAACCAGCGACCGGCGATGGGGTTGTTCGGGGCGGGACCCGCGAATAGGCTTCCCGACTAATCGACTTGCCGTAAGTCGCCTAGGGCAACCGCAGGGGGCGGCAAACGCAATTTGGAGGAACTACATGTCTGAATCGACCCGGCTCGGCAGGGCCAGGGGAAGGATGCTGCCGGTCGCAATCGTGGCCGCGGCCGTAGCCGCGATGTTGGTTCTCGCACCGCTCGCTTCCGCCGCGCCCAATCCGATCGCGAAGGGCACCACCAAGCTCACCATCAACAGTGGCTTCAACAACAAGGCCAAGCAGGCCGGGATCAGGATCGCCGCGGTGAAGCCGGCCACGCTCAAGGGCACCAAGGCGACCTTCACGGTCACCGGCGGTCAGGTCGAACCGACCACCGGCGCGGGCACGATCACCCACAGCGGTGGCCTGAAGCTGACCCAGGGCAAGAAGTCCGTGACCCTGAAGGCCATCGAAATCAACACCCAGACCAAGTCCCTCACGGCCAGCGTGGGCGGCAAGAAGACGAAGCTCGCGACGCTGGGCGGCGTCTCGTCGGCCCGCCTCGGTTTCGGCAACAGCATCTCGGCGAAGAGCGTGAAGCTGACCGGTGCCGGCGCCAAGGCGCTGAACGCGAAGCTGACCCCGAAGCCGACCAAGACCAAGGTCAAGAAGAAGAACGGCAAGACCGTGGTCAAGACCGTCAAGGCCAAGCCCGTCTTCAAGGCGAACATGGTGCTCGGCAAGACCACTACCGAAGTGGAACCGACCACGGACAACGTCCTGGCGACCGGCACGATGACCTTCGCCGGTGACGCGGGCGTCCTCGGCAAACTCGCCAAAGCGGAAGTCAAACTGGAAGTGATCGCCCCGACGGTCGCCAACGGCCTGACGACGTTCGTCTCGCCGCTCAGCGGCGGCACGATCTCCCCGCTCGGCACCAGCGGTCAGGTCAACAGCAGCGGTGGCCTGAAGCTGTCGCAGTCGCTGGACCTGACCTCACTGGGCCAACAGGCGAACACCTCGATCACGCTGGCCAACATCGGCGTCGACCTGGCGGCGAAAACCGCGGGCGTCGAAGTGATCGGCGAATCGACCTTCGTCGAACCGGGCAGCAACCCGCCCAAAAAACCGTTGAACCTGGGCAACCTGGGCCGTAGCTCGATCGCCGACATCACGTACACCGCGACGCCGAGCCCGGCGACCCGGACCGTGACCGTCACCGCGACCGGGACGATCCAGGCGGTGGCAGCCGAAGCCCTCAACGGCTTCGTCAAGGTCCACCAGGTCAAACAGACCGAAGTCCTGGCCAAAGCCGAGGGCGAAAAAGCGTTCATCGAAGCGCTTGAAAAAGGCCCCCCGATCTCGGAAGCCGAAGCCGCGGCGATCGGGCTGAAAAAAGGCAGTGAAGAGGCGGCGGCGGAAGCCAAAGCACTCGAAATCAAAGCGGGCGAAACGCTCGGTTCGTTCTCCTTCACCGCGACCGGCGAATAGCCGACCGCAGAAGGATTCAGGGGAAGGGCGGCCTCCGGGCCGCCCTTTTTCGTGGGGGCGTGGGGGTCGTGCGGCAGCGCCGAGGGGGTGGCGTCAGTCGCCGGCGCGGAGGGACGGCTTCGGCCGCCGAGGAGGGGTGGCGTCAGTCGCCGGCGCCGACGAGGCGCTCGACGCCGGACTGGTCGATCGTCCGCCGCAGGCCCTCGTCGAGCTTGATCGTCGGCTCCCAGCCGAGCAGATCGCGGGCACGACCGATGTCGGGGCGGCGCTGCTGGGGATCGTCGGTGGGCAGCGCCTCGAAGATGATCTCCGACCGGGAGTCGGTCACCTCGATCACGGATTTCGCCAGTTCCAGCAGCGTGAACTCGTCCGGGTTGCCGATGTTGACCGGCGTGTGGACGTCCGACTCGGCGAGCGCGACGATGCCACGAATCAAGTCGTCGACGTAACAGAAGCTGCGCGTCTGGCTCCCCTCACCGAAGACGGTGAGGGGTCGGTCCTGCAGCGCCTGACGCAGAAAGGTCGGGATCGCGCGACCATCGTGGGGGCGCATCCGCGGGCCATAGGTGTTGAAGATCCTGACGATCGCGGTGTCGACGCCCTGCTGGCGGTGGTAGGCCATCGTCAGCGCCTCGGCATAGCGCTTCGCCTCGTCGTAGACGCCGCGCGGGCCGATCGGGTTGACGTGTCCCCAGTAGTCCTCACGCTGCGGGTGGACTTTGGGATCACCGTAGACCTCGGACGTCGAGGCGATCAGGAAGCGGGCGCGCTTCCACTTGGCGACGCCGAGCATGTTGTGACTGCCCTGCGAGCCGACCCGCAGCGTGTGCAGCGGCAGCCGCAGGTAATCGATCGGGCTGGCCGGCGAGGCCAGGTGGTAGACGAAGTCCACCGGCTCCGCGATATCGACGTACTCGGTGATGTCGGTGTGCCGGAAGTCGAACTTCTCGTCACGAATGTGCGCGATGTTCTCCAGCGAACCGGTCTCGAGATTGTCGAGGCAGATGACCCGGTGCCCCGCCGCGAGCAGGTTCTCGCAGAGGTGGGACCCGAGGAAGCCCGCGCCGCCGGTAACCACACAGGTCGTCATCGGACTCGATGCTATCTGCTCGGCGCGGACGGCTGCCGTCGTGGCGCCCTGACGACCGAGGCCGCCCACTCCGGCCTCGCCTTACGCGTTCTCTCCAAATTGCGCGCGTTTCCCCGCGAGGAGGGCCGACAAGGGGGGAGAAGCCGACGCCAACGGGCCCTTGCCTGGCAGTGTTTGGTGCAGCGGAATAAAGCGGACGGGGAGATTCGAACTAGTGAGTCCGAGCAGGGGGGCCGGGCGCGACGACGCCACGGTAGATGTCGAGCTGGACGTGGTCGCGCCGGAGGAGGTCGAGCCGGAGGACGTCGAGCTGGACGTGGTCGAGCGGGACGAGATCGAGCGGGAGGACGGGGCGACGCCGATCGGGGCGGCGGCGCGCAAGCGGGTCGCGGTCGAGACCTTCGCCCGCAACGAGGCGGTGCTGCGGCGCACCGCGCAGCGGTACTCGATCTGTGCCGACGATGCCGACGATGCCCTGCAGCGCGGGCTCGAGATCCTGCTCAACAAGGCGCCCTCGGAGGACCCGCGCGACCTGGTCCGTTGGACCCAGACGGTGGTCAAGCACGAGGCGCTGGCGGTGCGCGCCGAGCGCGAGCGGACGCTCGCCGGACCCGCCGCCGAGACCCCCGTGCCGGGCCGCGAGGACTGGGTGGCGATGCTGCCCGCCGAGGTCGCCGGACCTGCCGAACGGGCCGAGCGCCACGAGGCGATCGAGCGCAGTCGTGAGGCGCTGGGCACGCTGAAGCCGCAGGAGCTGCGCGCGCTCGGGCTGCTCGCCGAGGGCTACACCTACCGCGAGATCGCCGCGATCACCGGCTACTCGTCGACGAAAGTGAACCGCGCGATCGCCGAGGGCCGGGAGCGCTTCCGCCACTTCCTCCTCCGCCGCGAGGGCGGTGCCCGGTGCGCCGAGCTGGCACCGCTCATCTCCGCGTTCGCCGACGACGAGGCCGAGGCCACCGACGTCGCCACCCTGCGCGAGCACCTCCGCACCTGCCCCCACTGCCGCTCGACCCTGCGCGCCTACCGCGCCGCGCCCGGTGCCGCGGCGGCGCTGGTGCCGATCGTGCCGCCCGCCCGTGGCACCGTCGTCGGCCGCCTCCAGGACGCCTACGCCGCGGTCGCGACGCGAGTCGGCGGCGGGTCGGGAGCCTCCGACTCGACCCTCGGCGGGGTCGCCGCGGCGGGCGGCACCCGGGGCGCCGGGATGACGGCGCTCGCCAAGGTCTTGGCGCTCTGCGCGGGGACCGTCGGCGGGGCGGCCGCCTGCGTCGCCACCGGGGTCGTCCCGGCACCCCTGCTCGACTCGCCCGCGCACCGGCAGGCGCCCCCGGCGAAGGTCGCCGATCACGCTCGCCACCGAACCGAGGACCTGACGGTCGAGCTGCCGACCCCCTACGAACCGGAACCGTCGGCCGAGGAAGCGGCAGTCGAACCGGATCCACAGGCGCAGGAAGCTGCGCAGCCCGGGGAAGAAGGCCACCAGAGGGAGAGCCGGTCGAAGCCCGACCCGGAACGGGCGCCGGTCGAAGAAGCGATCGCCGCCACCCCGCCGAGCGAAAGCGGCGCGACCGAATACACCGAATCGCCGGCGCCGGTCGAAGCGACGGCCTCGGCCTCTTCTTCGTCACCGTCGGGCGCCGGCTCCTCCGCCGCCTCGTCATCGAGCGGCAGCGCCGCCGGGGAGTTCGGCCCGTGAGCGGCGCCGCCCGGCTCACCGTGATCGCCGCGGTCCTCGCCCTGCTGGCGGCGGTGCTCCCCTCCCCCGCCGCCGCCTCCGACGGCGCCAGCCTCACCGGGCTCCGCGTCGTCGGCGGCGACGTCTGGCATGCCGACAACGTGTTCCGCGTCGAATGGGACCCCAACCCGCCGACGCCGTTCCAGTCCGTGGTCAGATATGCGGTGCGGGGGCCGCAGCGAGAAGCCCTGCCTGGCTACGAGACCCATACGGTCGAGAACCCCTGGAACCTGGTGACCGTCAAGGTCCCGCCGGCGCCCGGCGTCTACTGGTTCGAAGCCTGGAACCACGTGACGATGGACGTCGGTAGCGCGGATGGCCCGCGGGTGGCGGTGCCGCTCTACTTCGACGACGCCCAGCCGCCCGCGGTCTCGGTGTCGGCGCCCGCCTGGGTGGCGGCCGGAACCCGCGTCCCGATCCGCGTCGCGCCGCCCACCCCGCCGCTGCCGCTCTCCCGGATCCAGGGGTACGCGGTCTCGGTCGACGCCGCGGCAGGCGCCTCACCTTGCGCCCTCGCCGACCGCTGCGCGCCCGCCGAGATCGACCTCCCGGTCGGGGGCGCCCCCGGCGCCGTCTCGTTGCCCACCCCGCCGGAGGGCGTGAGCTACGTCCACGCGGTCGCCGTGTCGGGCTCGGGGAAGCGCTCGGCGCGGGCCACGACGCTGGCGATCGGCGTCGACGGGACGCCGCCGCAGGTCCAGCTCGACGGTAGCCCAGGAGGATGGGCCGCGGGCCCGGTGACGGTGACGGCGATCGCCTCCGACCCGCTGTCGGGGATGGCGTCGACGGGGCCGGGCGGCCCGGAAACGGCGATCGAGGTCGACGGCGGCCCGCCCCTGCTCGCCCCCGGCGCCACCGTGAGCGCAACGGTGGCGGGCGAGGGCAACCACCGCGTCGCCTACTGGGGGCGCGACGCGGTCGGCAACGCGGGCGACGGCAGCCTGCCCTTCGCCCGACCCGCAGCGACGACGGTGCGGATCGACGAAACCGAGCCGACGGTGCGCTTCGCTGCGGGCGACCCGGGCGACCCGGAGCGGATCGAGGCCACCGTCTCCGACCGACTCTCCGGGCCGGCGGCCGATCGCGGCAGGATCGAGTTGCGCCCGGTGGGCAGCACCGGGCGCTTCCAGGCCCTGCCCACCGAGGTCGGGCACGGCAGGCTCGTCGCCCGCTGGAGCTCCGACGACTATCCGCGCGGGGCCTACGAGCTCCGCGCGGTGGGCTATGACGCGGCGGGCAACCCGGCGGCCTCGACCCGGGGGGCGGACGGCGCGCCACTCGTCCTCCACAACCCGGTGAAGGGGGTCGCGCGGCTCGCCTTCGGCTTCGGCGCCGACAAGCTCGTCTTCCAGCGCTGCACGCGCGCCGACGGGGCGCGCCGTTGCCACCGCGCGGTGATCCGATCCTTCGCCAAGCGCCCGACGAGCCGCGCCCTGCCCTGCTGCCACGGCGCCCTGGTCGGCGGCCGACTGCTCACCGGGGACGGCGAGCCGCTGCCGGGGCAGAGCGTCGGCGTGGTCGAGACGTTCGCCCGCGGCGCCCGCACCGGCACCCGGACGACCACCGTCACCACCGACGCGCGCGGCGCCTTCCGCGCCTGGCTCGCGCCGGGGCCGAGCCGACGCGTGAGCGCGCAGTTCGACGGCACCCACCGCCTCACCCGCGCGAGCGGGCTGCGACTTCGGCTCCGCGTCCGCGCCGGCGTCCACCTGCGGGTCTCGACGACCCGGGTGAAGGTCGGGGGCGCACCGGTCGTCTTCCACGGGCTCGTCGTCCACCCGGAAGCGCGGATCCCGCCGACGGGGCTGCCGGTCCACCTCGAGTTCCGCCTGCCAGGCACGGCCTGGGCCGAGTTCCGCACCCTGCAGACCGACTCCGCGGGCCGGTTCGCCTACCCCTACACGTTCAGCGACGACGACAGCAACGGCGTCCGCTTCCTCTTCCGCGCGTTCGTCCCGGCCACCGGCAACTGGGCGTACGCCCCGGCGGCATCACGCCCCCAGGCCGTCACCGGCTGACGTCCGAGCACGAAAAGGCCGCCCCGGGTAGCCGGGGCGGCCTGGGTGCTCGGGTGGCCCGGCGGCCTAGCGGAGCGCGGAGAGCTGGTCGGAGACCTGCTTGACCCGGCGCTCGACCTCACTGCGACTGGTCTTGATCGTCGAGGTCGCGGTCGACGTCACCGCCTTCTGGCGCTTGCGGACGTCGCGCTCGACCCGGGTCCGGGTCTTGCGGGCCTCGGTGGTGGCGCGTTTACGGGCGCTCGTGCCGCGCCGCTCGGTGCGCTTGGCGGCGTTCTCGATCTTGCGGCGGTAGGCCTGCAGCTCCTTCTCGGCCTTCGCGCGGCTGGTCCACGGCTCGACGATGTCGTTCAGCCGGTCACTCGCGGAGAGGACGACCCCGACCGGGAAGTCGACGGCGGTCTCGATGATCGCCTGGGCCTGGTTCTTCTCCGCGACAGTGGTCTTGGCCGCCGTCCTTTTCGCCGTGCCGGCGGTTTTCGCAGTCGATTTCTTCGCTTTGGCGGCCGTGCTCTTGGCCTCCTTCTTCGAGCTGGTACTGCCGTTGCTACTGGTGCTGTCTGCCATGAAGACGTACCCCTTGGTCTGGTCGAATGGCTCGGGCGACGCCGAGTCTAACGAACATATGTTTCCACGAACAAACGTTCTTAAACATCGGTACGCCTTTGGTTACACAGGCGTGAAAACCGGGACGCGGAGCGGGTGGAGGGACGGCGGGTCCGGAGGCTGGACGGATGTGATTCGTGGGCCAGGCGGCCGGCCACGGTAGGGCGTGGTGCCGGCCTAGACGGCCGTCCGAGTTGTGCTGCAGGGCCGCGTGGCGGCGCGACCCCGGCCCCCGCCGTCCCCGGGACCGCTCCGCTGTTCCTTATGGCGCCCTGGGCGCCATAAGGAACAGCGGAAGGGCTCAGGCCGTCGAAGAGGGACGGGCCCGACCCTGGACGGTGCGGCGGTTCGAGGTGCGGCGCGGTCCAGGCCGCCCCGCCCGTCCGAGATGCGTGCCGACCCCGGGCCTCCCTCCCGTCCGAGATGGCGGGCGAGTGAGCGTTGCGGTCCGACCCCGACCCCCGCACCCGTCCGAGGTGCGGCGCGGGGTGCGTGGCGGCCCGACCCCGACCCCCGCACCCGTCCGAGGTGCGTCCCGGGGTGCGTGGCGGCGCGACCCCGACCCCCGCACCCGTCCGAGATGCGTCCCGACCTCGGCCCGTGCGCCCGTTCGAGATGCCGCCCGACCCCGGCCCCCGCGCCCGTCCGAGGTGCGTCCCGACCCCGGCCCCCACCCGTCCGAGATGGTCCCGGGCGCCTCATGGCGCTCCTGGCAGGCTGTGAGCGCCATGAGGCGCCCGGGACGGGAGGGGGTCGTGAAAAAGACGACACAGGGATGAGGGGAGACACAGGGACGGGAGGGGGTCGGACTTCCGTGACGGGTCCGTGCGGGAGGGGCCACACCCCGCCCCGATCGGTCACGAAGACGCCGGGAACGTCACCCTTTCCGCAACCTTCGGTCTCTTTTCGGGCCTGGAAGGAGGGCCCGGGAACACGTTCCGTACTTTGACCCTGCCATGGCAGGGTCAAAGTACGGAACGCGTCCGTGAGCGTTGGACAACACGGGAGGAGGCGTGGAGTTCCCTACGTCTCCGTGACGGGGTCCCTCCTCCGTGACGGTCCCGTGAGGGATCAGTGGTGCTCCCGTGGGTTTCCCGTGGGCCTTCCTCCACCGCTTTCATACCCGGCCGTCTCGGCCACGGCCACAGCCTGCCGGGGCCGTGGCCGAGACGGCCGCATCCCTTGTCGCTGTGGGCGACAGCTTGAGAGGGCCCCATCCCTTCCCGGGGCCGGGACACCCCGGGGACACCTAGGCGTGGCCCCGGGAGCCCACTGCCTACGCGCTCTGGGCGGCGCGGACGGCGGCCAGGGCGTTGTCGTCGCGGGCGGCCGCCATCGGGTAGCGGGCGGTGAGGGCGAGGGGGGCGGCGGTGAGATCGCCGTCGCCGAAGGAGACCGCGCCGCCGGCCTCGCGGACGATGAGTTGGGCGGCGGCGGCGTCGACGGAGCGGCACGGGCGCAGGCTGAGGAAGGCGTCGAAGCGGCCGGCGGCGACGTAGGCGGCGGTGATCGCGATCGAGCCGACCACCCGCAGCCGGTAGGCGTTGCCCGCCAGGGCGCGCATCGCGGGGAGGGTCCATTCGGGCTCCGCCGACTCGAGGCCGACGACCTCGAGGCGGCCGTTGCCGACGGCCACCTGCGCCGCCCGGCCGCCCACCGAGGCGCCCTCGCCACGGATCGCCATGAACTCCTCGTCGGCGCCGAAGTCGTGGACGAAGCCGAAGCGCACATCGGCCATCGAGTCTCCCTCGGCGACGGCGATGCTGAGGCTGTGGGAGGGAATCGTGCGACGCGCGTTGAGCGAGCCGTCGATCGGGTCGACCACCACCCGGACCGGGCCGCCGTCGCCGAAGACGACCTCACCGCGCTCCTCGGAGACGGCGACGAACGAGGCGCCTTCGGCGGCGAGCTTCTCCAGCTCGGCGAAGACCTGGTCCTCACAGCGGCGGTCGATCACCAGCGTGCGGTCGCCGCCCTCGCCGACCCCCTCGTAGACGGTCCGTTCCTCGCTGGTCACGACCTCGGCGAAGATGCGGCGCTGCGCCATCACGATACGGCGACAGATTCCCGGCCAGTCCGCGGCGAAGACGTCCACGCGCCGGACTCTAAGCGTCCGTCGAATTCTCGGGCGGACGCCGTGGCGGGCCACCCGGAGCGCTAGCTTTGGTTGATGCGTCAAACCGACCCGACTGCAGAGGGGGAGGCGGGCGGGCGGCGGCGCGCCGCCACGCACGCGGACGGCCCCCTGCTCGTTCTCGGCGCCGCCGGGACGGGGAAGAGCGAGCTCCTCGCGCGGCGGCTGGCCGACCTGGCGGCGGACGGAATTCCCCCCGATCGGGTGCTGGTGATCGGCGCCCGCCGGGTGACGGCGCGGCGGCTCCGTGATCGCTGCGAGGCGCTGCTCGAGGGTCCCTACGAGGAGCTCTGGGTCGGCGACTGGGACGAGGTCGGCGAGCGCCTGCTGCGCGAGCACGCCGAGGCGGCGGGCCTCGACCCCTTCTTCGACGTGCTCGGCCGGGCGGAGCGCCTGGCGGTGCTGCTCGACCGCCTCGACTCGTTGCCGCTGCGCCGCCACGAGATCCGCGGCAATCCGGCCGGGCTCCTGGCCCGCCTGCTGGGGCGGATCGACACGCTGAAGGCGGAACGGATCGGGCCGACGACGCTGGCCGAGATGGCCCGGCGGCAGGCCGAAGAAGCGGGCGACGAGGCCGGCCACGAGACCGCGCGGCGCGAACTCGAGTTCGCCGAGCTCTACACCGCCCACGATCGTGTCCTGGCCGAGTCGGGGAGCCTCGACCGCGGCGACGTCTTCCTCGCCCTCGACTGCCTGCTGGTGGAACGGCCCGACGTGCGGGCGGCGATCGCGGCGCGCTTCACCCAGGTCGAGGTCGACGAGCTGGAGGAGTCGACGCCGGCCCAGCGGGCGCTGCTCGAGGGGCTGGCGGGCGACAACCCGAACCAGGTGTTCGCGCTGGAGGCCGACGGCGCGGGAGCGGGCGATCCCGCCTTGGAGGCCTGGTACCACGACCTCCACCCCGAGGGCGACGCGGTCGTGCTCGAGCGCCGGTTCCGCGAGCCGAAGCTGCGCTTCTGGAAGTGCGCCAACGAGCGGGCGCAGGCGCAATCGACGGCGCGGGAGGTCGAGCAACTGCTCGCGGGCGGCACCCGGGCCGATGGCATCTGCGTCCTGCTCGCCGACCCGACCCACGAGGGCGGCGCGATCGCCGCGGCGATGGAGGAGCGCGGCATCCCCTTCCACCTCGCCGGGCCTACCGCGCTCTTCCAGCGCGCCGAGGTGCGCGATGCGATCGCCTGGCTGCGCGTGCTCGCCGACCCCGACGACTCCGCGGCGGCGGCCCGCGCCCTGACCCGGCCGCCGGTCGAGCTGCGCCCCGGCGACCTCGCCCGCCTGACGACGATCGCCCGCCGCCGCAAGCTCGACATGGTCGCGGGCTGCGAGGCCGCCCTCGACAGTCCCCAGTTCCAGCCCGAGGCGCGCGAGCGCATCCAAACCTTCCTGAAGCTCTACGGCACCGCCGCCGCGGTGATGGAGGAGCGCCGCGCCGACGTCTTCGTGCGGCGGCTGATCGAGGCGGTCGGCCTGCGCCGCCAGCGCCTCTTCGCCGCCCAGCCGGAGGTCGCCGAGCGGCTGCTCGGGCTCTCGCGCCTGGCGGAGCTGGCGACCGCCTGGGCGCGGCGCGAGCCGCACGGTTCGACCCGCGGCTTCGTCGCCTACCTCGCCGCGGTCGCCGAGGCGGGGGTCGAGCCGACCGGCGGCGAGGAGCCGCCCGCCCCGGGGGCCGTGGTCGGGATGGCCCTCGGCGCGGTGAAGGGCCTGGGCTTCGACCATGTCTTCGCGCTCGGGCTCGAGGCCGACGCCGAGTGGGGGCGAATCGGCTGGCCCGCCCGCACCGAGATGGTCCTCTCCCGCGTTGCCGGCGCCGAGACCGCCCGCCCCGCCCGTGCCTACGCGGAGGCGCTCGCGGCGTCCCCCGAGGCGGCCGAGGAGGAGCACGAGGAGGAGCTCTTCGGCCCCGCCGAGGGCCTCCACGCGACCTACCGGACGCTGCGCGAGCAGGTGCTGGAGGCGAGTTGGCGGGCGGGCCGCGAGCTGTCGGAGCCGCGCCTCGACACCGCGATCGACGTCAACCGGGCGATCGCCCGTTATCTGGAGCTGCTGAAGCTCGCGGCGCTCGCCCAGCGGCCCGGCGAGGAGGGGACGGCGGAGGCGATCGAGGCGGTCAACGGCCTCCTGCGCCAGGTCGCGACGCCCGAGCAGCAGGCGGAGCTCGACGCGTCCTCGCTCGACGCCTACCTGCTCGACTCCGAGCGCGAGCGCGGTCGCCGCTTCCAGCTGATCGCCGCCCGCGAGGAGCCCTCGCTGGAGGCGTTCCTGCCGCGCCGGGGCGATGGCCGCCTCAGCCTCTCGGCCTCCGACCTGACCCTGTACCTGACCTGCCCGCTGAAGTACAAGTTCGCCCGCGTCTTCGGCATCCCCCAGGAACCGACGATCAACCAGCGGTTCGGGATCCTCATGCACAACGTGCTCGAACGGTTCCACAAGGAGCCGCCCGAGGAGGGGGACGAGCTGCGGGCGCTGAACCGGCTCTTCGAGGGGGGCTGGCGACGCGGCGGCTTCGGCGAGTCCGACGACGAGATGCAGTACCGCGACCGCGGCCGCGAGGCGCTCCGCCTCTACTGGGAGCGGGAACGGATCTCCGACTCCGAGCCGGTCTGGCTGGAGCGCAAGTTCGACTTCAAGGTCGCCGACCACCACGTGCGCGGCCGCGTCGACCGTGTCGACCGCCTCGCCGACGGCGCCTTCGAGCTGATCGACTACAAGACCGGCGAACGGAAGACCGAGGCGGAGCTCGACTCCGACCTACAACTGGCGCTCTACCGGTTGGCGGCGCGCGAGGCCTGGGAGATCGAGGCCGCCTACGCCTCCTACGACTACGTGCTCGACGCCGAGAAGGTCGAGGCGCCGACCCGTCCCGACGACGCCGAGCGGGTCGAGCGCACCGTGGTCACGGTCGGCGAGGGCGTGCTGTCACAGGACTTCGAGCCGCGCCCGTCGCCGAGCGTCTGCTCGTGGTGCGACTACCGCCTGGTCTGCCCGGCCGCGGAATCCTGACGGGACTAGTTCGGCTCCGGGCCGCCGCCGCGCTGGCGCAGGAAGCGCTGAAACTCGCGGGCGATCGAGTCGGCGGAGGGCAGGTCGTCGACCTCGTCGGCCAGCATGTCGACCTGTTCGGCCTCGATCCGTTCGACCAGCTCTTCGATCTCCGGATTGGCCGCCACGGCACGGCCGATCTGCTCCTCGTAGTCGGCCGTTTCCTCCTCCAGCTCGGAGGCCTCGATGGCGATCCCGGTCATCCCCTCGAGCCGGCGCAGCAGCGCCAGCGCCGCCTTCGGATTGGGGACCGCGGCGACGTAGTGCGGCACCGCCGCCCAGAGCGAGGCGGAATCGATCCCGGTCTGGCGACAGAGGTCGTGGACGACGCCGACGATCCCCGTCGGCCCCTCGTAGTTGGAGCGCTCGAGGTCGAGCTCGTCGACCAGCCCCGGCGAGGAGGCGAGACCGGTGATCGGCACCGGCAGGGTGTGGGAGACCTCGGCGATCAGCGAGCCGAGCGTGATCACCAGCTCGACCTCGAGCGCATCGGCGGCGGTCGCCACCGTCTCCGAGAAGGTGCGCCAGCGGAGGTTCGGCTCGGTGCCGTCGAGGAGCACCAGGTCACGCTCGGCGCTCGGCACCCGCACGGCGATGAAGTTGTTCTCCGGCCACTCGATCCGGCGCGTCTCCCCCGCCGCCATCGTGATCGTCGGGCGGGTCGATTGGAAGTCGAAGTACTCCTCGGGGTCGATCCAGGCGATCACTTCGGCATCGAGCGAGTTGCCGATCGCCGCCAACGCGGTCGACGCCGCCGCCGCGGCGTCGTTCCAGCCGCGGAAGGAGCAGACCATGACCGGCGAGCGGAGCTTGGGAAGGTCGGCTTTCCAGCGCAGAGAATCCACAAGTTCAGCGTAGAGGATGGGTTGGGCGGCGCGAGGGAGCGAGTTGCTCAGGCGGCGCGGGCGCGGCGCACCAGGTGGGCCGCCATGAACAAGGCGAGCGCGGCGAAGGCGAGCTGGAGGGCGCGCTCCGGCAGAAGGTTGGACGCGGCGACGCCGGCGAGGACGCCGACCGGTGAGAGCGCGCCGATGATCAGCGCCTCGCGCATGCGCACGTTGCCGTAGCCGCGTTGGCGGGCGGTGCCGACGAGGGCGACGATCACGATCATCAGCAGCGAGGTCGCCTCGCCTTCCACCTGGCCGAGACCGATGAAGACGGTGAGCGCGGGGACGAAGAGGACGCCGCCGCCGACGCCGACCAGGCCGCCGGCCAGGCCCCCCGCGATGCAGACGAGGACGGCGAGGGTCTCGTTCATTTCAGGATCAGGTCGACCGCGACGGCGACCAGGACGAGGGCGAAGAGGTAGGAGACGGCGCGCTGCGGGATGCGCTGCTGGATCGCCGTGCCGAGGACGACGCCGAGCACCGCGGGGATCGCCAGCAGTAGTCCGGTGACGACGTGGACGTTGCCGTAGATGCCGCCCTGGGCGAGCGCGCCGAGGGTGCCGACGATGACGATCGCGGCGAGGCTCGTCCCGGTGGCGAGGCGCTCGCCGAAGCCGAACCAGAGGATCAGCAGCGGCACGATGACGGTGCCGCCGCCGACCCCGAAGAGGCCGCTGAAAGCACCGGCCGCGGTGCCGACCGCGGCCAGTCGCAGCAGGTCGCCGCGACTCGCGGCCGCGTTTGAATTCGCCATGCCGCGATACTAAGAGCCTGTCCCGGTAGGGAACATGCCACCGGAGCGACCTGGGGACGAGCGGGGCGAGGACGCAGGGAGGTCTGATGGCAGAGCCATTTGGCCGACCGAGGACGAAGCAGCGCGAAGTCATCCAGGCCGCATCCGGGGGTGCGGGCCCTACCGGGATAGGCTCTAGGACGGATGGCGGGTGAATCCCAGACCACGACGGCGGCTTGGCGGGAGCTGCTCGGGCCGCTGCGGGCCGAGCCGGGCAGGGCGGCGATCCTCACCGACTTCGACGGCACCCTGGCGCCGATCGTCGAGCGTGCCGACGACGTGGCACTGCCGGAGGAGGCGCGCGCGGTGCTGCTGCGGCTGATCGACCGCTATGCGATGGTCGGCGCGGTATCGGGACGGCGCGCCGCCGACGTGCGCGCGCGGGTGGGCCTCGACCGGGTCGCCTACGCGGGCAACCACGGGCTGGAGCTGATGATGCCGGGTGAAAGCGAGCCGAAGCCCGACCCCTCGGTGGACGGCCGCGAGGGCGACGCGGCCGCGTTCATGGCGGGGATCGAGGCGGCGCGGCTCGACGACGCGGGGCTGCGACCGGAGGACAAGGGGCCGATCCAGGCGCTCCACTGGCGCGGCGCCGCCGACGAGGCGCGCGCCGAGGCCGTGGCCCGCGAGGTCGCCGTCGAGGGCGGTCGGGCAGGGCTTGAACCGCACTGGGGCCGCAAGGTCCTCGAGCTGCGGCCGGTCGGGGGCGGCGGCAAGGGCGCCGCGGTGGCCTCGATCCTGGCCGAGGACGGCGTCGACCGCGTCGTCTACGCGGGTGACGACCGCACCGACGTCGACGCCTTCCGCCGGCTCGCCGAGCTGCGCGACGCGGGCGAGCTCGTGACCGCGGTCCGGGTCGGCATCCTCTCCGCCGAGGGGCCGCCAGAGGTCACCGAGGAGTCCGACGTGACCGTGGAGGGCCCGGCCGGCTGGCTCGAGATCCTCGCCTGGCTCGCGGAGTAGTCGGTGCCCTACACCGACCTGCTCCGCGCCACGGTCTTCCTCAGCGGCGCCGAGGCGACCGTGTTGGGGGCGATCAGCGCGATCGCCGTCGGCGGCGAACCGAGCGGCACGACCGTAATCATCGCCCTCGCCTGGTGGGCGATCGCGCTCATCCTCGGCTTCTGGCTGGGACGCCCGGAGCGCGCCCGGGAGGACATGCGCGAGCCCCTCTCCCGCGCCCGCATGGCCACGTCCCTCCCCTCCGAGTCCCCCGCCCGGATCGCGATCCAGCGTCTCTGGCCGATCCTCCTCACCGCGATCCTTGCAGGCGGGCTCGGGCTCTTCTTCCCCGGCGTCGCGATCATCGGCACCGGTTACGCGCTGATCGTCTCCCTCTCCTGGCACACCCGGGAGGCCGCCGTCCAGGCGATCGAGGAGCGCGACGGCGTCCGCTTCTTCGTCGTCCCCAACTCGGCCCTCCGGCCGATCCAGCTGGTTCGCACCCCCGGCCTGCGCAGCGACCGCCTGCACGCGACGTAGCGTCTGCAGTCCACCGGCCTCCAGCCGGTCAAGCGCAGACGCTCACTTCTTGAGCAGCTTCTTGAACTCCGACCAGGTCCGCGTGTTGGCGACTTCGGCCTTGGTCAGCCAGGCGCGGCGGGCGGTGGCGACGGCGTAAGTCATGTTGTCGAGGGTGTCGACGCCGTGGGCGTCGGTGTTGAGGACGATGCGGACGCCGGCGTCGGCGGCGAGGCGGGCGTGGCGGTCGGAGAGATCGCGGCGGTTGGGGTTGCCGTTGATCTCGATCATCGTGCCGGTGCGGGCAGCAGCCTCGGCGACCGCCTCGACGTCGATCCCGTAGGGCTCGCGGCGGTTGATCAGCCGGCCGGTGAGGTGGCCGATGCAGTCGACGTTCGGGTCTTCGATCGCGGCGACGACGCGCGCCGTCATGTCCTTTTCGGCGACGTTGAAGGAGGTGTGGACCGAGGCGACGACCCAGTCGAGCTCGGCGACCAGGTCGTCGGGATAGTCGAGCGAGCCGTCGAGGCCGATGTTGATCTCCGAGCCGACCAGGAGGCGGAAGCGGCGGCTGCCGTGCTCCTCGTTCCAGGCCCGGACCTCCTCGATCCGGTGCCGCAGCGCGTCGGGCTGGACGTCGTCGCCGAAGCCGTGGCTGGCCGAGTGGTCGGTGATCGCCATGTAGGCATAACCGCGATCGCGGCCCGCCGCCGCCATCTCGGCGAGGGAGTTACGGCCGTCGGAGAGGGTCGTGTGGGCGTGCAGGTCCCCGCGCACGTCGCCGAGCTCGACCAGCTCCGGCAGCTCGCCGTCGCGCGCCGCCCTCAGCTCGCCGCGGCCCTCGCGCAGCTCCGGCTCGATGTAGGCGTAGCCGAGCCGCTCGTAGACCTCGTGCTCGGTCTCGCACAGCGTGACCTCGTCGGTCTCGGTGTCGGTGATGCCGTGCTCGGAGACCGAGAGACCGCGCTTCACCGCGTCCTCGCGCAGCTCGATGTTGTGGGTCTGGGAGCCGGTGAAGTGCTGCAGCAAATTGCCGAAGGCGGCGGGCGGGACGATCCGCAGGTCGACCGAGACGCCGTTGTGGGTCTGGGCACGGACGCCGTTCTTGCCCGGTTTGCCGGCGGCCGCGATCAGCGCGTGGTCGACGAGGAATCGGGCGAGCTCCGCTCCTTCGTCGGCGGTCGCGATCAGGTCGATGTCCTTGCAGGTCTCGGCCCAGCGACGGACGCTGCCCGCGACCTCGACCCGGTGGGCACCGGGATGCTCACGCAGCGCCGCGGCGAGCTCCTCGGCGATCGGCCGCACGGTCGAGAGCAGCAGGCGCCCCGGCCCCTCCCCCGGCTCGCCCAGGCGCTCGAGCGCGGCCAGCACGTTTTCCTCGGCTTTCGGCCCGAGGCCCTTGACGTCACGGATCTTTTCTTCCTCGGCGGCCTTCTTCAGGTCCTCGAGCGAGGCGACCTGCAGCTCATCCCAGAGCAGGCGCGCGGTTTTCGGGCCGACCCCGGGGACGCGGGTCACCTCCACCAGGGTCGGCGGGAATTTCGCCTTCAGCTTCACCGCGGCGGGAATCTCGCCGGTGTCGAGCAGCGCGTCGATCTTTTCGGCCAGCGTCTTGCCGACGCCGGGAATGTCGGTGGCCTTCCCGGCGCGGGCCAGCTCCTCGACCGAGACCGGGCTTTCGCGGATCGCCTTCCCCGCGGTCGAGTAGGCGAGGACGCGGTAACGGACCGCGCCGTCGAGCTCGTAGAGGACGCCCAGTTCCTCCAGCGCGGCAGCGATCTCGGCGTTGGTCATCGTCCCAACCTAGCGCCGGCCGCCCCAGCCCCTGCTTGATCCTCGCGCGCCGGGGTAGGGACTAGCCTTGGGGACCCTCTCAGAGGGCGCTATACTTTCTGAAGTATTGAGCTTCTAAACGCGATTCGGGAGAGCGATCACCGTGAGTGGAAATTTGGCCGACGTAACCGACGCCACCTTCAAATCTGACGTCCTCGACGCCGAGGGCGCCGTGCTGGTCGACTTCTGGGCCCCTTGGTGCGGGCCGTGCCGCGTGGTCCACCCGGTCCTCGAGGAGATCGACTCCGAGCGTGACGACCTCACCATCCTCAGCCTCAACGTCGACGAGAACCAGCAGACCGCGGCGCAGTACGAAGTCCTCTCGATCCCGACGATGATCCTCTTCAAGGGCGGTCAGATGACGAAGAAAATCGTCGGCGCGATGCCCAAGCGTCGCCTCGAGGCCGAACTGGAGCCGGCGCTCGCCTGACGGCGGCGCCCCTCCCATGCCCTTCGTCGAGATCCACTGGTTCGAGGGCCGCTCCGACGAGCAGAAGGCCGAGGTCGCGAAACGCATCGAGCAGGCGCTGGTCGAGGTGGCCGGCGTGGCCCCCGACCACTGCTGGATCAAGTTCTCCGACTCCTCGAAAGCCGATTTCCTGATCAACCCGACGGGCGAGTAGCGCCCGTCGGGGAAGAGGAGCGGATCCGCAAGGTAGCGCGGCTTCCTCTACAAAAGGCCGGCTTCGCGGAAGTCGGCTTCGATCATCGGCTCGAGGGTGCGGGCGAAGGTGGCGGTGAGGTGGGATTTGTCGCGGTAGACGAGGGCGTTGCCGATCACCGCGCGGCAGACTTCACCGGGGCAGATCTCGGCGTCGAGGTCGATCAGGTGGGTGCTCGGGTGGGCCTTGGCGGCGCGGACGTCGTATTCGCGGTCCCATTCGCGGGGGCGGGTGAAGGCGCAGCGCTTGAGGTGCTCGATGTCTTCGGAGACGCAGCTGGGGACGTCCTGTGAGGAAGCCGGGGTATCACGGATGACCACGGTGCGCGGGCCCGCGGCCTCGATGCGGTTGAGGGTGCGCAGGTAGCCCGCTTCCATCGCTTCAGCGGCTTCTTTGCCCGCCAGCTCTTCGCCGTTCGGTCCATAGGGGACGTAGACCGTGTCACCGCTCATCACCACGGTCACCTTTTCGTCGCCCTTTTCGATGCGTTCGAGGGCCGACTGGCGCCAGATGTCGCACTGGGAGTACTCGCGGTCTTCGACCATGCTGCGCACTTCGAGTTCCTCCGGCGGGCATTCCGCCTTGGTCAGCTCGATCAGGCGCCAGTGGTGGATTTCGGCGAGTTCCTCGAGCGCCGGGAAGTACTGCATCGCGTGCGAGTCGCCGAAGAGGATCAGGGTGCGGTCGCCGTTCGGATCGCCGAAGAGGCATTTGTTCGAGTTCGTGCCTTCGATCCCGACCAGGCAGCCCGAGTAGAAGCCGCGCGAGCGGTCGGCGCGGGCGCGCAGCGGGTTGGGGCGCAGCGCCGTCGCGGTTTCCTGGGGGACCGGCTGGTCGACCAGCGCGGCCGCGCCGGGCACGTCGGAAAGCTTGGCCAGGCGCACCGTCGGCTGGGAGTCGCGCAGGACGATCCCGACCCCCACCGCGACCAGGGTGCAGGCGAGACCAAGGGCGATCGCCCGGTTCGGCAGACGACGCAGGGCCGGGGCACGACGGACCGGATCCTCGATCAGCGTGTGGGTCAGCTGGGTCGGCACCCAGGAGGCGGCGACAGCGGCGAGGCCCGCGGCGACGGAGAGGCGCGGGCCCCAGATCGCCGCCGCGAAGACGATGAACGGCCAGTGCCAGAGGTACCAGGAGTAGGAGATGCGGCCGACGTAACGGACCGGCGCGAGAGAGAGGACCCAGCCGGCGCCGGCGCGCATGCCGGTCACCCCGCCCTTGCCGGCGGCCAGCGCCGTGCCGGAGAGGATCAGGGCCGCGGCCCCGAGCGTCGGCACCAGCGCGGCGGTCCCCGGGAACATCGTTTCCCCGTTGAAGGCGAAGCTCGCGTAGACGATCGCGGCGACGCCGGCCCAGCCGAGCACGGCGGCGGCGCGGCGCGGCAGGACCACGGTCCCGACGAGAGCGAGGGCGGCGCCGAGGCCGAGCTCCCAGGCCCGCGCGAAGGTCGAGAAGTAGGCGAACGGCGGCCTTTCGTTCGTCAGCACGATGCCGTAGACGAGCGACCCGACCAGGATCGCCGCCAGCGCGACCCAGAGGGCCGGGCGCACGGAACGGCCGCGACGGCGCCGGAACCAGGTGACCGCCAGCATCAGGCCGGGCCAGACGACGTAGAACTGCTCCTCGATCGCCAGTGACCAGAGGTGGAGGACCGGGCTCGGTTCCAACCCCTGGGCGAAGTAATCGACCGACTGGGCGGCGAAGTGCCAGTTGGCGACGTAGAGGGCGGAGGCGATGATGTCCCCCGCGACTTCGGTGTTGCGCAGCGGCGAGAGCAGGATCATCGAGAGGACGCCGACGCTCGCCAGCAGCACCGCCGACAGCGGCAGCAGTCGTTTGGCGCGGCGCGCGTAGAAGCCGCGCAGGGAGATCGTGCCGGTGCGGTCGAGCTCCCCGACCAGGAGGCGGGTGATCAGAAAGCCGGAGATGACGAAGAAGACGTCGACCCCAACGTAACCGCCCGCCAGGAACGGCACTCCGGCGTGGCAGAGGAGGACGGCGACGATCGCGACCGCGCGCAGCCCCTCGATGTCGGGGCGAAAGCGACGCCCCGACTCTGCCTCGTCAGGATGTTTTCTTGAGTCCATTGGTCAACTTGAGCTTAGGGGGTGGCGCGACTCGACTCGCGCCGGCGCTCACCGCTTGGCTTTGACTTTGGATTCGGCTTCGGCCTCGGCCTTGGCCTTGGCTTCTTCTTCGGCTTCGCGCTTGACACCCATCTTGCGGGATGCGATGCGCGCCAGCCATTCCATCGCGCGGGTGACCAGGAAGGGGCGCACGCGCTCGGTCGTGTGCCCGCCGGCCACCATCCACAGCCTTACCCGTGGAAAGCGGGCGGCGAACGCTTCGTTCATCGCTGGTGGCACGACGTTGTCGGCGCGGCCCTGGATCACCAGCAGCGGCGCGCGCTCCGGGCGCAGCACCGGCGAGAGGCGTTCGCGCGTCGCCTGGCCGACCCCGAGCGCGTTCCAGTATTCGGTGCCGTACTGCGCGGTCGGCCATTCCCAGGTTGCGAGGTCGGAGACGGGCGCCTTGGCCACCGCGGCGGAGACGAGTTCGTCGCCGGAGAGGAGCGAGACCAGCGTGCCGCCCGCCGAGGCGCCGTAGGCGTAGACGCGGTCGAGGCCGAACTTCTGGCGCAGGCGGCGCGCTTCGGCACGCGCCCGTTCGACCGCCGCCGGGAGGTTGTCGAGCGGATAGCTGACGTAGTGCGGGACGAAGCCGGCGGCGACCGCGGGGCCGCGGGTCAGCGGTTCGAAGGTCGGGTCGTTGTAGAGGAAAGATCCGCCGTGGATGAGGAGGAGCTGCGGGCGCTGGGTCGAGCCGACCAGGCCGCCCGCCCCTTCGCCACCGGTCGATTCGCCACCGGTCGATTCGGCGGGCGGCGATTCGGCGGGCGGAGCTTCAGGCGCCCCCGCTTCGGCGGCGAGCGCGGCCGCCGGCGCGACGAGCGCGACGCACAGCAGCACCAGGAGGGGCGCGGAAAGTCGGCGGACGCGCCTCAAACCGTGCGGACCGAGATTCGCAGCTCGCGGGAGTCGATGGTCGCGGCGCTGACGGTGCCCCCCGCTCCGTCGCCGTCGCCGAACGTGATGCTCCTCGCCAGGGTCTCGCCGGCGATGTAGGCCTGGTGCTCCTCGGCGACCGCGAGCAGCTCGGCGTCGCCGCCGAGGCGGAGCTCGATCCGGTCGGTGATCTCGAGGTCGGCGTTCTTGCGCGCGTCCTGGACGGCGCGGACGACCTCGCGGGCGAGGCCGGCGCGACGGAGCTCCTCGTCGATCTCCAGCTGGAGCGCCACGGCGTGGCCCGCCTCGGCCTCGACCTCGTAGCCGTCCAGCGGGGCCAGGGCCAGAATCAGGTCGTCGGGGCCGAAGGTGTGGTCGGTGCCGTCGATCGAGATCCCGACCTCGCCACCTTCGGCGAGCGTCCCGGCCACGCGAGAGGCGTCGAGCGCGGCCACCGCGGCGGCCACCTGCGGCATCTTCTTGCCGAAGCGCGGGCCGAGCGTGCGGTAGTTCGGCTTCACCGTGTAGGAGACGAGTTCGCCCTCCTCGGAGACGAAGTCGAGCTGGTAGACGTTGAGCTCCGCGGTGACCAGGTCGGCGAGCGCCTCGATCGCCCTACGCTCGTCCTCGTTGGCGACGATCACCGCGCGGCGCAGCGGCTGGCGCACTTTCACCTTGCCGGCGGAGCGGGCGGCGTGGCCGAGGCGGACGGTCCGCTGCACCGCGGCCATCCCGGCTTCGAGGTCGGGGTCGAGGAGGGCCTCGTCGACCTCCGGGAAGCTGGCCAGATGGACCGAGTCGGGCGCCTCGCCGAACTCGCCGGCGGCGCCGCCCTGGAGGTTGCGGTAGATCTCGTCGGCGAGGAACGGGGTGAACGGCGCGAGCAGCTTCGACGTCTCCAGCAGACAGGTACCGAGGGTCGCGAACGCCGCCGCGTCGCCGTCCCAGAAGCGCCGCCGCGAGAGCCGCACGTACCAGTTGGAGAGCTCCTCGACGAAGTCGGCGATCGCCCGCCCGGCGGTGGTGCAGTCGAAGTCGTCCATGCGGTCGCGGACGGTCGCCACCGTCGCCTGCAGCCGCGAGAGCGCCCAGCGGTCGAGGTCGGTGAGCGCCGGCTGTTCCTTATGGTCCTCTGAGGACCATAAGGAACAGCCGGCGGGGTCGAGCCCCTCGGTGGCGTTCGCGTAGAGGACCCAGAACGCGTAGGTGTTCCAGAGGGTGAGCATGAAGCTGCGGACCGACTCGCCGACCGTCTCCAGGGAGAAGCGGTAGCCGGCCCAGGGCTGCTGCGTGGTGAGGTAGTACCAGCGGAAGGCGTCGGCACCGTGCGTGCCGAGCACGTCCCAGGGGTCGACCACGTTGCCGCGGCTCTTCGACATCTTCTGACCCTCGGGGTCGAGGATCAGGCCGAGGCAGACGCAGTTCTTGAAGCTCGACTGATCGAAGAGCAGGGTCGACTCGGCGAGCAGGGTGTAGAACCAGCCGCGGGTCTGGTCCTGGGCCTCGCAGATGTAATCGGCGGGGAAGCGCTCGGCGAACTCCTCCTGCCCCTCGAAGGGGTAATGGAACTGGGCGAAGGGCATCGCGCCGCTGTCGTACCAGGTGTCGATCACCGAGCTCACGCGGCGCATGTCCTTCCCGCAGTCCTGACAGCGGATCGTGACTTCGTCGATGTAGGGGCGGTGGAGGTCCTCGGGGGCCTCGCCGCCGGAGCGCTCGCGCAGCTCCTCGACCGAGCCGATGCAGGCGACTGCTCCGCAGGCGGCGTCGGTGCAGCGCCAGATCGGCAGCGGCGTCCCCCAATAGCGGTTGCGGGAGAGCGCCCAGTCGACGTTGTTCTCCAACCATTTGCCGAAGCGGCCGTGCTTGACGTGCTCGGGGTGCCAGCCGATCGTCTCGTTGTTGGCCAGGAGCTCGTCACGGACGGCCGAGGTGCCGATGTACCAGCTGGTCGTCGCGTAGTAGAGGAGCGGCGTGCCGCAGCGCCAGCAGTGCGGGTAAGCGTGCTCGTAGACCTGCTCGCGGAAGAGCAGGCCACGCTCGGCGAGGCGGTCGATGAGGCGGCGCGTCGTCTCACTTCCTTTTACGAACTCGCCGGAGAAGCCGATGACTCGGTGGTCGAAGGTTCCGTCGGGGCGAACCGGGTTGTAGAGCGTGCTCGCGACGGTGGGGTCGAAGATGCCCGCGGCTGCCGCGACGGCGTAATCGTCCTCGCCGAACGGGGGCGCGATGTGGACGAGGCCGGTGCCGTCCTCGGTCGTGACGTAGTCCCCGGCGATCACCGGGAAGCCGCCTTCCTCGACGTCGGTCAGGTCGAAGATCGGCCCCTGGTACTCGCGGCCGATCAGGGAGGTGCCGTCAAGCTCCTCCAGGATCTCCGCGCCCTCGCCGAGGACCCGCTCGGCGAGGTCGCGCGCCACGATCAGGGTCTCGTCCTCGACCCGCGCGCGGACGTAGGTGACGGCCGGGTTGACGGCCACGGCTTTGTTGCCGGGGAGCGTCCAGGGGGTCGTCGTCCAGACCAGCAGCGCTTCGGCCTCGGCGCCCAGCAGCGGGAAGCGGACGTAGATCGAGGCGTCCTTGACGTCCTGGTAGCCCTGGGCGACCTCGTGGGAGGAGAGCGGCGTGCCGTCGCGCGGGCAGTAGGGGACGACCTTGTGGCCCTCGTAGAGGCGGCCCTGCTCGAACAACTGGGAGAGCGACCACCAGACCGACTCGATGTAGCGGTCCTCGAGCGTCACGTAGGGGTCGTCGAGGTCGATCCAATAGCCGATCCGCTCGGTCAGGCGGTTCCACTCCTCGACGTACTCGAAGACCGACTCGCGGCAGCGGCGGTTGAACTCGGCGATGCCGAACTCCTCGATCTCCCCCTTGGAGGAGATGCCGAGCTGTTTTTCGACCTCCAGCTCAACCGGCAGGCCGTGACAATCCCAGCCCGCTTTGCGCGGCACCCGGTACCCGCGCATGGTGCGGTAGCGCGGGTAGACGTCCTTGAAGACGCGGGCGAGGACGTGGTGGGAGCCGGGGCGGCCGTTGGCGGTCGGCGGGCCCTCGTAGAAGGACCAGATCGGCGCGTCGGCCCGCGCGGCGAGGGTGCGGGCGAAGAGGTCCTGCTCGCGCCAGCGCTCGAGCACGCTCTGCTCGAGGTCGGGGAAGGACTGCTTCGGGTCGACGGGGGCGAATCCGGGCACGGCAGCGGATTCTAGGAGTGGGGACGCCGCGGGCCGCCGACGGGGCGCCGCCTGGGCGGCCGCGCGCATCCTGGCCGCACAGCCAATAGGGTTGCACCGATGCCTGCATTCGATTTGAACGGCAAGGTGGCGCTGGTGACCGGCGCGGCGCGGGGGATCGGTTACGAGACCGCGCGTCAGATGCAGATGCGGGGCGCCTCGGTGGCGGTCCTCGACCTCGATCCGGTCCAGGCCCGCGAGGCGGCCGAGCGGATCGGCGCGCGGGCGATCGGGATCGGCGCCGACGTCACCGACCAGGGCGCGATGCTGGCCGCGGTCGCGGAGGTGGTCGAGACCTTCGGCGGCCTCGACTGTGCCGTCGCCAATGCCGGGATCGCCCAGAAGCAGATGGCGACCGTCTACGGCATGTCGGGCGAGGAATGGGAACGGGTGCTGGAGGTCGACCTGCTCGGCGTCTTCCGCACGGTGCGCGCGGCGCTGCCGCAGATCGTCGAGCGGCGCGGCCACCTGGGCCTCGTCTCCTCGGTCTACGCGTTCGCCAACGGCATGGGCAACAGCCCCTACGCGGTGGCGAAGCCGGGGGTCGAGAGCCTGGGACGCTCACTGCGGGTGGAGCTGGCGCCGCACGGCGCGTCGGCCACCGTCGCCTACTTCGGCTGGGTCGACACGACGATGGTCCAGGACGCCCTCTCCCAGCCCGACGCCCAGAAGCTGAACGAAGGCATCCCGAGCTTCCTGATGAAGCGGATCAGGCCCGACGAAGCCGCGGCCGCCTTCGTCCGCGGGATCGAGGAGCGCGCCCCGCGCGTCTTCGCGCCGAAGTGGTGGCGCTACGTGAGTGCGCTGCGCGGGATCGTCAACCCGCTGATCGACAGGCGCCAGGAGCGCGACGCGAGGACCCAGCGCCTGCTGGCCGAGATCGACGCCCGCGCCACCGGCAAACAGCCTGGTTGACGGGCCGAAAACTCCAGGTGGGCTTGAGTTTTCGGCCCATCAACATCGTCGGCGCACGTCAGTGTGACGGGCGCGTCGCGTGATCCAGGGCGTTGATGATCGACTCGTAGCGGTGGCCGGTGGCGCGGGTCAGGCCGATCTCGCAGGTGCGGTTGCTCGACAGGTAGGCGTCGAAGCGACGGCCCGAAAGCTCGCTCGCCTCGTCGCGGGTGGCACTCGCGGTCAGCTCGGGATGGGAGACGCCGCGGTCGCCGGCGAAGCCGCAGCAGGTCGCGGTCGGCGGTTGGTGGACGTCGTCGGCCAGGGCCGCGGCGAGCGCGCGCAGCCGCGGGGCGTGGCCCTGGCGCGTGGTCGCGCAGGTCGGGTGGATCGCCGCGGCGCCGAGCTTGCGGACGATCTCCAGCTCGGGCAGCAGGCGGTCGTGGGCCCAGGCGATCGAGTCGAGGATCTGGAGATCCGCCAGGTGGGCGGCGTTCGCCTCGCTCAGCGTCCCCTCCCCCGGTTCGACGATCGCCCCGGTGCAGGAGGCGGCGTCGACGACGATCGGCAGCGCGCCCTCCCCGCTCCAGGCCCAGAGGCACTCGACCAGCTCGTTGGCCTTGTGCGCGTGCGCGGTGCCGAAGCCTTTCGAGCTCCAGGGCAGGCCGCAGCAGCTCCCCGCCACGTCGTCCGGGATCCAGACCGGCAGCCCCGCCCGGGCGGACACCGCGACCAGCGCCTCGACCGGGCCGCCGCCGAGGATCCGGTTCGTGCACGAAGGAACGTAGACCGCGGCGGCGCCCCCACCGACGCTCCGTCGGGTGTCGGGGACCGGCGGCGGCGGGGTCGTCGCCGGGAGTCGGGGCGAGGCCGGCCCCGGGAGCGCCCGGCCCCTGCGGGTCCGCCGCGCCGCGCCGCCGCCGAGGCGCAGGGCGGCGCGCGAGGCCGATTCGACCGCGCCCCAGCGCTTCGCCGCCGCCAGCGCGGCCCGCTCGGCGCGCTCGGTGTGGCGCGCGGCCCGCAGCTCCTTCACCAGCGCCCCGGTGTCGATCCCCACCGGGCAGGCAAGCTGGCAACTGCCGTCGGCGGCGCAGGTGTCGAGCGCCGCGTAGCCGAGCTCGTCGAGCAGCGCCCGCTGCACGGCCGAGCCGTCTGGCTGCCGCGCGATCTCCCGCCGCAGCACGATCCGCTGGCGCGGCGTCGTGGTCAGATCACGGCTCGGGCAGACCGGCTCGCAGAAGCCACACTCGACGCAGGTCGTCGCCGCGCCCTCGATCGGCGGCGAGGTCTTCAGGTCCCGCAGGTGCGCGGTCGGGTCCCGGTTCAGGACGACGCCCGGGCTGAGTACCCCGTCGGGGTCGGCCAGCCGCTTCACCCGCCACATCAGCTCGGCCGCCTTCTCCCCCCACTCGCGGGCGACGAACGGGGCCATGTTCACCCCGGTCCCGTGCTCGGCTTTCAGCGAGCCGTCGTACTTGTCGACGATCAGCGCTACCAGGGCCTCCATGAACGCCTGGTAGCGCTCGACGTCCTCCGGCTTGGAGAAGTCGGGGGTCAGCATGAAATGAAGGTTCCCGGCCGAGGCGTGGCCGGCCACGCCGGGCAGAAAGCCGTGCTCGGTGAGGAGGCGCTGGAGGTCGCGGGCGCACTCGGCAATTCGCGCGGGCGGCACGCAGACGTCCTCGAGGATCAGCGCCGTCCCCGGCAGGCGGAGGCGGCCGACGAGGCCCTGGAGGCCCTCGCGCACCCGCCAGGCCATCTCGATCTCGCCGGGATCACGGGTGAAGTCGAGCGGCCGGATCGTCGCGTGGTGCGCGAGCAGCTCGGTCGCCCGCGCCACCTGCGCGTCGAGTTCCGCCGGGGTTGCGGCGCCGTACTCGACCAGGAGCGCCGCCGAGGTCGGCTCCAGCTCCTTCCACTCCTGCGGCGCGCCGACCATGTTCCAGGCGGCGGTGATCAAGGCCGGGGCGACCATCAGCTCGACCGCGGTCGCGCCGCTGGCGACGAGGTCGTTGACCGGCGCGATCGCGCCGTCGATGTCGGGGAAGTGGACCCAGGCAGTGGTGGTGACGGCGGGCTGCGGGACCGTGTCGAAGACGACCTCCGGGATCCAGGCGAGCGTTCCCTCCGAGCCGACCAGCAGCCGGCGGAAGATCTCCAGGGGCTCGTCCGCGTCGAGGAAGGCACAGAGGCGGTACCCGGTCGTGTTCTTGATCTCGAACTTGCGGCGGATCCGGGCGGTGAGGTCGGCGTCGGCGCGGATCTCGTCGCGGATCGCCGCAAGGCCCGCGGCGAGATCCGGCTCAGCCGCCTCGAACGTGGCGGCGGCGCCGGGAGCGGCGGTGTCGATCCGCGTCCCCGAGGGGAGGACGAAGGTCAACGAGCGCAGCGTCGAGTAGGAGTCCTTGGTCACCCCGCAGCGCATCCCGCCCGAGTTGTTGGCGACGACGCCGCCGACGGTGGCGACGTCGGTGCTCGCCGGGTCGGGACCGAGGCGGCGGCCGAGCGGCGCCAGCACGCGGTTGACGTGGCCGAGGATCGTGCCGGCGCCGACGCGCACCGCGGCGCCGTCGTCTTCCACCTTGAGACCGCGGAAGTGGCGGCGCACGTCGACCAGGATGCCGTCGGTCTGCCCCTGGCCGTTGAGGCTGGTGCCGCCGGCGCGGAAGGTGACCGGGATGCCCTGGGCGCGGCCGAAGGCGAGGACCTTGGCGACGTCGCCATGCTCCTTCGCCATCACCACGGCGCGGGGGAAGCGGCGGTAGGGGCTGGCGTCGGAGGCGTAACGAACGAGGTCGCCGGGGCGGGCGAGAACGCGGTCGGCGCCGAGGAGGCCCTCCAGTTCACCGCGCAGCGGCTGGGCGACGCCGCCGGCGAGAGAGTCGGGAGCGCGGTCCGGGGACGGATCGCGGGGCGGCGGCGTGAGCGCGGCCGGGCCGCGGTCGAAGAGGGAGCGGAGCGCCATCACGGCGCCCCGCCAGTCGCCGCCCGCATCCCGCGGCCCGCTCTCCGCGAAGGCCGGCGGCCGGCGGCCGGCGCTGGGCTTGGGCCGGGCATCGCCCTAGAAGAGGGACATGCCGGGGGCGACGGGAACTTCGACCAGCTCCGGCTTCGACGACGCCAGCGCCGCGGCGAGGGCTCCCGCTACGCTGTCGCGGTCGGTCGCCGTCACCGTACTCACCCCGTAGCCGGCGGCGACCGCGGCGACGTCGAGCCGCGGCAGGTCGAGGCCGGGTGCGCCGGTGATCTGCTCGACTTCGGCGAACCACTTGAGGATCGCGTACTCCTCGTTGCGCAGGACCAGGAAGGTGACCGGCACGTCGTAGGCGACGGCGCTCCAGAAGCCGGCGATCGCGTACTGGGCGGAGCCCTCGCCGAGGACGCAGACGACGGGCCGGTCGGGCTCCGCCATCTGCACGCCGATCGACGCGGCGAGGCCGAAGCCGAGGCCGCCGCCGGCGCTGAAGTAGTAGGAGCCGGGGCGGGAAAGGCGCAGCTGGTTGCGCAGCGCGAGCGTCGAGGAGGGCGACTCGAGGACGACGATCGCGTCCTCCGGGAGGACCTCGCGGAGGGCGCCGTGGACGGTCGAGGCGTTGAGCGGGTCGGTGATCTCGAGGTCGCCGGGGCCGGGGTTCGGCTCCGGCGCGGGGCGCGCGGACGCGGGGACCGCCTCGACCAGCGCCGCCAGCGTCAGGCCGACGTCGGCGACGATCGCGTCGCCCATCGGGGCGCGGACGGCCTCGTCGGGGTCGGAGGTGATCGCGACGAGGCGGGCGCCCTCCGGCAGCAGGGGCCCGGGGATGTACGGGTAGTACGGAAAGACCGAGCTGCCGACGACGAGGATCAGGTCGTGGCCCTCGAGCGTCTGGCCCACGGGGCCGATCGCGGGCGGCAGGACGCCGCGGAAGTTCGGGTGGTCCTCGGGGAAGCCGAGGCGGACGCCGCCGGTCGCGGGCGAGGCCCAGACCGGGAGGCGCTGGCGCTCGGCGAGGGCCACGGCGCTCTCCCAGCCGCCGGCCGTGTCGACGTCGGGGCCGGCGACGAGGACGGGGCTGCGCGCCGCGTCGAGCTCGGCGGCGAGCGCCGCCACGGCGGCTGGGTCGGCGACGGCGCGGCCGGTCACCTTGCGGGTAATCGCGTGGCGGGCGTCGGCGGCGTCGACCTCGACCTCCCAGTCGTCCATCGGCAGCGACACGAAGACCGGCCCGCGCGGCGCCAGTCCGGCGAGGTGGGCGCCGTGGGTCAGGGCCAGCGGCACGTCCTCGGCGCGCGGCGGCTCGTAGCTCCACTTGACCAGCGGGTGCGGCATCCGGGCGGCATCACGGTTGGTGAGGTTCGCCTGCAGCGTGATCTGGGCGCGCGCCTGCTGCCCGGCCGTGATCAGCAGCGGCGAGTGGTTGGCCTGCGCGTTGAAGATCGCCCCCATCGCGTTGCCGACCCCCGGGGCGGTGTGCAGGTTGACCACCGTGGTGCGACCGCTCGCCTGGGCGAAGCCGTCGGCCATCCCGACCACCACCGCCTCCTGCAGGCCGAGCACGTAACGAAAATCGCTCGGGAAGTCACGGAGCATCGGCAGCTCGGTGGAACCCGGGTTGCCGAAGATCGTCGTCATCCCCTGCTCCCGGAAGAGGTCGAAGGTCGCTTCGCGGACGGTCGGCATCGGCGGGATGTTACATAAAACGGTGTAGAGATCTTTGGCCGACTCGTTGCAGGACTCACGAGTCTGACGCGACAACCGATCAGGATCAAGTGAGAGCTCAGAGCCTCAGAGCCCATTCGGATCTCGGCCCGCGCCTCGCCGGCCTGGCGATCCTCTGCGCGATCCTGTTCGCGCTGGCGACCCTGGCCGGCCTGTTCGCCGAAGCCCTCGCCTGAGCGCGAGAGCGCGAGAGCGCGCGCGAGCGAGAGCGCGCAACCGCGCTCGGAGCCCGCGAGCAAGCGCCCGGCGGTGCCCGCGCAATACGCTTCGTTCTCCCCCAAAAAGCTTCACGGATTTCCCCATAGACACCATGGAGGCAGAAACTTGAGCGTTGACGCGGAGACCACCTCGGGCAAGCAGCTCTGGGGCGGCGAGACCACCAAAGCAGTCGACAACTTCCCGGTTTCCGGCGAGCGCGTGCCGGTTCCCGTGGTGCGCTGGCTGGGCCGGATCAAGTCCGCCGCGGCGGAAGCGAACGGCGCCTTGGGCAAGCTCGATGGCGAGCTCGCCGAGCGGATCGCCGCCGCCGGCAGCGCGGTCGCCGAGGGCAAGCACGACGGCCAGTTCCCGATCGACGTCTTCCAGACCGGCTCGGGCACCTCGTCGAACATGAACGCCAACGAGGTGATCGCCAACCTCGCCGGTGACGGGGCGCACCCCAACGACCACGTGAACATGGGCCAGTCGTCGAACGACGTCTTCCCGAGCGCCGTGCACCTGGCGGCACTGGACGAGGTGACGCACGACCTGCTGCCCACGATGGGCGCGCTCGCCGACGCGCTAGCCGCCAAGGAGAGCGAGTTCAAGGACGTCGTCAAGGCGGGCCGCACGCACCTGATGGACGCGGTCCCGGTGACGCTCGGCCAGGAGTTCGGTGGTTACGCGGCGCAGGTGCGCCTCGGCGTGCAGCGGGTCGAGGCAACGCTGCGGCGGGTCGGCCAGATCCCGCTCGGCGGCACCGCCACCGGCACCGGCCTGAACACCCACCCGGAGTTCGCCGCCAAGGTGCGCGAGAAGCTCGCTACCGACACCGGCCTCGAGATCTCCGGCCCCCTCGACGCCTTCGAGGCGCAGGGCAATCGTGACGCGCTGGTCGAGCTGTCGGGCGCGCTCAAGGTCTACGCCGTCTCGCTCAACAAGATCGCCAACGACCTGGCGCTGATGGGCTCCGGCCCGCGGGCGGGGCTCGCCGAGCTGCGCCTGCCGGAGCTGCAGAAGGGCTCCTCGATCATGCCGGGCAAGGTCAACCCGGTGATCCCCGAGGTCGTCATCCAGGTCGCCGCCCAGGTGATCGGCAACGACGCGGCGATCACGATCGGCGGCATGCAGGGCCAGTTCGAGCTGAACGTGCGGGTGCCGCTGATCGCCCGCAACCTACTCGGCTCGATCAAGCTCCTCGCAAGCGCCTCGCGCCTGCTCAACGAGAAGTGCGTCGCGGGCCTCGAGGCCAACGAAGAGATGACCGAGCGCCACGCCGAGGCGACGCTCGCCACGGCTACCGCCCTCAACCCCCACATCGGCTACGACGCCGCCGCCGCGATCGTCAAGGACGCCGCCGACTCCGGCCGCCCCCTCCGCGAGGTCGCGCTCGAGCACGGCGTCTCGTCCGAGACGCTGGATGAGGCCCTTGACCACCGCGCGATGGCGCGGCCCCACGAGAGCTAGCCGGCGACAAGGCGGGCGCGCCTCAGCGCGCCCGCCGCGGGTGGGCGGACGGACGGAGGATGGGCGCGGACGCCCCGCCGTCGCCGAGACCCCTCCGCTGTTCCTTATGCGCCCCATAGGCGCATAAGGAACAGCGGAGGGGGCGGGGTGTCGAGGCGGGACGGTACGACCCCGCCCCGGGCGCCCGTCCGAGATGCGGCGCGGGGCGTGCGTGGGGGCCCGCCCCCGGCCCCCGCACCCGTCCGAGATGGTCCCGGGCGCCTCATGGCGCTCCTGGCAGGCTGTGAGCGCCATGAGGCGCCCGGGACGGGAGGGGGTCGCGGGGGAAGACGACATAGGGACGGGAGGGGGTCGTGAAAAAGGCGGGACAGGGATGGGAGGGGGTCGTGAAAAAGACGACACAGGGATGAGGGGAGACACAGGGACGGGAGGAGGTCGGACTTCCGTGACGGGTCCGTGCGGGAGAGGCCACACCTGGCCCCGATCGGTCACGAAGACGCCGGGAACGTCACGCTTTCCGGATCCTTCGGTCCGTCCCCGGGCCCGGAAAGAAGGCCCGGGAACGCCTTCCGTACTTTGACCCTGCCATGGCATGGTCAAAGTACGGAAGGCGTCCGTGAGCGTTGGACAACACGGGAGGAGGCGTGGAGTTCCCTACGTCTCCGTGACGGGGTCCCGGTCCGGTGAGGGTCCCGTCACACTCGCGACCTTCCCGACATCTCCGTGACCAGATCCCTCCTCCGTGACGGATCCGTCACACCTCCCGGCCCCCGGGGGCCGGGATCAGGGGGATCCGTGACACCCTCCGGCCCCGGACGCCGGGATCGGCGGGATCCGTGGGAGCCCCGTGGGGGATCCGCCTCACGCTCGCCCGCATCCTCCCGCGGGGGCCTTCCGTGCTTCTCTCCGCCCGCTCCCCGCACCCTCGGCCGTCTCGGCCACGGCCACAGCCTGCCAGGGCCGTGGACGAGACGGCCGCATCCCTTTCCGCCATGGGCGACAGCTCGAGGGGCCGGGGCCCTTCCCATGGGCGACAGCTCGAGGGGCCGGGGCCCTTCCCATGGGCGACAGCCCGAGGGAAAGGGCCCCGTTCCCCACGGGCGACAGCTTCCCGAGACGCCGTCCCTCCCGGGCGGCAGCTTCCCCAGGCCCATCCCTCCGCGGCGCCGGTCGGCAGCGCCCCTTCCCCTTCCACTCCGCGTTCGCACTTTGCCGTACCGGTTACGGCAGAGTGCGAACGCTGGGGTGGCTAGCCCTGCAGGGTGACGAAGCGCTCCTCGGTGAGCTCGTACACGGCGAAGGCCGGGCCCTCGCGCGTGTTGCCGGAGTCCTTGACGCCGCCGTAGGGCATCTGGTCGGCGCGGTAACTGGGGACTTCGTTGACCATGATGCCGCCGAACTCGAGGGTTTTGCCGGCTTCGATCGCGCGGCCCAGGTCCTTGGTGAAGACGCCGGCCTGGAGGCCGAACTTGGAGTCGTTCGCCATCGCCAGGCCGGCGGCGAAGTCGTCGAAGGTGTCGATCGTGGCGACCGGGCCGAAGACCTCCTCGCACCACACCTTGGAGTCTTTGGGGGCGGCGCGAAGCAGGGTCGGGGCGATACACCGGCCCTCGTCGACCAACTCCCCGCCGGTGATCAGCTCGGCGCCCGCGGCGACGGCCTCGTCGATCCAGGCCTTGACCCGATCACGGTCGGCAGGGCTGATCAGCGGGCCGACGTCGGTGTCTGGGTCGAGCGGGTCGCCGACCTTGAGGGCCTCGACGTTGCCGACGAGGCGCTCGGTGAAGCGGTCGGCGATCGCGGAGTGCAGGAGGATGCGCTGGATCGAGATGCAGACCTGCCCGGCGTGGGCGAAAGCGTGGATCTGGGCCTTGTCCGCCGCCGCTTCCCAGTCGCCGTCCTCGTTGACGATCAGCGGGGCGTTGGAGCCGAGCTCCAGGTTAACCTTCTTGTGCGGCGCCCGCGAGCGGATGCCCCAGCCCACCGGCGCCGAGCCGGTGAAGGTGATCGCACCGACCAGCGGGTGCTCGACGATCGCGCCGCCGACTTCCGCGCCGGAGCCGGGGACGACGTTCAGCCAACCCTCCGGCAGCCCCGCTTCGTTCAGGATCTCGACCAGCTTGATCGCCGTGATCGGCGTCTGCCCGGCGGGCTTCAGCACCACCGCGTTGCCGGCCGCGATCGCCGGGCCGAGCTTGTGCGCCACCAGGTTCAGCGGGAAGTTGAAGGGCGAGATCGCGCCGACCACCCCGTAGGGCACCCGCAGCATCACGCCGAGCTTGCCGACGCCACCGGCCGAGGCGTCCATCGGCACCGTGCCGCCGGTGAGCTTGCGCGCCTCGACGGCGCTGAAGGTCAGCGTGTCGACACAGCGGCTCGCCTCGACCGTCGCCGTCTTCAGCGGCTTGCCCGCCTCGGCGGCGATCGTCCGCGCCAGGTCGTCGACCCGCTCGCGCACGAGCGCGGCGGCCCGGTCGAGCACCGCGGCACGCTCGTGCTGCGGGAAGTCCGCGGTCTCGAAGGCCCGGTGCGCAGCCTCGATCGCGCGGATCGCCGTCGCTTCGTCGGCGGTCGCGATACGCCCGACCACGGTGCCGTCGTAGGGGCTCTCGACCTCCTGCCAACCGGTTCCCTCGCTCCACTCACCGGCGACGAGAATCTTGTGATCGGTGGGCTTCACCGTCTGCGTTGCCAACTCGGACCTCCTCTCAGCGTTCACCTGCGCTCGACGCTCCCAGCGTAGCGCCGGCGCCCGCCCAGCGGCGGCGCCGCGACTCCCCCACGTCGCGCATGTTGATGTGATGCATGCCCGCTCCCTGATGCCCTCGCCTGGCCGCCGCCCCATCCCCCTCGCCCTCGCGCTGCTCGCGGCGCTCGCCTGCGCCTGCGGGGCGCTCGCCGCGAGCGCCCGGGCCCAGGTCAACTGGATCGTCGAAGGGCACGGCTTCGGCCACGGGGTGGGCCTGAGCGCCTACGGCGCCTACGGCTACGCGCTCCACGGCAAGGGCTACAAGTTCATCCTCGGCCACTACTACCCGGGGACGAGCCTCGGCACGATCGAAGGTCCGCACGTCGTCCGCGTCCTCCTCGAAGCCGCCTCGGGCGACGTCACCTTCACCGAAGCCACCGGCGCCTGCGGGGTGGCGCTGGAACCGAGTCGCAGCTACGAGGCACATCGCTTCGGCAACGTCGTCGTCCTACGGACCTCCGGTGGCAAACCGCTGAAACGCTGCGGCGGGACGCTGCGCGCGGCGGGCGGCGCCGGGACGATCGACATCGGCGGCACCCGTTACCGCGGCGCGCTCGAGGTCGTCCCCGCCGGCGCGAGCGAACTCAACGTCGTCAACGCGCTCTCCCTCGAGGCCTACGTGAAGGGCGTGATCCCGAACGAGTCACCGCCCTCCTGGCCGATGGCGGAGCTGAAGGCACAGGCGATCATCTCGCGCTCCTTCGCCCTCACCGGCGGGGTCGAAGGCGACGGCTTCGACCTCTACAACGACACCCGCAGCCAGGTCTACAAGGGCCTCGAATCGGAGTACAAATCCACCGACGAAGCCGCCGAACAGACCAAGGGCCAGGTGGTGATGTACGAAGGGCAGGTCGCCGAGACGCTCTTCTCCGCCTGCTCGGGCGGTAAGACCGAGAGCATCGCGAACGTCTTCGGCAGCGCGATCCCCTACCTCGTCGGCGTTCCCGACCCCTACGACAGCCTCTGCCCGCTGCACGACTGGACGCTGCGCTTCAGTGGGCCGGAGATCAGCGCAAAGCTGGCGGGCCTGCTCGACGGGCGGCTCAAGAAAGTGGTGATCACGAAGACCGGTTACTCGCCGCGGATCATCGAAGCGAAGCTCTACGGGACCGGCGGCGTGACCACGGCGACCGGCGAACAGCTCGAGGTCGCGCTGGGCGGCTACTCGACCTGGATGACCTTCCAGAAGGTGGTGGGCAAATGACGGTCGGCCGATGAGGATCTTCCTCGCCGGGGCGAGCGGCGTGATCGGGCGGCGGCTGACGCCGATGCTGGTCGAGGCGGGCCACCTGGTGGCGGGGACGACGCGCTCGGCCACGAGGGCGGAGCTGGTGCGCGGGCTCGGTGCCGAGCCGGTCGTGATCGACGTCTACGACGCGGCGGGGCTGCGCGCCGCGGTCGTCGACTTCGCCCCCGACCTGGTCATGCACCAGCTGACCGACCTGCCCGACGACGCCGCCGCGGTCGCCGCGCGGGCCGGAGCCAACCGGCGGATCCGCGAAGAGGGCACCGCGAACCTGGTCGCGGCGGCCCGGGCGGCCGGGGCCGAGCGCTTCCTCGCCCAGAGCATCGCCTGGACCCCCGCCGCCGGCAACGAGTCCCGCGAAGCGCTCGAGTCCCAGGTCCTCGCCTATGACGGCATCGGTGTGGTCCTCCGTTACGGCCAGTTCTACGGCCCGGGGACCTATTACGAAGCGACACCCCCCGACCCGCCCCGGATCGAGATCGGCGCCGCCGCCCACCGCACGCTGGCGGCCCTGGACGCCCCGAGCGGCGTCGTGGAGATCGTGGAATAGGGGGCGGGAGGGGGCGGGCAAGGGCCCGTGCCCCTGCGGCCGTCCGAGGGAGGCCCCGGCGGGAGGGGAGGGTTGCGAGGGACAGCGGTCACCGGGACGGGAGGAGGTCGGACTCACGTGACACGTATGGCCGGGAGTCGGATCCAGGACGCAAGGGTCGTGACCGAGATGCCGGGAAGCGTCACACCTTGGCGCACCTCCTGGCGCATTCCGGCACGGGGCAAAGGGACCCCGGAGGGTGCGGTCGACCTAACCCACCTATAGCGCCGGTCAGGTCGACCGCGCCTTCGCGGGTCATGAAGAAGTCGGGAGGAGGTGTGGAGTTCCCGGCGTCTCCGTGACTACTCCCCGGGCCCCGTCACGATCCGGCCGGGGATCGGTGACGCTCCCGTGGCGGTCCGGTGCCGAAGGGGACACGGGGCCCTCGCCCCGCCGGGGGGGTCCCACGGGCGCCTTCGGGATCACGGGCGGGAGCGGGCACGGGGCGGGAGTCCAGCTGTCCCTTATGCCGTCTATGGCCGCATAAGGAACAGCCGGAGGGGGGTGTGGGCCGTCGCGCGCGCCCGGTACCCCCTGCCTCTCCCCATGGAGCCGGCCCTCTCGGCCACGGCCCGCCAGGGTCGTGGACGAGACTGCCCACCAGGGTCGTGGACGAGACTGCCCGGGCCTTCGGCGTCCGGGCGCCGGCCTGCGAGGGCCCTGATCCCTGCCCGCACCCCCGCTCCGGGCGACGGCTTGCGGGGCCTCGACCCTTACCCGTGGTAGGTAATCGGCGTATAGAGCGACTCACCTACCACGCGCCCCGAGAGGCTTCCCACCCCGGCCGCTAGACCCGGATCGTGATGACGTCCCCGTCCTGCACCACGTAGTCCCGACCCTCGACCCGCAGCGCACCCTTCTCCCGCGCCGCCACGTAGCCGCCGTACTCGACCAGCTCCGCCCACCCGATCGCCTCCGCTTTGATGAACGCTTCCATGATCTCGGTGTGGATCGTCCCGGCGGCCTCGAGCGCCGTGGCACCGCGGTGGAGCGGCCGGGCGACCGCCTCCTTGCCCTCGCCGGCGGTGAAGAAGGTGATCAGCTCGAGCAGGTCGTAGGCGGCGCGGACGAGCCGCGCCAGGCCTGAGCCCTCGACCCCGTAGGACTCACGCATCTCCGCTGCTTCGGCGGGGTCGAGCTCGGCCAGCTCGCCCTCGATCCGGGCGCTCACCGCGACGGCGCCGGCGTCGACCGACTTCGCGTGGGCGGCGACGCCCTCCGGCACCTCCGCGGTTTCCTCGTCGACGTTGGCGACGTAGAGGATCGGCTTCGAGGTGATCGCGCCCAGGTTGCGGACCGCGTCGGGCGCCGCGTCGGGCACCGGGACGGAGCGCGCGGGCCTGCCGGCCGCCAGCGCCTCTTTCACCTCTTCCAGCCAGGCCTGCTCGGCGAGCGCCGCTTTGTCCCCGGCCTTCGCCTGCTTGCCGACCCGCGGAATGCGGCGCTCGGTCTGCTCATAATCGGCGAGGATCAGCTCGGTCTCGATCGTCTCGATGTCGGCGATCGGGTCGACCCGCCCGTCCGGGTGCACCACGCCCGCGTCCTGGTGACAGCGGACGACATGGCAGATCGCGTCGGTCTCACGGATCGAGGCGAGGAACTGATTGCCGAGCCCCTCCCCTTCGCTGGCACCCTTGACCAGGCCGGCGATGTCGTGGAAGTCGATGGTCGCCGGGACGAGCTCGGAGCTCTTCACCGTCCGGGCGACAGCCTCGAGGCGTTCGTCGGGTACCTGGGCCACGGCGACGTTCGGCTCGATCGTCGTGAACGGGTAGTTGCCGATCTGCGCGCCGCCCGAGGTGAGCGCGTTGAAGAGGGTCGACTTGCCCGCGTTCGGCAGCCCGACGATCCCGACCTTCATCGTCCGTCCCCCGGGGATGGCGGCTGGGCGGGCGGGCCCGGGGTGGCCGCCTCCGGGGCGGACGGGTCGGGGGCGAGCGCCGTCGGGTCGGGGGCGGGAGCCGTCCGGTCCGGGGCGGGCGCCTTCGTCGGCAACGGCGCTTCGTTGCGGGGCAATGGGACGACCAGTCCCAGCGCGGTGCCCAGCACCACCCCGGCCGCGACGTCGGATGGATAGTGCATGCCGAGGTAGGGACGCCCGGCGGCGAGGGCGACGGCGGGGACGAAGGCGACGGCGGCGCGGCGGTCGATCCGGGTCATTGCGGTGGCGACGGCGAAGGAGGAGGTCGCGTGGGCGGAGGGGAAGCTCAGCGAGCTCGGCGCGCCACCCAGCGGCGGCAGACCCTTGAGGACCGGGCGCGGGCGCTTGGCGATCAGCTTGATGCCGAAGTTGAGGCCGATCGCGGCGGGGCCGAGCGCCCCGGCAACGGCCCAGGCGGAGCGGCGCGGCTTGTCGGCGATGGCCAGCGCCGCCCCGGCGACGAGCCACCCGGCACCGTTGTTCCCGGCCTTGCCGAGCAGCTTGGCGCCACGCTCCAGCGCCGGCGTGTGCCCGCGCGTCCGCATCACGCGGAGCAGCTTGCGATCGACGTCATCAGCCATCGGCGCCGGAGGATAGTCACCGCGGGCCGGGCCGCACCGCGAGGGAGGACCGATGGTCCCCCGGACGAACCTCCCGCAGTTCGTGAGGGAGGGGGACCATCGGTCCTCCCCCTTGGCGCCCTCGCCCCCGCCCCCGCCGCGCCCCTACTTGAATTCGAAGCTCGCCAGGTCCTGGCCGAAGCTCGGCGTGAAGACCACCTTGTCCAGGTTGATGGCGCTGGAGACGAAGGTCGAGGCGGTGCTCGTCCCGTACGGCGCCAGCGGCGCCTGTTCCATGAATTCCTTGTCGAGCTGGGCGTATTCGGCTTCCTGCTGGGGCCCGACCGGTTCTTCGCTCAGTTCGGCGATCTTCTTGCTCAGCTTCGGGTCGGCGAAGCGCGGCAGGTTGGTGCCGTTCGTCGGCGCGATCGATTCTTCGGCCAGCAGCGGCTGGAAGAAGCCGTTCGGGCTCGGGTATTCGAGGTACCAGTTGGCCCAGCCGGTGTCCAGTTCGGGCGTCGAGGAGTTGGTGATCACGGTGAAGTAGTTGTCCGGTGAGAGGACTTTCAGTTCGACCTTGAAGCCGAGTTCTTCGAGCACGCCCTGGTAGTAGGCGCCGGCGTCGTCGGAGGGCTGTTCGTTGTTCGTCCAGACGACGACTTCCTTGTCGCTCGGGTTCGCTTCGGCGATCAGTTCCTTGGCCTTCTTGATGTCGTGTGGGTAGAGGTTCAGCTTCTGGTAGCCGGGCATGCCGGGCGGCAGGATCTGCTGGCCGCCCTCGAGGCGCCCGGAGTAGATCCGTTCCAGCGCCGCCGGGTCGATCGCGTAGTTGACGGCCTGGCGCACCTTGACGTCGTCGAACGGCGCCTGGGTCGTGTTCATCCAGAAGAAGTAGTTGCTGAAGGTCGGCTCGACCCGGAACTGGCTGCCTTCGTATTTGGACTTGACGTCCTGGTAGCGGTCCGGCGGGACTTCGTTGCCCATGAAGTCGAGCTTGCCCGATTCGACGTAGTTGACCTCGGTCTGCGGGTTGCGCAGCACCTGGATCTTGATCTTGTCGACGTGGCCGGAGGGCAGCTGCGGCAGCAGCTTTTCGTTGTTCTTCGCCCACTGCGGGTTGCGTTCGTATTCCCAGCCGCGACCCGGCTTGGACGAGGAGATGACGTAGGGACCGGTGGCGGGCGGCGGTTCGGCGGTGAGGTCCTTGTTCGGCGTCATGGCCGGAAGGAGGGCGACGTAGGGGAGCGCGAGCTCCGACTCGAAGCTGCCGTCCGGCGCTTCCAGGTGGATCGTGATCCGGCCGCTCTTGTCGTCGGTTTCGACGCCCGGGATGCCGCCCTTCTTCGACTTCATGAACTGGGCCGCGCCGACGATCCCTTCGTAGAAGGGCGAGCCGCCGGAGTTGAGGATGAAGGCGCGTTCGAGCGAGTGGGTGAAGTCACTGGCGACCACCGGTTCGCCGTTTGAGTACTTGAGACCCTTACGCAGGGTCAGCGTGTAGGTCTTGCCGCCGTCGCTCACCTTGGGGAGCGCCGTCGCGAGACCCGGGATCACCTTGCCGCCCGCCTGGCCACTGGCGTGGTCGTAGGTCAGCAGCGGGATGTAGGTGTCGTAGGTGGCGGTCCAGCCTTCCAGCGTGTGGGACAGCGCCGGGTCGAGGTAGTCCGGGAAGGACGAGTAGGCGCCGAGCAGGGTGCCGCCTTCCTTGCCCCCCGAGCCGGTCCCGGAGGAGTCGCCAGAGCTCGAGGAGCCGCCACCCCCGCAGGCGGTCAGACCGAGGGCCGCGAGCGCGCAGGCCACGATGAAAAGGATTGCCTTTCTTGATCCCATCAAGCCCGCCTTCGGCAAAAACGGGCGCGACCTTTAGCCCTGGGGCGAAGCGTCCGACCGGTCAACGGGTGCCGAACCTGGGGCCCGGCACCCGTCGACGTGCGCTCGGAGCGGCGACTCATGCCGCCTTATCGGCCCGTCTAGGCCTGGTGCGCCAGCAGGGGCTCGGCCCCCGGATCGACCGCGACGCGCCCGCCGCGCAGCAGGAGGGCCGAGACGATCGCGCCGGCGGCGAAGATCCCCGCCGCGCACCAGAACGCGACCGAGAATCCGTGGACCGAGGCCGCGGCGGCTGCCTGCGCTCCGGCGGGATGGCTCGCCAGGTAGGAGCCGGCGGCGCCGACCGAGAGGGTGCTGAGCACGGCGGTCCCGACCGAGCCGCCGATCTGCTGGGTGGTGTTGACCAGCGCCGAGGCGACGCCGGCGTCGTCGTCGCGGACCCCGGCGGTCGCGGTGGCCAGCGCCGGGGCAAAGATCAGCCCCATCCCGGCGCCGATCAGGAGCAGCCCCGGGAGCACGGCGGTCGCGTAGGAGCTGTCGATCGAGAGCTGTGAGAAGCAGACCATCGACGCCGCCGAGAGCAGCATCCCGCTGACGATCAGCGGACGCGGGCCGAAGCTGGGCAACAGCCTCATGCTGGCGAGGCTGGAGCTGATCATCGTCATCGGCGTCATCGGCAGGAAGGCGAGCCCGGTGAGGATCGGCGAGTAGCCGAGGGCGTCCTGCAGGTAGAACGTGAGAAAGAGGAGAACGGCAAAGACACCCGCGCCGGCGATCCCGACGGCGGCAAAGGAGCCACCGCGGTTGCGATCGAGGACGACCCGCATCGGCAGCAGCGGATGGGCGCTCCGGCGCTCGATCCAGACGAATGCGGCAAGCAAGGCGACCGCGGCCGCGAAGGTGCCGAGGATCAGCGAGTCGCCCCAGCCCCTGCTCTCCGCTTCCGCGCAGGCGTAGACGAGGGCGAGCAGCCCCAGCGAGGCGGTCGCCGTCCCCGGCAGGTCGAGCCGCACGCCGCTGCGTCGCTGCCCGGCGGAAAGCAGGGCGACGGCGCCGAAGATCGCGGGCACGGCGATCCCGATGTTCACGTAGAGGCACCAGCGCCAGGAGAGGTACTCGGTCAGGATCCCGCCCAGCAACAGGCCGATTGCCGCTCCGGCGACCGCGATGCCGCCGTAGATGCCGAACGCTTTGCCCCGCTCCGCAGGGTCGGTGAAGGTGGTCGTCAGCAACGAGAGCGCGGCCGGGGCGAGCAGAGCGCCGAACGCCCCCTGCAGGGCACGAGCCCCGACCAGCACCTCGAAGTTGGGCGCCAGACCGCCGATGAAGGAGGCGCCGCCGAAGCCCGCGAGGGCGGCGATGATCACGCGCTTGCGGCCGAACATGTCGCCGATCCGGCCGCCGATCAGGAGGAGGCTGCCGAAGGCGAGCGCGTAGGCGGTGACCAGCCATTGCCGGGCCGAATCGGAGAAGCCGAGGTCGCTCTGGGCGGTGGGAAGGGCGATGTTCACGATCGTCGTGTCGAGCACGACCATCAATTGGGCCAGCCCGAGGATCGCGAGGATCCACCAGCGCCGCCGGTGGTCCGGGTTGACAGGGGATTTCATCTTGCAGCTCACTTTCGATCGAGGATTAAGCGGAGATAGGTCCTCCGGTTTCACGAAGATAGCACGAAACGGAGCTTGTGTCTCCGCTTCTTGGTAGATTCACGCCATGACCGAGAACGCACCCACCGAGAAGCCCCTGCGCCGCGATGCCGAGGAGAACCGGCGCCGTCTGCTGGCCGCCGCGGCGGAGGTCTTCGCCGAGGCCGGACTGGACGCGACCCTGGACGAGGTCGCCGCCCGGGCAGGGGTCGGCGTCGGCACCGCCTACCGCCGCTTCGCCAACAAGGAGGAGCTGCTCGAGGCGCTCTTCCGCGAGCGGGTGGCGGACCTGGACGCGATCATGGACCGCGCGGCGGCGGCCGCTGAGCCCTGGCTGGGGATCGTCACCTACCTGGAGGAGACGATCGCCCTCACCGCCGGGGACAGAGGCCTGCGGGAGCTGATGCTGAGGCCTCCACAGGGGCTCGAGTTCGTCGACGAGGCCCGGGCTCGCCTGGGACCGAAGATCGACGAGCTCGTCGAGCGCGCCCACCGCGCCGGGGCCCTGCGCGCCGGCGTCGAGTCCAGCGACCTGGTGATGACCGTGCTGATGGTGTCGGCCGTCGCCGACTACGGCCAGGATCGGGCGGAGCCGCCTTGGCGGCGCTTCTTCGCCCTGGTCGTCGGCGGCCTGCGGGCCGACGCCGGCGGAGCCCTGCCCGGCGCGGCGCTGAGTCCGGCGGAAGCCGACGAGCTGCTGCGGGCCGGCCGTCCGGGCGGGGGGCGGGTCCTCAGGCGACGAGGTCCGTGACGTCGAAGAGGCCGTCGCTGTTGACGGCCCGGGTCGCCGTGTGACGGGGCGGCTCGGCACCGGGGCGCAGGGTCGCCAGCCGCACTTCGGCCGGCGCGGCGGCGCGGCGGGGGCCGCCCACGGCTTCGACCTCGAGCAGGACGATGGGCCCGCGACGTCCGCCCTCCTCGTCGGGGTCGGGCGGGGCGCCGGTGCCGTCGCCGACCAGCGGCCCGCGCGCATCGCCCTCGGCCAGCGATTGCCAGCGCCGGTCGACCGCGTCCCGTAGGCGCAGCGCGCCGGGACCGTCGACGAAGGAGCGGCCGTCGCGGCGCCAGAGGTCGAGCGGCGGCGGCGCGTCCTCACCCGTGAGGCGCGGCAGCGCGGCCGCCAGTCGGCCCTCGGCCATGACGTACCCGCGGCTCGTGAGCAAGGCGAGCCGATCGTGCTCGGCGCGCCGCAGCGCGCGGCGCGCCCGCCCGTCGATCACCGTCCCGAGAGCGCCGAAGGCCGCTCCCGCCGCGAGGACGACGAGGGCGACGACCGGCGCCGCGGTCGGCTCGACCGCCACGCCGGAGCCGGCCAGCTCGATCGTGGCGATCACCGCGACCAGAACCAGCGGCAGCAGCACCGCGACCCGCTGGGTCGTCCCCCGCAGCCGGGCCACGATGCTCATCAGGATCAGCAGGACGGCGGCGACGAGGAGCGGGACGGCGGTCTCGACCAGTTCCTGATTGGTGATCGCGGCGTCGCGGTGGAGGAGGGAGATCGCGTAGTAGGCGGTGGTCGCGACCGAGACCAGCACGGCGACGATCGCGATCGATTCGAGGACGGCGAAGCCGGCGCGGCGCCTGCCGACGAAGAAGAGGCCGAAGATCGTCCCGGCGCCGAGCCCGCTGGCGAGCGGGATCAGGCTCTGCAGGGCGGCGCGGTCGCTGGCGCCGAGCACGTGCTCTTTCACGCCAGGGACGGATATCGGACCGCTCGGCCGGCACTTTCGACGACCTACGATCGATGAGTGCCCCCGGCCCTCGGACAACGCCTCCTCTTCCACCAGGCCCTGCGCGGCGCCGGCGTCATCGTCCTGGTCGCCATCGTCGCCGCGATCCTCCTGATCCGCTTCTGGCCCGCGATCGTTCGATGGTGGCGGGAGCGGGGCTGATCGATCGGTGGGCTGCCCACCGGCGCCCGAAGAGACGAGGGACGGAAGCGCCGCCCCGACACGCCGCACGACTTTTGTCCCCCTGAGGGCCCCAAAGTCGTGCGGGGCGATCCCGGCCGTCACGGAACGCGCACGGATGCCGTCCTCGGTATCGCCCCGCTGTTCCTTATGGTCCCCACAGGACCATAAGGAACAGCGGAAGGGGGATGGGCCCCCCGCCCCGTGACCCGTGCAGGTCGGCCCGTCACGGGGCCTGCGATGCGCACGGGACCCTGACGTCTCTCCCACGCCTTCGCCCCGGACACGGTTCTCTCTGTGATCCGGCGGCCGCGCGGCGACGGCTTCCGCCGCGCACAGCTCGCGGCGCCGGCCGGCTTCCCGTCACACCCCCACGTTGATGGGCCGAAAACTCAACCATGTCTTGAGTTTTCGGCCCATCAACACCGGGGTCTCGGCGGGTGGGATTTACTGGCGGCGGTCGGCGAGGGCGGCGGCGGCCGATGCGACCGCGGTCACGGCCAGGACCGAGGGCCAGGCGCCGATCCGTTTCGCCAGGGGGTGGGAGATGCCGAAGGCGCCGGCGTAGGTGAGGCCGAGGCCGACCGCCAGGCCGGAGCCGCCTGCCCGGTTCCATTGGCGTGCCGACCAGCCACCGCAGGCGGCGAGGAAGAGGCCGCCGAGCTCGCGTCGGCCGCCGGCGCGGGCGATCGCGAAACCGCCGATGAGGCCGGTCGCGACCACGGGTGCGGTGGGTGGCGTCGCCATCCCCGGCATCCTCGCAAACGCCGGTCGTCGGGTCCTTTAGCCTGGTGGCGATGCCCGCGCCGAGTCGCGACGAAGCCTGGGAGCTGTTCTGCGAGTGGACCGAGTCCGAGTCCCTGCGCCGGCACGTGCTCGGGGTCGAAGCGGCGATGCGCGCCTATGCGGAGCGCTACGGCGAGGACGCCGAGCTGTGGGCGGCGACCGGCATCCTCCACGACCTCGACTACGAGAAGCACCCGGATCTGGAGACCGGACACCCGCGCGTCGCCCTGGCGCTCTTCGCGGAGCGGGGATATCCGCCGGAGCTGATCGAGGCGGTTGCCGGACACGCGCCCTACCTCGGGGTGCCGCGGGAGACGCGGATGTCGAAGGCGCTCTTCGCCGTCGACGAGCTGTCGGGCTTCATCGCCGCCGTCGCCCTCGTCCGCCCGACCGGGATCGCCGGCATGACCCCGAAGTCGGTGAAGAAGAAGATGAAGCAGCCGAGCTTCGCCGCCGCCGTGAGCCGCGACGACATGCGGCTCGGGGCCGCGGAGCTGGGCGAGGATTTCGACGCGCACCTCGCCTTCGTGATCGCGGCGCTCGAACCGCGCGCCGAGGAGCTCGGCCTGGCCGGCGACACCGCACCGGCCGCCTGACGCCGCCCGCGAGGCATAGGATCAGAGGGTGGCTCTCTACAACGTCACCGTTCGCGCCGAGTTCACCAAGCGCACGATCGAGAACCTGACCGAGTCCGGCGTCTACTTCGTCCAAGGGGCCGCCGACGAGGAAGGCACGATGCGTCGCCGCCACCACCTGCGGGTGCAGGCCGACAACTGCGACGACGCGGTGGAACGCGCCCGCAAGGACGTCGAAGACGCGGGCGGCGACGGCACGCTGGTCGAGTGCGGCGGCCCGGTCTACACCTGAGCGGCCGGACCGAGCGGGCTCACCACGCAAGCTGAGGACCGGCGGGCGCGCCGGAGCGCATCGGCTCGGGCCGGAGTGGGTTAATAGGGAAGATGCCTTGGCGCAGACCCGGCCGGCGTGCCTTGATCGCCACCCTGACGGTGGTGGCGGCGCTGCTGCCGATTTCCTCGATCGCCGCCGTGTCGGCACTGGGCGACGCGCCCGGCGGGGGCGGGAACAGCGGCGCCGGCCCGGCGATCGTCGGCTTCTCCCCGCACCAGGGGACGATCCGCGGCGGCACCGTCGTCCACATCAGCGGCGGTGGCTTCAGCGAAGTGAGCGGGGTCTCGTTCGGCGGCCACAAGGCCCAATCGTTCGAAGTCCGGTCCGCCAACGTGATCGACGCGGTGACGCCGCCGGTGCCGCGAGGCGGCGGGGTCCGCATCCACGTCGCCGCCTCGGGGGGCGCGGCGACCAGCAACGCGACCTTCACCTTCGTCGGCTGCCACGTGCCGCGGTTGAAGCACGACACGGTGAAGCGGGCGCGACGGGAGATCGTCGCGGCGGGCTGCAAGGTGGGCAAGGTGCGCCGAGCGCACGGTGCCCACGAGCCGCTGCGGGTGGTCGCGCAGACCCCCACGCCCTCCACCTGGGCCGGGCCCGGCGCCCGCGTCCACATCCGCGTGCGCTGAAAGGCGCAGTTTTTACCGTCGTTTCACTTCCGCTCAAGGTTTCGGCGCCACCCTCCTCACGACGACAACGAGAGGAGAAGGCGATGGCGCAGATTTTGGTCCTGACCGAGTCGTCGGAAGCCGACGGCGAGGTGATCTACAGCGAGAACGTGGCCTCGATCCACCTTGAAGGCCACGCGGGTGCCCAGCTGGTCGAGCGGCTGCGCTGGGCGGTCCGCGATGCCCAGGTCGCCGAGCACCGCGCGATGCTCCGCCCGGCGACGACGGGGGACGCGGAGCGCCCCACCGCGGCGTAGCGCCGACGTCGGTCATTTCGCGTCACGTATAGTGACGCGAAATGACCGCGCGCACCTATCGACAGACGCGGCGTGCCGACACGACCGAGCGGACGCGCGAGGCGATCCTCGACGCCGCCCAGGAGGTCTTCCGCGCCGACCCGCAGCTCGACCCTTCGCTCGAGGCGGTCGCCGCCCGCGCCGGCGTCAGTACGCGCACGGTGATCCGCCAGTTCGGCTCCAAGGAGGGGCTCCTCGAGGCGGCGATCGCGGCCGGCGTCGAGGCCACCCAGGCGACCCGTCGCGCCGAGCCCGGCGACGTCGAGGGCGCCGTGCGCGCGATCGCCACCCACTACGAGGTGATGGGCGACGAAGTGATGCGCTGGCTCGCCCTCGCCGACCGGCTGCCGGTAGTGCGCCGGGTCACCGAGCTCGGCACCAAATCGCACCACGAGTGGGTCGAGGAGGTCTTCGCCCCGGACCTCGACGGCCTCCCCAGGGGGGAGCGCCGCGAGCGTCGCGCCGCGCTCGCGACCGCCACCGACGTCTACGTCTGGCACCTGTTGCGCCGGCGCGAAGGGTTGGGACGGGAGGCGACGCGCGAGGCGATGCGCGCCCTGGTCGAGGCGGCGCGCAGCACGGGTGCGCGCCGATGAAGGTCCTCGCCTACACGTCCCCCGCCCGCGGGCACCTGACGCCGATGATGGGGCCGCTGCTGGAGCTGCACCGGCGCGGCGCCGAGGTCCACGTGCGGACTCTCGCGGCGAGCGTCGCGAGCGTGCGCGCGGCCGGACTCGCCGCGGCGCCGATCTCGCCGCGGATCGAAGCGGTGGTCCACGACGACCACGAGGCGCGCGTGCAGCTGACCTCCGGCGCCCGCTCCTTCGCGACGCTGCGGCGGCGGGCGAAGCACGAGGTCCCGGACCTCGAAGCGGCGCTCGAGGAGGTCGGGCCCGACGTCGTGCTGGTCGACTCGACCACCTTCGGCGCCAAGGCGCTGGCCGAGCGGGAAGGCCTGCGCTGGGCCGTCTCCCAGCCCTCGCTGATCGAAGAAGCGGCCGCCGACGGGACGCCGTTCGGGCTCGGGGTGCGGCCCCTCGGAGCGCCGCTCGGCCCGCTGCGCGACCGCGCTCTCGGGATCCTCGCCGCCGGGTTCGACCGCCGCTCGCGCCTGCCCGCCAACAACGCCGGGCGCCGCGCCGCCGGCCTGCCGCCGCTGGCCCACGCCGCCGAATTCCGCCACCGTGCGCCGCTGACCATCTATTACACCGCCACCCCGTTCGACTATCCGCGGAAGCTGCCGGCGAGCGTGGTGATGGTCGGGCCGAGCCTCTGGGACCCGGCACCGGAGACGGCGGTCGAGCTGCCGGCGGGAGAGCGGCCGCTGGTCCTGGTCGGCTGCTCTTCGGAGTTCCAGGACGACGGGGCGATCGCCGCCGCCGCGCTCGCCGGCCTGCGCGACCGCTATCGGGTCGTCGTCACCACCGCCGGGGTCGACCCGGCGGACCTCGGCGACCCCGGTGACGCGCTCGTCGCCCGCTTCCTCCCCCACGTGCCGATCCTCCGCCAGGCCGACGTCGTCGTCTGCCACGGCGGCATGGGCATCACCCAGAAGGCACTGGCCTTCGGCGTGCCGGTCTGCGTCGTGCCCTGGGGTCGCGACCAGCTCGACGTCGCCGCCCACGTGGTCGAGGCCGACGCCGGCACCCGGGTCGGCCGCCGCCGCCTCTCCCCCACCCGCCTCGCCACGGCGGTCGACCAGGCGCTCACCTGTCGCGCGGGCGCGGCCGGCATCAAGGCCGGATTCGAGGCGACGGGCGGCGTCGCCACCGCCGCCGACCGCCTGGAAGCCCTTGCCGCCTAGATGGCTGATTCCACGGGTCCCGGTCGCGAAGCCCGGCGCCCGGGAAGGATGGGGCCTCTTCCAACTGTCGCCCGAGGGAAGGGACGCGACCGTCTGAAGCCGGCACCGGTTGCAGGGTTTTGGTCCCCATGGGACCAAAACCCTTCAGCGGCGGGTTCCGGGAAGGGATGCGGCCCCGGAAGCTGTCGCCCATGGCGGGAAGGGACCCGGCCGTCCCGTCCACGGCCCCGGCAGGCCGTGGCCGGGGGCGGGGACGGGGACGGGGGCGGGGCCGGGGGCGAGGGCGGGGACGGGGACGGGGGCGAGGGCGGGGACGGGGACGGGGACGGGGACGGGGACGGGGACGGCCGAGGGTGTGGGGAGCAGGCGGCGGGGGCACGGCGGGCCCGCGGGAGGGTGCGACGGATCCCTCACGGGGGTCCCACCTCGGTGACGGGACCGTCACCGAGGTGGGACCCCCGTGAGGAAGACCGTGGGAACCCCACGCTTCCTCCCGGATCTCTCCACGGTCGGGGATCTCCGTGGAGGATCGCCGTTGCAGGTCGACGGCAGGTCGACGCCCGTCCCGGCGACCCTCCCTTCGGGCCCGCCCCCACCGGTCGGGGGTCTCCGTGGTTCGAGATGGTCGCCATACGCCCATTTCGAACCACGGAAGCGTCGGGGACCCCGACGCCTCCTCCCGGGTCCCTCCACCGCCCGGGGATCCCCGCCGCCCGGGGATCCCCGCGGATGATCTCGGGTGCCGGGCACCCGAGATCCGCCACGCGTACCCCACCCTCGGGGATACCCGTCACGGAGGTCCGACCCTCCTCCCGTCCCCGTGTCTCCTCCCGTCCCTGTGCCGTCTTTTTCACGACCCCCTCCCGTCCCCGTGCCCTCCTCCCCACGAGTCCCTCCCGACCCCGTGCCCGCCTTCCCCACGAATCCTTCCCGACCCCGTGCCCGCCTTCCCCACGAATCCTTCCCGTCCGGGCGCCTCATGGCGCCCACGGCCTGCCGGGAGCGCCATGAGGCGCCCGGGAGGCAGCCCGGACGGGTGCGGGGGCCGGGGTCGGGCGGCAACGCCGCTCGCCCGCACCTCGCACGGGCGTGGCGGCCCGAGATGCGGCGCCACGCCGCCGCGCCGCACCTCGGACGGCCGCAACGGCCCGTGGAACCAACCATCTAGCCGCGGACGGGGAGCGTCCCTTCGTGGGGCCGGCGGTCAGCGTCGGCGATCGGGGGATCGAGCGGGCGCGCTGAACCCGACGGGCCCGGCCCGCGTACCCCCCGTCGCAACCCCGAGGAGGTACGAAAGTGAAAACGATCTCGAAGAAGATGGCGGTGGCGCTGGGTCTGCTGGCGGTGCTCGGCGCACTGGTGATAGCCGGATGCGGCGGCGGCAGCTCGACCACGGGCGGCTCGGAAAAGAGCGGCTCCGGCGGGGGAGAAAGCGAATCGGTGAAGGCGAGCAACTCCGGCGGCGGGACGATCGGCACGGCCCAGATCGCGGGCCTCGGCACCGTCCTCGTCAACTCGAAAGGCCTGACCGTCTACGACTTCACGGTCGACAGCGGCACCACGTCCAACTGCTACACCACCTGCGAAGCGCTCTGGCCACCGGTGACGACGACCGGCAAGCCAACGGCCGGAAAGGGGGCGATGTCCTCCGCCCTCGGCACCACGGAACGCAAAGACGGCACCATGCAGGTCACCTACGAAGGTCACCCGCTCTACACCTACGCTTCCGACCACGCACCGGGCGAAGCGAACGGCAACGAAATCGAAGGCACCTGGTTCGTGCTCAACGAAAAGGGCATGGCGGTCCATGGCAAAGCCGGCGAACCCGAACCGGCTTCCAAGGAAAGCGAAGAAAGCTCCGGCGGCGGCTACGGCTATTGAGTCGCAGGACGCTCAGCCTCCTCCTGGCCGGCGCGGTGCTCGTCCTCGTCGGCTGCAGAGGCGGCACCAGCTCCACCGGCGAGCCCCGCGAGGTGCGGGGCTCGCTCTCGTCCTACCTCGCCCAGGTCGAGCCGATCCGCGACGGCGTCAATCAGCTCCTCGACGGCGCCGACCCGATCCTCGCCGCCTATCGCGAGTGCCGCATCGGTGCGGCGGTCGCGACGCGGCGGATGAACGCGCTGGAGCACCGCTTCGCCGCCTACGCGGTGCAGATCGCCTCGGTGCGCGACGTTCCCACTCCGCTGCGCGCCGTCCAGCGCGCCTACGCCCACACCTTCGTCTTCGAGGACGCCTACCTCAGCACGCTGGTCGCCGCGATCCCGGGCCGCGACTTCGGCCGGCTCCCCGAAACCCAGGGCCGCCAGCGCGACGCGATCATCGCCTGGCGGATCGCGGTCGAAGCACTGGCCGCCCGGCAGGACGTGAAGCTCCCGGCCGACCTGCAGGCCGCGGGTCGAGGTGAGATCGCCCCGTCACCAGAAGGAAGCTGACGGGGCCCCGAGGCGCCCGACAACGGCCTCCGGGACAACCCGCGGGCCTTGTGGCGGGTCGTCCCGAGGGCCATCCTGAGCGAAGCGGTCAGGAGGCGGCGCCTCCCATCGCGGCCTGGGCCTCGACCAGTTTCGCGCGGATCGTCTCTTCGCCTTCGCCGAAGGCGAGCAGCGGCTTCACCTCCCAGGTGACCATCCCGTAGAGCGGATAGTCGGCCATCTGGTCGAGCGCCTGGGCGTGCGAGTCGGCGTTGGCGATGGCGAGACCACCGCCTTCGAGGAACCCGTACAGACAATCCAGCGTGCCGTCGTCGAGCTGGGCTCGCAGCCACTCGAACGCGGCGTCGAACTGCGCAGGGCTGGGCGGCAACGGGCCCGGCCGTGCGATCACCATGTACTTCATCTCGCTACCTCCTACGGATAGGAACGCGTGACATTCACCAGGAGGAAGGTGGCGGGGATTTCCGTGTGACCGTCCTGGCCGCGGTTCTGGTCGGCGAAGAGCGCATCAAGCTCGGCCTGCAGCAGGCCCTCACGGCCGTCCGCCGCGGCGGCCGCGAAGGCGTTCATCGTCGGGCCGTAGTAGTCGCGGAAGAGGCCGACCAGCTCCTCCGGCGCCCCCGCGTGGTCGAAGACCCAGGTGGCGCGCTCGAAGCCGACCTGGTCGGCGGCGACGCCCGCCTCACCGAAGCGGGCGACCACCTCGTCCTCCACGCCCCAGGTCATCGGGCTGACGAACCCGTCCGGCGGCGGTGGCGAGTAGGCGGCGGCGATCTTGAGGATCTGGGCGACCAGGGTCGGGTCACCGGGGATCCAGTTGGCCATCACGACCCGGCCGCCGGGCCGCGTCACCCGCACCATCTCCTTGGCGACGTCGTACGGGCGCGGGGCGAACATCGCACCGAAGACGCTCACGGTGAGATCGAAGGAGTCGTCGGCGAGCTCCGCGAGCTCGGCGGCGTCGCCCTGCTGGAAGCTGACGTTGTCGAGGCCCGCGGCGGCGGCGCGCGCCTGGCCGGCGGCGACGAGCTTGGCGGAGATGTCGACGCCGAGCACCTTGGCACCGCGCTCCGCGGCGGGCAGCGCGGTGGTCCCGTCGCCGCAGCCGAGGTCGAGTACCGCCATCCCCTCCTCGATGCCGAGGCCGTCCACCAGCGCCTCGCCACTGCCCCGCATCGTCGCGGCGATCCGCGTGAAGTCACCCTTTTCCCAGAGTTCCCGGTTGGCGTTCACGACGGCTCCTTTCGCATTTGGACGAGGCTTTCGATCCTAGCCCGCCGGCGGCCCGTCTGACGCAGAAATCTGAAGGAGGGCTACGCGGGGTCCGCGGCGCCGCCGTCCGGCACCGTCGCCGCCTGGGCAAGGGCACGGCCGAGCAGCTCGGCCGACTGGGCCCCGGATACCGCGAGGCGACGGTCGAGGACGAAGAACGGGACACCGTTCACCCCGATCGCCCTCCCTTCCTGGAGGTCGGCGACGACGGCCGCGGCGTCCGCCTCGTCCTCGGCGGGAGTGGTCGCCGGGAGGCCGACCTCGGCGGCGAGCCGCGCCAGCACCGCCGGGTCGTCGACCCGCAGCGCTTCCACCTGCTGGGCGCGGAAGAGGCGCTCGACCATCGCGTCGGCCCGGCCGTGCCGGCCCGCCGCCTTGGCGAGGCGGTGGGCGTCGAAGCTGTTGACGTGGTGGGCGCGGTCGAGCGCATAGTCGAGACCCTCGGCGGCAGCGAGCGCCGTCAGCCGTCCCTGCATCTGCTCGATCTGCGCCGGCGGGTAGCCGCGCTTCTGCAGGGCGGTGACGCTCAGCTCCCCGGCGCCGGGCTCGCCGAAGCGCGGCGCGTCGGGCTGCAGCTGGAAGGCGCGCCAGGTGACTTCGGGCGCACCGTCGAAGCTCTCGAGCGCGGCCTCGAGGCGCCGCTTGCCGAGGTAGCACCAGGGACAGACCACGTCGGAGAAGACTTCGATGTTCATGCCAGACTCATAGCGGATCGCAAGCGCGGGCCCGACCCGTGACCTGACGAGAGGAGAGTGCGACCGATGCGTGCCTCGTTCCGCAAGTCCTACCTGTGGGTGTTGAAGAACACGCTCAACCGGGTGACGATCCGGGTGGCGCGCGCGGGCGGTGGGCCGTTCTCCCTGATCCGCCACGTCGGCCGCCGCTCCGGGCGGACCTACGAGACGCCGGTGGTCCTGGCGAAGGTGCCGGAGGGCTTCGTCACCGAGCTCACCTACGGCGAGAACGTCAACTGGTTCCGCAACGTCGAGGCCGCGGGCGGATGCATCGTCGTCTACGGCGGCGAGGAGTACCGGGTCGACGCGATCGAGCCCTGTGACGCGGCGACCGGCCGCGCCGCCTTCCCGACCTTCCGCCGCGCGATCCTCACCGCCACCCGCCGCAAGAACTTCCGCCTCCTGCGGACCGTCGTCGACCCCGCCACCTAGCCCCGTGTCGACGGGCCGAAAGCCCGCCGCACAGGCGGGTTCTCGGCCGATCGACGTCAGCCCTCGCCGTCGCGCAGCGTCGCTCGGCGGCTGCGGTACTCCTCGGCATCGATCTCGCCCGCGGCGAAGCGACGGTCGAGCACCTCGAGCGGGTCGGTCGGTCCGCCCCAGCCGCGCCTGCCGTAGCCCGGCCCGTAGCCGGGGCCCCAGCCGCAGCCCCACCAGCCGACCCGGCGAAAGAGGAAGAAGACGAGGAAGAAGAACGCGAACCAGCCGATCGGGAAGAGGACGACCCACCAGCCGGGGCCGCTCCAGTCGGCGGTCGGGATCAAGGCGGTTAGCAGGGACATCGATTGACCTCCTGGCGTTGATGTTGGCTAATTCAATGAATGTATCAGTCATTTAACTATCCAAGAGATCTTGACGGAGGAGGAGCGATGGACACCGACCTGACCGGCAAGGGTGGCGATCGTCACCTTGCCGGAGGGCGCCGCGCCGGCCGGGGCGTCGCGTAGCCTGCCGCCGGAGAAGTGAGCGCCGACCCACCCTCCTCGTCCCGGACGCCCTGGCTCGCCCTCCTCGCGATGGCAATGGCCGTGGTCGTGATCGCCAACGACTTCACCGCGATCAACGTCGCGCTGCCGACCATGGAGCGCGAGTTCGACACCGACGTCAACACGATCCAGTGGGTGATCAACGCGTATGCGTTGACCTTCGGGGTGTTGATCGTCACCGGCGGCCGGCTCGCCGACACCTTCGGCCGGCGCCGCTGCTTCTTCTGGGGGGCGGGGATCTTCGTCTTCTTCTCGATCCTCGCCGGGGCGGCCCAGACCGAGACCTGGCTGATCGCCGCGCGGGCGCTGATGGGGATCGGCGGAGCGCTGATGTGGCCGGCGATCCTCGGCATGACCTTCGCCCTGTTGCCGGCGGATAAGGCGGGGCTGGCGGGCGGGATCATTCTCGGCGCCGCGGGCCTCGGCAACGCGATCGGGCCGCTTGTCGGCGGCCTCCTCACCGACCTCGCGTCGTGGCGGCTGATCTTCTTCCTGAACGTGCCGATCGCGGCCTTCGGCGTCCTCGTCACCTACCTGCTGGTCCACGTCGCCGAGCCGCGTGGGGACGAGCGGCGGATCGACTATCCGGGGATCGCGACGCTCTCGCTCGGGCTCGTCGCGCTCCTGATCGGGCTCGACCAGGCCTCCGACTGGGGCTGGGGCGACCCGCGGGTGCTCGGCCTGCTGGCGCTGGCGGCGGTCCTGGTCGCCGCCTTCGTGCCGCTCGAGCGCCGCGCGGGCAACCACGCGCTCATCCCCCGGGCGCTCGCCTCCAACCGCCGCTTCGCCGCCTCCTTCGTCGCCGTCCCCTTCCTCGGCGCGACCTTCTTCGGGGCGATGCTCTACCTGCCCCAGTTCATGCAGGAACACCTCGACTACTCGCCGCTCGGTGCCGGGGCCGGGATGCTGCCCTTCCTCGCCACCTTCGCCCTCGTCTCCTTCATCGCCGGGCCGCTCTACGAGCGCCTCGGGGCGAAGCGCCTCGCGGTCTTCGGCGCCGCCTGCGTGGCCGCCGCCCCGCTCCTCTTCTCCCTCGTCGTCGGCGAAGCCTCGAGCTACGGCGCGCTGGTTCCGGGGATGGTCGTGCTCGGAATCGGCGTCGGCTCCTTCACCCCGACCGCGACCACCGCCGGCGTCACCGCCGTCGACAGCTCGCAGACGAGCCTCGCCGGCGGCGTCCTCTACATGGCGCAGGTTGCCGGCGGCTCGATCGGCCTCGGCCTCACCACCGCGGTCTTCTCCGCCGCCTATCCCCCCTTCGTCGACGGCGTCCGCGCCGCCTTCCGCCTCGACGCCGGCCTCGCCCTGGTCGCCCTCGCCATCGCCGTGCTCTTCATCGGCGGAACGCTCCGCCCCCGCGCCACCGCGGCCGACACCGCGGGCTGAGGGCTTGACCTAGCCCCACGCGCGACGGCGCAGGCTCGGGTGTCGATGGGCCGAAAACTCAAGCTCTGCTTGAGTTTTCGGCCCATCGACGGGGGCGTGTGACGGAAGGCCGGGGGGCGTGAGGTGCGGTCGTCCCTTGGCCCGCTGGATGAGGCCGCGGACGACCACAGGCCTGGCCAAGGGCGTATCCGCCTGCCTCGCCCGCTGAGTTGAGGGCGCCAGGGCGCCCTCAACTCAGCGGGCGTCCGGGGCCCCGGGGTCCGCCAAAACGATCTTCCCTGACAAAGCGGTCTTCTCTTCGTTCTGGGAATCAGGCGGCCGGGACCGGCCGCCTCCAGCCGGCGGCGAAGGAGTGAGGAGATATGGTCGAAGTGGGTACGAAGGGTGCGTCGATGCAAGTTCGGGAGCTGAAAAGTCTGATCGAGGCGAGCGCTTATAGGCCGGATCCCTCACGCGTCGCGGAGGCGATCCTGCGACGGCCCGCCCTGCGGGCGCTGTTGCTGCCCGGCGCCGGGTCGGCGGTGCGTGCGGCGGATAGGGCCTGACAGGCCGGGCTCGCCCACGTTGCAGGAGCGGAAGGAAACCCCGCCCTCGGGGCACAAACCTAAAGAGGCACGATGAAGCTCAATCACATGAAAGTCGCGGCGGACCCCGGTCCCGCCCTCGGCCGACCTCGATGAGCGCCCTGTTCGCGGCGCCGACGACCATCCCGGACGGGGCCCTGCAGACGACGATCGCCTTCGCCGCCGCGCTCCGCGATGGCAATCTTGCCGGCGCGCTCGTCCACTTCGACGACAGCGCCAGGCTGCTCACCGCCGACGGGACCGAGGTTTCCGGCCACGAGGCGATCGGCGACGTCCTCGCCGACCTGATCGGCTGCTGCCACGAGATCGAGATCAGCCCGGGCCGCACCATCGTCGCCGGGGCCGTCGCCCACTGCACCCAGAGCTGGCGCCTCGTGGTCGCCGACGACACGAGCTACCGTCAGGGCACCAAGGCGACCCTCGTCCTGCACCAGATCGACGAGCGCTGGCAGATCGTGATCGCGGCGCCCTGGGGCTGAGCGCACCGGGATCTGAGATCCTGCGCCCGTGCTGGTGGGGCGCGACCGTGAGCTGGACCAGATCGAGGCGGTGCTGGCACCGTCGGACCGCGTCGCTGCCGTCTACGTCCACGGCCCCGCCGGGATCGGGAAGACGACGCTCCTGCGCGAGGCGAGCGACCGCGCCGCGAGGACGTCCGGCCATGACATCGTCTGGATCGACGGTCGGGATATCGCGCCCGTCCCCGACCAGCTCGAGGACGCACTCGGCTCGCCGTCCGACGGCGGGCGCCCGCTGGTCGTCCTCGACAGCTTCGAGCACGTCGAGGCACTCGGCGGCTATGTGCGCCGGGTCCTCCTCCCGACCCTGCCGGCGGGCGCCGCGGTCCTGATCGGCGCGCGCCGCGCCCCCGGACCCGAATGGGGCGCGCGCGGGGAGACCGGCTTCCTGGCGGTCGGGCTGGAGCCGCTCGACCCGCAGGCGTCGACCGAGGTGCTCCGCCGCCACGGGCTCGCCGCCGATGCCGCCGAGCGGGCGCGCGACTGGGCGCACGGCAACCCGCTGGCCTTGGAGCTCGCCGCGACCGCCGCCCGCTCCGGGTCGGGGGCCGGACGAGGCGGCGCCGGACTCGACGAGGACCTCGTCGCCCGCCTGGTCGCGGAGCGCCTCCAGGGCCCCCACCTGGCGACGCTCGCCATCGCCGCGATCGCCCGGGTGACGACGCCCGACCTGCTCGTCGACTCGCTGCTCGGCGCCGACCCGGAGGCCGAGTGGGAGTGGCTTTGCGGGCGCGACTTCATCGAGCCACGCGGACTCGGCATCGCCCCCCACGAGCTGGTCCGCGAGGCGATCCGCGCCTGCCTGCGACGGGACCACCCGCTGGTCGAACGGGCGCTGCGCCGGCGCGTCGCCGATCACCTCTACGCGATCGGGACAGGCCCCGCGGGACCGCTGGCGATCACCGACCTGGCCGAACTCGCCGAGAGCCCGGCCTTGCACTGGGGCTTCTCCTGGCGGGCGTCCGCGCGCCTGCGCATCGACGGGCTGCGGGCCGGGGACCTCGAGGCGGCCGACCGCGCCGTCGCCGGACACCGACACGCCGTCGTCTGGGAGGGCTCACGGGCGCTCCTCGAGGCGGCGCCCGACCACGCCACCGTCGCCCGCGACCGTGACGAGCGCCTCTGCGGCCTGACCGTCTCCCTCACCCCCGGGACGGCGCCGACGGCCGCCGACGACGACCCGATCCTCGGCCCGCGCCTCGCTCACGCCCGCCGCCTCGATCGTCCCGACTCGGTGATCTGGCGCGACATGATCGCGGTCACCGCCGATCGCGACCCTGATCTCTTCGGCCTGCTCGGGATGGCGGGGCTGCTCGCCGCCACCTCCGACAGCCCGCGCTACGGCTACCTGCCGATCAACCCGACGCTGCCCGGCGCGCGCGACTTCGCCGCGGCCGGGGGCGCCGTCCACGTCCCCGAGCTCGACGCCCGGGTCGGCCCGGAGACGATCGAGTGCCACGTCGTCGACTGGGGGCCGGGCGGCGTCCTCGCCGCCCTCCACGCCCACGTCTACCGCGAGCTCGGCCTGGCCGCGCCGCCGCGGCCGGCGACCGTGCGCACGATCACGGTGGCGACGGTGCGCGAGGCGTTCCGCAACCTCGGCGTGCCGGCCGACCTGGCGAGGAGCCCGCTGGCCCACGGGGCGAGCGTCGCCGAGCGCTCCGACTCGGCTCGCGACACCCTCACCGAGGCGGTCGACCACGCCTTCGGCGACACCCCCGGCGACGAGCTGACCCAGACCGTGCTGCGGCGCGGTTACCTCGAACGCAACGCCACCCACGAAGCCGTCGCCGAAGCCCTGCACCTCAGCCGCGCCGCCTACTTTCGTCGACTGCGGCGCGGCTGCGAGCGGGTCGCCGCCTACCTCTCGGCGCTCGGCTGAGGGCGCTGCGGCCCAGGGCTCAGCTCGCCGCACCCCAGACGAGCAGGGACTGCGGATCGTCGGGATCGATCTTGACCGCGACCGTCGCCCCCTCTTCGACGCCCTTCAGCGTCTGCTCGTGCATCGACTGGCTGGTCACCACCTTGTAGTCGACCGCTCCGGCCGGGTGGACGGTCAGCTGGAAGTCGATCTGGTGGCCGCCGCCGAGCTGCGAGCCGACCTTCTGCATCGAGTCGACGGTGGCGGTCGCGTCGACGCCGGAGGCGTTGATCTTCTGAATCTTGTCGCGCTCCTTCATCTGGCCGCCGGGGTTGACCGCCTGCTTGGCGGTGCCCTTGACCTTGTCCAGGAATCCCATCGTCTCTCCTTGCGTTGAGGTGCGCCCTACTTGGTCGCTTCTTCGATCTGCTTGTTCACTTCGTTCATCACTTCTTCGGACATTTCCTTGCCTTCTTGGATGCCCTTCTTCGCCTTGGCGTTGGCTTCCGCGACCGCTTCTTCGGCCTCCTTCGTGGCTTCCTTCGCCTGCTTGGAGCCGCCGTCTTCCTTGGTGGCTTCGTCGATCGCCTTCTGCGCCTGCTTGGTCGATTCGTTGACGATCTTTTCGGCCATTTCGTTGCCCTTTTCGACCTGCTTTTCCACCGTGCTCTGAATGTCACTGCTGTTGCTGCCACAACCGGCGAGCACCCCACCCGCGACCAATGCCCCCACGACCAACGCGGTCGCGGTCACCTTCGGGCGGTACTGACTGAGCCAACGATTCATCTCTGTTTGATCTCCCCTGCTGGGTTGACGTGGACCGACATGCGTCGGCGTGCGCGCGCGAAAGTAGTCCAGCGAGCGCCGCGTCGCCCGAAAACGCGACCAAGACGCGACTGCCATGTGGACGGTTGCCCGGGGAGCCTCGCCTTTTAGTGGGTGGGTCCTGACCCTGCGGGGCTCTCTCGTTGCATTGAGAGCAAGCGCCTGAGAGGTTGCCGCTCGTCTCGACCTACCGTTCCAATCTCGCAATCGGAAGGACCCCATGAATCACTTCCGCAGCAAGCTCACCTACTCCAACGTGATCGCGACGCTGGCGCTCTTCCTCGTGCTCGCCGGGGGCAGCGCCTTCGCGGCAAGTCGGCTGGCGAAGAACTCGGTCGGCTCGAAGCAGCTCAAGGCCAACTCCGTCACCTCCGCCAAAATCAAGAACGGCGCGGTGACCGGGGCGAAGATCAACCTCGGTACGCTCGGGACGGTTCCGAGTGCGACCAACGCGGCTCACGCCACCGGTGCCGACAGTGCCGCCAACGCGACCCACGCCACCAGCGCCGGCACCGCCACCGAAGCGACGAAGCTGAACGGGCTGGAATCGGCGACCTACCTCGGCCGCGTCGCCCAGGCACTCGAATTCACCCCGACCGCGAGCATCCCCAACTCGGTCGCCACGAATCTCACCCCGGGCGGCCAGCTCTCGATCACCGTCCCGAACGGGGTCCAGAAGGTCATGGCCGAGACCGCGGTGTCGTTCGCCGAACCGTCGGCGGCGGTGTCGACGGTCCTCTGGATCGCCGAAAGTCCTGAGACCTGTGCCGCGAGCACGGGCCTGGGCTTCGAAAACCGGGCCTTCGGCAGCCTCAGCTCGACGAGCCCGCGTGACCAGGTGACGCAAAACGTCGTCTTCCCGGTGTCGCCCGGCGTCCACAGCTACCTCATCTGCGTCTACGGGGCGGGCGGCACGAGCTCGGCGTTCCTGCGGGAGCTCACCCTGCAGACCGTGGCCGGAGGTCCGACCGGGTAGCCAGGTCGGAGCGCGGCGGCGCCGACGATCGCGTCATCGCGCCACCGCCGCCTCGGGCCTGACGCCCGGAGCGGCGGTGGCCGACGGCCAACGCAGCGCGCCGGGGAAACGCCGCTCCCAACGAATCGACGGCACCGCGCTGCGGGTGACGAGCTCCTTGTAGAGGGCGGCGCGGCGACCGACCAAAACCTTCTCCTTCGGTCGGTCGGCGCGGTCGACCCACTGGATCAGCCCGTCGCGGCGACCGAGCGAGAGCGGCTGGTGGATGTAACCGAAGTCGAACGGCCGCGGCTCCTTCCCGGTCAACGCCGCGACCGCGGTGTCGGCGGCGTGGGCGCCGGAGGGCATGCCGGCCTGACAGGTCATCCGGTAGCGGGCGCCGTTGGGAAACGCGGGGATCGCCGCCGCGTCGCCGGCGCCGATCACGTGCGGGTGGTCGACCGAGCGGAGGGTCGCGTCGACCGCGAGCAGGCCGCGCGGGTCGACCGGCAGCCCGCTGTCGCGGGCGAGCGGTTGCGCGGCGAAGCCGCCGCACCAGACCGCGAGATCGACGGCGACCTCCTCCCCGCCCGCCAGGACCAGGGCGCCGGCCTCGACGGCGCTCACCGCCTCCCCCTCGACCAGCTCCACCCCACGGCGTCCCAACCGGAGCCGCAGCTCCTCGGCGCCGCGCTCGGAGAGACCGCGTCCGACCCGGCCGGCGGTGTGGAGTGAAACGCGGAGGTCGGGGCGGGCACCGGCCAGCTCGCTCACCAGCTCGATCCCGGTGAAGCCGGCGCCGCACACCGCGACCCGGGCGCCGTCGCGCAGGGACCGGAGCTCCTCGCGCAACCGAATCGCGGCGGCCGGGCCGGCGAGCGAGTGGGCGTGCTCGGCGACCCCGGGGACGGAATCGACGTCGATCCCGCTCCCGACGGCGATCACCACCTGGTCGAAGGGGACCTCGGAGAGCTTCCCGTTGCGCTCGACGGCGATCGAGCCGCGATCCGGATCGACGGCGACCGCGCGAGCGCAGACGTTCTGAACCCGCCGGCCGGTGAGTCGCGCCAGATCGAAGCCGCGAACCCGCCGGCCGACGGCGAGCTGGTGCAGCCGGAGCCGTTGGACCAGCTCGGTGCGCGGGTCGATCAGCGTGACGGCGCCCCGGCCGCGCGCGCGTCCGGCGAGCCGCACCGCCGCCAGGGCTCCCGCGTAGCCACCACCGATCACGACGATTCTCTGCTCGGGGACCTGCTTGCTCATCTTTGCCTCCTGACTTTTGCCTTCATCAGGGATGACGAGCGACCGGGCCGCGGCGTGACGAGCGCTGGATGCGGATCACGAGCGGCGAGCGCCGAGCAAGGCCCTGACGTCGGCGAGCGGCCCGAGGTGACCGAGCTTCTCCGGATTGACGACCGAGCGCACCGCCTGCACCCGGCCGTCCAGCACATCGACGGCGACCACGTTGATCAGGGCGCCGTCCGGGCCGAGGAACCTGGTGCCCGGCTGGCCGTTCACCCAGATCGGCTCGAGCCGGGCACCCACCTCGGAGGCCGTGCGGAGCAGCGCGACCAGCGCCCGCGCGACCCGCTCGCGGCCGTGAAGCGGGGCGCCCAGCGCGGGCGCCTTGCCACCGCCGTCCCCGTACAGCACCGCGTCGGCGGCCAGGAGCTCGAGCAGCGCGTCGGAGTCTCCCTCCTGCGCCGCCGCGAAGAAGCGGCTCACGATGTCCTCGCGCTCCTGGCGCGACGTCTCGAAGCGCGGGCGCCGCTCGTCGACCTGTCGGCGGGCGCGTAGTGCGAGCTGCCGGCAGTTCTCGGGCGTCCGCTCGACGATCTCGCCGATCGCCGCGTAGTCGTAGTCGAACGCCTCACGCAAAAGGAAGACCGCGCGCTCCAGCGGGGAGAGGCTCTCCAGCAGGACCAGGAATGCCATCGAGATCGAGTCGGCCTGCTCGGCCTCCGCGGCGACATCGGTGTCGTCGACCAGGAGCGGCTCGGGCAGCCAGGCGCCGACGTAGTCCTCGCGCGCGACCCGAGCCGACTTCAGCCGATCGATGCTGAGTCGGGTCGCGATCGTGGTGAGGAGCGCACCCGGCTCGCGCACCTCCTCCGGGTCGACCCGCTGATATCGGACGAACGAATCCTGCACCACTTCCTCGGCTTCACCGACTCTGCCGAGCATCCGATAGGCGATGCCGAAGAGCCGATCCGATTCGGATCGGAACAGCTCCTCGAGTCGGCGTTTTCGGTCCCCGGTCATGCTGAGGTCGAGTGGTCCTCCTATTGGGATAGACGACCGTGTCGCGGCCGCCGTGACATCCGCCGGGTACCCGATCCGCAGCTTCCTACCGAAGCAATCTCAGGCTGATCCGCGACCGTCGGGCCAGGATCGCCAGGCGCCCGCGCACGAAGCGGCTCGAGGTGGAGACGATCAGGGCCTCGCAGCCGTCGGGGGTGGAGGTCACGTCGGCAACCGCCCAGCGGGAGCGCATGCGTCGCATGCGGTACCCGGCGGGGACGCCCGCCGCGTCGAGCATCCGCGTCGTCGCGCGCCACTGGTCCCACTCGATTTCCTGGCGCACCAGCTCGGGGTCGTCGCCGAATTCGAGGTGCGCCCAGTCGAGTACCGTGACCGGGACCAGGAGCACCAGGAGCCGGGCGCCACGGCCGCCCGCCGCCCGGGCGGCCTCGCGGATCGCGTCGGCGTCGCCCGGGTCGCCGTCGACGACGAGGACGATCTGCCCGTCGGCCTCGGCCACCAGGGCGCCGGGCTCAGCGGACATCGTTGGTCAGCACCACCTTCATCGCTTCTCGTCGGTCGAACAACGCGTACGCCTCGGGACCCTGCTCGAGCGCGAAGCGGTGGCTGATCAACCGCGACGGCCGCAGGCGCTCGTCGGCGATCATCGCCAGCAGCGCCTCGCGGTCGTTGAGCGGATCCCCCATCGCGAAGCGAAGGGTCAGCTCGCCCTCGAACATCCGCCCCGCCCCCAGCGGATAGTCAGGCTCGAAGTGCGCGCCGACCACGCAGACCGTGCCCCGCCCGCGGACCAGCGAGAAGGCGGCATCGAGCGCGGCCTTCGCCCCGGCCGCCTCGATCACCGCATCCGCGCCGAGCCCGCGGGTGGCCGCGGCGACCGCGTCCGGCGCCTCCTCCGGGGTGAACGCCTCGGCGCCGAGCGCCGCCGCCTCCGCCCGTCGCCCCTCGATCGCGTCGACGGCGATCACCCGGCGGGCGATCGGCGCGGCCACCATCGTCGCCATCAGCCCCACCGTGCCGCAGCCGAGGATGACGACGACGTCACCGATCCCGACGCCCGCCCGCCGCACCGCCGAGAGCCCGGTCGGCAGCATGTCGGCGACGAAGACCGCATCGTCGTCGGCCACCCCCTCCGGGATCGGCCACAGCGACCGGTCGGCGAGCGGCGCCCGCACGAGCTCCGCCTGCCCGCCCTCGAGGCGCTCGTAGACGCCGCTGTAGCCGAAGAGCGCGCGGTTCGTGCACTGCATCGGCCGGCCCGAGCGGCAGTGCTTGCAGATGCCGTCGGAGATCATGCTGGTGTTGACGACCCGGCTGCCGACCGCGATGCCGCGCACCTCGGGGCCGACCTCGCGGACCACGCCGACCCACTCGTGCCCGGGGATCGTCCCCGCCTCGAACCCCGGGGTGAGGCCGTGGTAGGGGAAGAGATCCGCCCCGCAGATCGCCGTCCGGGTGATCTCGACGATCGCGTCGGTCGGACGCTCGATCCGCGGCTCGGGCGCGCCGCGGTCGAGCTCGAGCCGCTCGGGGCCGTTGATCCGCAATGCCTTCATCTGTCCTCCTCCAGGGTCGTCGCCGGCTCGGGGTCCGCGGGACGACGGTCGGCCCAAGGTCGCGCCGCTTCGAAGGCGGCCGCGGCCCTGATCACGAGCGCCTCGGCGTGCAGCCCGCCGGCGATCTGCAGGCCGACCGGGACACCCGCCGATTCGAAGCCCGCCGGGACCGAGATCGCCGGGGTGCCCAACATGTTGTTCGGGTAGGTGAGCAGCCAACCCAAGGCCTGCCGGCGCAGTGGCTCGTCCGCCAGCTCCGGCGGGCAGTAGGCGTCGGCGGGGAAGGCGCCGCGCGACAGGGTCGGGCTGACCAGGAGGTCGAACTCGCCCATGAAGGCGGCGAAACGATCCCACATGCGCCCGCGCGCTTCCAGCGCCAGCCCGACGTCGAGCGCGCTGGTGGCGGCGCCCTCGCGGATCACCTGCACGAGCTGCTCGTCGACCTGGCCCGCGTAGGCGTCCCAGTCGAAGAGGTCGACCATCGTCGCGTAGGCGGGCTTCCAGATCCCCTCCCACATCGCCTCTTCGGGGTTGTCCCAGCCGGGGTCGGCCTCCACCACCTCGCAGCCGAGCTCGGCGAAGGCGCCCGCCGCCCGCTCACAGATCGCGGCAACCTCGGGGTCGACTTCCCGCTCGAAGCCGAGGTCCGGCGACCAGGCCACCCGCAGGCTCCCGAGCTCCTCGCCGGCGGCGGCAAGGAACCGGCTGCCGTCGTCGGGCAGGGACAGGGGGTCGCTCGGGTCGGGGTGGGCGAGGACGTCGAGCATCAGCGCCGCGTCGGCGACCGTACGGGCGATCGTCCCATAACCGAGGAAGGTCTCGAAGCGGGCCGGCACGATCGTGTGAGGGATGCGGCCGAGACCGGGTTTGAGCCCGACCACGCCGTTCAGCGCCGCCGGGATCCGCACCGAGCCGGCACCGTCGGAGCCCTCGGCCAGCTGGCCGAGCCCGGCGGCGACGCCCGCTGCCGCGCCCGCGCTCGAGCCGCCCGCGCTCACCCCCTGCTTCCAGGCGTTGTGGGTGGGGCCGTAGACGTGGTTGGTGGACGACCCGCAGTAGCCGGCCTCGGCCATATTGGTCTTGCCGAGGAAGAGCCCGCCCGCCTCGAACATGCGGCGAGCGAAGGTCTCGGTCTCACTCGAGGTGGCCCCCTTCAACGGCACCAGCCCGAGCGTCTCCACCGTTCCCTCGACCCGACAGGCCTCCTTCAGGGTGAAGGGGACACCGTGCAGCGGACCCGGCTCGCCACCGCCGTCCAGCTCCTCGGTCAACCGGCGGGCACGCGCCCGGATCGCCTCCGGGTCCCACTCGATGATCGCGTTCAGCGCCGGGTTGACACGTTCGATGCGGGCGATCGCGGCCTCCGCGATCTCGCTCGGCGACACCTCGCGCTCGCGCACCAGACGCGCCAGCTCGGTGGCCGGGATCCAGCAGAGGTCCTCCCCCTTTGCCAACTCGATCGCCGCCATCAGTTGCGGGTGTGGCCGCCGTCGACGGCGATCAGCTGGCCGGTCACCCAGGCCGCTTCCTCCGAGCAGAGGAAGGCGACGGTCGGCGCGATGTCGTCGGGCTCACCGCGACGCGGGATCGCCTGCAGGCTCTGGACGAAGTCGAACGCGTCCTTATGCGGGCTTTCGAGCACGCCCTCGCTGGCGGTGAGGCCGGGGGCGACGGCGTTGACGGTGATGCCGTCGGCCCCGACCTCGGTCGCCAGCGCCCGGGTGAAGCCGACGACCCCGCCCTTGGCGGCAACGTAGGCCGCCATGTTCGGCGTCCCCGCCAGGAAGGTGTTGGAGGCGATGTTGACGATCCGCCCGTAGCCCGCGTCGCGCATCGGCGCCCAGACCGCCCGGGTGCAGAGGTAGACGCCGGTGAGGTTGGTGTCGATCAGCTTGCGCCAGTGCCCGAGGTCGACCTCGGCCCACGGGATGAACGGCACGATGGCGGCATCGTTGACGAGCACGTCGACGCGGCCGTGCGCGTCCAGGACCGAAGCCACCATCGCGTCCACCGAGTCGGGATCGGCAACGTCGACCTCGACCGCGGTCCCCCGCTCCAGCCCTCCCGCCGCCTCCTCGGCGCCGGCGAGGTTGATGTCGGCGACGGCGACGGTCGCGCCCTCGGCGTCCAGCTTGCGGGCGATGGCGGCACCGATGCCGCGGGCGCCGCCGGTCACGATCGCGACGCGATCTTCGAGCTTCATCACGCTCACCTCCTTGTCCCAGCTGCTCTCTGGCCGCCCACGTGCCGTGTCGCGCCGCGGCGCAAGCCCTTTTGTTTGCGCAGCAGCGTTTCTATTGTGTAGGCTGCCGATTGTCAACAGTCAACGAGAGATCGGCGACGGAATGGGAGATATGGGGGCGTATAGAGGGGCCAGTCGGTGAGGATCGAGAAGCGCTTCGAGATCCCGGCCCCGCCGGTGGAGGCCTACGCGCTGCTGATCGACCTCGAGCGAGTCGGCTCCTGCGTCCCCGGCGGGGAGATCGGGCCCGCCGACCCCGACGGCGCCCACCCGGCGAAAATCGCGGTGAAACTGGGACCGATGCGGATGACCTACGGCGGCAAGGTCCGGATCGGCGAGGCCGACGACGCCGCGCGCCGCGCCGTGCTCGAGGCGGACCTGCGCGAGCAGCGCGGCCAGGGCAATGCGCGCGCCCAGATGACGATGACGGTCAGCGAGGGTGGCGCCGGGTCGCAGGTGGAGACCGTCACCGAGGTCGACCTCAGTGGGCGCGCCGCCCAGATGGCGCAGGGAATGATCGACGAAGTCGCCGACCGGATCGTCGGCGACATGGCGAACTGCCTCGCCTCCCGCTTCGACGGCCCCGGCGGGACAGTCGACGGAGGCGCCCCGGCGTCCACGCCGGGCGAGCCGAAGCCGATCAACGGGGTGCGGCTGATGCTCGGCGTCCTCTGGGGCAGGATCCGGCGCGCCTTCGGCGGGCGGCGACGAGGAGACGCGAGTGCGTGAGCCCGAGGTCGTGACCGGATGACCGTCCTGCCGGCATTCGACCGCCACCGGCCCGCGAGCCTCGCCGGGGCCACCGAGCTGCTCGAAACCTACGGCGAGGACGCCGTCGTCTACGCGGGCGGGACCGAGCTCTTCCTCCTCTTCAAGCTCGGCTTCGCCGAATATCCGCACCTGATCGACCTCAAGGGGATCGGGGACCTGTTCGGGATCGAACGCCGCGACGGCGAGCTGCGCATCGGGGCCGCCGAGACCCACCGCTCGATCGAGCGCCATCCGCTCGTCCGCGAGCAGTGGGGCTCGCTGGCCACGATGGAGCGCGGGGTCGGCAACCTGCGGGTGCGGACGATGGGCTCGATCGGTGGCAACCTCTGCTTCGGCGACCCCCACTCCGACCCGGCCACCTACCTGCTTGCCGCCGGGGCGCGCCTCGAAGCCCGCCGGGGCGCCGACGAACGGCGCGAGATCCCGCTCGCGTCCTTCACCACCGGGCCGTTCGAAAACGCCCTGGTCGACGGCGAGCTGCTCGCCGGCGTCCTGGTGCCGGCGCCGGCACCGGGCGCGGCGATCGTGCACCGCAAGTTCGTGCTGACCGAGCGCCCGGCGATCACGGTCGCCGCCCACCTGCGCCGCGACGGCTCGCGCCTCGCCGACGTGCGGCTCGCGGTCGGCTCGGCCGGCAACCGGCCGAGCCGGGTCGAGCGCGCCGAGGTGCTCCTGAACGGCCGCGAGGCCGACGACCTGGAGGGCGCCCTGGCCGAGGTCGCCGACCTCGCGGCCGACGCCGCCGATCCGGTGGAGGACGCCAACGGATCGGTCGACTACAAGCGTCACCTGGTCGGCGTGATCGCCGGCCGGACCCTGCGCGAGGCCCTGGCCGAGTCCCGCGGCGCCTAAGGGCACAGAGACGTGCGCCCTCCATGTTGACGGGCCGAAAACTCAACCATGTCTGGAGTTTTCGGCCCATCAACATGGCGGTCAGTAGTGGTCGGGGGCGTGTTTGTAGCCGTCCCAGGCGTTCATGTCGTGGGTGAGGAAGACCTCGGCGTCGATGCGGGCGGCGAGCGCTTTCACCCGCCTCAGCGAGGCGACGTTGGCGCTCGGATCGTGGTGGAAGCCCGCGATCAGCTCTTTGTCCCAGCTTTCCTGGGTGTAGGTCACGTCGGCGCAGAAGAAGAGCGGCGCGCGGTCGGGTTTCTCAAGGATCAGCGAGTAGTGCTCGACCGTGTGGCCGGGCGTCCGCATCAACCTGATCCCCGGTGCCGGCTCGACCACCTCGTCCTCCAGCCAGCGGTACTCGGAGTCGGGCTTGTGGAAGACCTTGTCGGCGTAGCCCAGCCGCTCGAAGGACTCCGGCACGAGCGCGTGGCGCAGCTCCTCCTTGCCGACCCAGGTGGGCGCATCCGGCAGGTGGCGCTGGCCGCCGCAGTGGTCGAAGTGGAGGTGCGAGTTGAAGATCGCGGTCACGTCCGCAGGCTTGAACCCGCACCGATCGAGTTGCGCCGGCAGCGTCTGCTCGTCGGTCTGCTCGGGCAGCTCGAAGGGCAGGAACTCTTCCACCGTGCCCTTGTCGAAGCCGGAGTCGAAGAGGAAGAGCCCCCGGTCGTGCTCGATCAGCACGCTGTACACGGGGAAGCGCACCGGCGTGCCGCAACCGATGTTCCAGGTGATGTGGGACTGGTCGATGACCAGGCTGCCACTGTCCAGCAACCACACTCGTTCGACGCCCATCGCCGCCTCCTCTCAGACCGCTTGTTCGTTCAGGGTCTTGCGCACCGCGACCAGCGCGGCCGCGCGCCTTTTCGGCAGCTCCGCAAGTTCTTCGTCCGAGTAGGAGAAGAGTCCGCCGCCGGTCTTCAGCCCGAGCTTGCCTTCGCCGGTCAGCTTCGTGACCGTCTCCGAGACGCCCGACTCAGTCGAGATGTCGGCGTTCAGGTAGCTCGCCACGTTCTCGTAGATATCGAGCCCGGCGACGTCGAGCAGCTGCATCGGCGGGATCACCGCGAGCTTGTAGCCGATGCCCCACTTGACGTTCAGGTCGAGGCCCTCGGCGTCGATCACGCCCTCGTCGACCAGCGCCAGGCACTCCCGCATGATCGCGTAGAGGACCCGGTTCTCGACGAAGCCCGGGACCTCCTTGCGGAGACGGCTCGGGTGATAGCCGACCTTGGCGATCAGGCCTTCGGCGGCCTCGACCGTGGCGGCGTCGGTGCGCTCACCGGGGATCACCTCGATCATCGGGATCAGGTGCGGCGGGTTCGACCAGTGCATCCCGATGACCCGCCCCGGGTGATCGAGGTCGGCGGCGATCTTCGTCACCGGGATCCCCGAGGTGTTGGAGCTGAGGATCGCGGTCGCCGGCGCGTGCTGCTCGAATTCACCGAAGATCTGCTGCTTCAGCTCGAGTTTCTCCGGCGCCGCCTCGAGCACGAAGTCGACGTCGGCGAGCGCCTCCGCAAGGTCGTCGTGGAAGGCGATCGAGCCGCCCGGGCTGGAGTCGGTGCCGAGCCGGTCGAGGACGCCGCGCGCCATCTCGACCATCCCCTTCGCTTTCTCGAGCGCCGCGGTGGAGACGTCGAAGAGCCGCACCTCGATGCCCGCCCGCTCCAGCACCGCGCCCATTCCCGGACCCATCGTCCCGGTCCCGACCACCGCCGCACGCTTGACCTCGCTCATCCTCGTTCGCCCTCCTTGAGTTCGTTTATCCGTCGCCACACCCGTTCCGGCGTTAGCGGAAGCTCGTTCATCGGCACCCCGGCGTCCGCCAGGGCGGTCGCCAGCGCCGCGGGCGTCGCCGCCTGCGCACCCTCGCCGCAGCCCTTCGCCCCGTAGGGGCCGGGCCCGTCACCGTTCTCGACGATGATTCCCCGCATCGCCGCGGGCATGTCCTCGATCCGCGGCACGCGATAGTCGAGCAACGTGTCGTTGGTCAGGTATCCGCCGCTGAAGACCATCTCCTCGAACAGCGCGTTGCCGATGCCCTGCAGCACCGCGCCCTCGTCCTGGCGCTCGACCAGCAGCGGGTTGATCGCCTTGCCGACGTCGGCGATCGTCGCCATCCGCTCCACGGCGATCCGGCCGGTCTCGGGGTCGACCCGAACCTGGGCCGCGGCGATGCAAACCTCCCAGAACACCGGGCCCTCGGCGTAGGAGCCGCTGCCCCGGTCGGGACGCACCTCGCCCTCGCCGATCACCTCGCCGCCGACGAACCCGAAGCGCATCTCGATCAGCTGCTCGTAGCCGGCCCTCTCCCCCGCCCCCTCGACGACTCCGTCGCGGACCGCCAAAGAGTCGGGCTCGACCCCCCAGCGGGAGGCGGCGGTCTCGACCAGCCGCCGGCGCAGGTCGGCGGCGGCGCGCTGCACGGCGAGGCCGGCAAGCGTGGTCGAGCGGCTCGCTCCGGTGGAGCGGTCGTAAGGGGTGAAGCGCGTGTCGGCCCCCTGGACGGTCACCCGGTCGAGGTCGATGTCGAGCTCCTGGGCGGCGATCTGCGCCATCACCGTGCGCGCCCCCTGTCCCATTTCGGTGGTGCCGACGTTGACCTCGACGCTGCCGTCGGCCTCCATCCGCACGCTCGCCCGGGAGACCGGGTGGGCGCCGGCGGCGAGGAGCCCCACCGAGACGCCGCGCCCGACCGAGTCGGAGCGGGGCTCGTCCCAGCCGACCGCCGCGGCGGCCCTTTCGACGTCACCGATCAGGTCCGCGTCGAGCGGCTTGCCGGTGCCGTCCGGGCGGACCGGTTCTCCCGGCTTCAGCAGGTTGCGGCGGCGCATCTCCAGGGGGTCGAGGCCCGCCTTGCGGGCCAGCTCGTCGATCTGCATCTCGCCGATCCACTGGGTGTGGACGGCGCCGAAGGCGCGGTAGGAGCCGGCTGGCGAGGTGTTGGTGTAGACGCAGTTGGCGTCGACGCTGACCGCGTCCCAGCGGTACGGCCCGGGGGCCGCATCGCCAGCCGTCGCGCAGACGCGCGGGCCGTTGTCGGCGTAGGCGCCGGTGTCGAGCCAGAGCCGCACGTTGCGCGAGACCAGCCGACCGTCCGCCGTCGCGGTGGTCCGCATCCGGCAGCGCATCCCGTGGCGGCGGGTGGTGAGCATCGACTCGTCGACCCGGTTCTGGATCCGCACCGGCCGGCCGGCCTTCCAGGCCAGCGCCGTCGTCAGCGGCTCCATCTTCGTGTAGCTCTTGGAGCCGAAGCCGCCGCCGAGGTAGGGCACGATCACCCGCACCCGGCCGATCGGCAGCCGGAACAGGTCGGCGATCTCCGCCCGCACCAGGAACGGGTGCTGGCAGGAAGCCCACAGCGTCACCTCCCCGTCGCCGAAGTCGGCGATCACGGTGTGGGTTTCCATCGCGTACTGGTAGACGGCGGGGAACTCGTACTCGCCTTCCACCGTCAGCTCGGCTTCGGCCTCGTCGAGCTCCACCGAGCCCGCGTCGAGCCGGTAGCGGTAACAGACGTTGCCTTCCTCCTCGGGGAGATCGCCGAGGCCGTGGAAGAGACCCGGCTCGACCGTCTCCGCGTGGATCAGCGGGGCGTCGGCGGCGGTCGCCGCAGCGACCGTGTCCACCACCTCGAGCGCCTCATACTCGACCGCGATCCGGCGCACCGCCGCCTCGGCCGTCTCCTCGTCGACAGCGGCGACGGCGGCCACCGGCTCCCCCTGGAAGCGGACCCGATCGATCGCCAGGATCGGGCGGTCTTTGATCGCGTGCCCCCAGCGCGGGTTGAACTCGCCGAGCTCGCTGCCGACCAGCACCGCGACCACGCCGTCCATCGCCGCGGCCGCCGACGTGTCGATCGAGACGATCCGGGCGTGCGGCAGCTCCGCGCGCAGCACCTTGCCGTGCAGCATCCGTGGGACCTCGAGATCACCGGTGAACTCGGCCTTGCCGCGGATCTTCTCGCCGAGGTCCTTGCGACGGTCGGACCTGCCGACCCGCTCCGGCGTCACCCCGGTCGCCGCCCCGACGCTCACGCCGAACCCCCCGCGGCGATCGCTTCGGCGGCTTCGACGATCGACTTGTAGCCGGTGCAACGGCAGACGTTGCCGTCGAGGCCGGCGATGATGTCCTCGCGGTCGTTCAGCTCGCCGGCGTCGCGCAGCGCCTTCAGGGTCAGCACGAAGCCGCCGGTGCAGAAGCCGCACTGGACCGCGGCGCGATCGGCGAAGGCGCGCTCGAACTCGGCGAACTCCTCGCTCTCGGCGAACCCCTCGATCGTCAGCACCTCCCGACCCGCGGCGTCGGCAGTCAGGAAGGTGCAGGCACTGACCGGCTCGCCGTCGACCAGGACCGTGCACACACCGCAGACCTGGACGTCGCACGAGCGCTTCGCGCCCTTCAGCCCGAGCCGATCACGCAGGGTGTCGAGCAGCAGCTCGTGCTCGGGCACGGTCAGCTCGCGAGCGACGCCGTTGACGGTGATGGTCAACCGCGCGTCGGCCATCCCTAGTCCTCCTTGATCCCGATGCCGCCGCGGCGCAGTTCGCGCACCCAGGCTTCCCAGTATTCGTTGACGAGATAGTCGTCGTACTTACGCCGGTTGAGGTCGCCGAGCAACCCGTCTTCGATCGGGCGCGGGCTGCCCAGGGTCACCGCGATCGACTGCAGCATCACCGCCCGCTCCAGGGTCACCGCGGTCAGCACCAGCCAGCGGATGTCGGCGCCGGCGACCAGCACGCCGTGGTTGCGCATCAGCACCGCGCTGTGGTCACCGAGCGCATCGGCCACCTGTTCGGCCTGGCTCACCTCGGTGATCAGGTCGGCGTTCTCGAAGGTGGCGATCCCGCGGTCGAAGAGGACCGCGTCGTGGGTCAGGGTGAGCAGCGGGGAGTCGGTGGCGCCGAGGGCGGTGGAGTACGGCGGGTGCCCGTGGGCGACGGCGGTGACGTCCTCGCGCCGCCGGTAGACCTCGGTGTGGAGGACGGTCTCCAGGTGCATCTCCGGCGTCGCGCTCTCCGGGTGGGAGTCGAGGTCGACCGCGATCACGTCCTCGGGCTCGATCTCGGCGAGGGTGAGGCCACGCCGCTTGATCCAGATGCGTCCGGGGTCGCCCGGGTCGCGGGCGCTGACGTGCCCGAGGGTCAGGTCGCGATAGCCGTGCTCGGCCAGGATCCGACAGGCCCAGGCGACTTCCGCGCGGAGGTCCCTGATCTGCCGGTCTCCCGCCGTCGCCGCCATCGCTCCTACCCCTCGCGCCTCTCGGTCGGCGGGTAGTCCGGATGGGGGAAGCCGAAGACCATCACCACGTCGGCGTCCGAGTCGTTGACGACCGCGTGCCAGGTGACCGCGGGGATGTGGATCGCGTCCCCGGCGGTGAAGCGGACCTCGCCCGCGTCGGTGTCGAGGCGCCCGCTGCCGCTGACGACGTAGGCGACCTCCTCGGTCTCGTGGGACACCGAGGTGAGCTCCGTGCCCGGCCGGAACACCGAGTACCCGAGCGAGGCGGCGTTGCCGCCGACCGTCGACCCGGTGATCAGCATCCGGCTCCAACTGCCGCCCGGGAGGTCGATCGTCTCGACCTCCGCGAGCGGCACCACGCTGATCGCGCCTGCGCTCAAAGCGCCCACTTCCCGTCTTTGACGATGTAGGTGCCGTCGTCGACGATCTGCAGCGTCGCGTCGAGGATGACCCCGTCCAGGTGCAGCGAGGAGACGTTCTTGCCGCCCGGGTAGGAGAGGTGGTTGTCGCCGAGGGCGAAGTGCACGGTCCCCACCCGCCCCTTCTCCGAAGGCGTGCCGAACGGGGCGACCTCGGAGACGCCGAAGGCGAACTCGCCGGTGACGTCGGCGTTCTCGACGCCCTCGATCACCTCGCGCAGGCGCCGCGCGTCCTCACCGCCCTCGATCGAGACGGCGTGCCCTTTCTCCATCTTCCAGGTGATCGGCTCGGTGACCTGGCCGGGCAGCCCGATCCCCAGCATCACCCCGTCGACGACGATGGTCCCGTCGGTCCCGTCCTCGACCGCGGCGAAGGCGACCTCGGCCCAGAGCGGCAGCGGCCCCATCATCTGGCCACGCTCCTTGATCGAGGTGACCTCCAGCGCCGGCCGGCCCTCGATCGTGACCGTCACGTCGGTCCCTTTCGGCGAGGTGACGCGGCACTGCTTCTTACCCTCCAGCGCCGCGATCGCCGCTTCGGCGCGCCGGGTCGAGTTGAGGATCTTCTCTTTGGTCAACCCCCAGCCGCCCATGCCGGGCTCGACCGAGCAGATCTTCGCCCGGTTCTTCAGGGCTTCGCCGATCGCGGGCACGTGGCAGAAGCGGTTCGCCCACTCGAGGTTGGTGACGACGATGATCTCGTCGGAGCTGATCATCGCCTGCTCCAGGTTCTTCGGCGGCGCCATCGGGAAGCTGGTGTCGGCGCGCCCGCGCCTGACCTGCATTTCGTTGTCCATCACGACCGGCCAGGCGCCGCGGTCGACGGCGACCTCCGCCAGCGCGTCGGCTTCCACCCGGTGCTCGTTGTCGCAGATGATCGTCACCACGTCTTCGGGCTCGACCGACATGCACACGTCGATCACCAGCTCGGCGTCCTTGCGGATCTCCTCGGCAGTTGCCATTTCGTCACTCACCTCGCCATCTCGCGTTCGAACGCGGGTAGGACTTCGTTTGCGAATCGCTCCACCTGGCCGACCTGGTCCAGGTCGCCGAAGCGGCAGATGAAGTGCGTCACGCCGCGATCGGCGAACTCGCGCAGCCAGGCGGCGATCTGCTCCGGCTCCCCCACCGGGCCCCAGTTGGAGAGGTCCATGTTCTGCGAGAGCTCGGGGTAGTACTTGGAGATGTATTCGTCGAAGGCGACGTTGGCGCTCGCCTCCGAGTCGCCGACGTTCATCGTCACCTGGTAGGCGACCTCGTAGTCGGCGAAGTCCTTCCCCAGCTCACGCGCCGCCTCGGTCAGATAACCGATCTGCTCGGTCAGCTCCTCCGGGTGCTGGGCACGACAGCAGGTCATCCAGCCGTCGCCGTACTCGATGATCCGCCGGCAGGCGCGCTTCATGATCCGCACCATCCGCTCGTCGTGGGACTCGTCGATGAGGCGCGGATTGGAGACGATCCAGGTCGGCGGCGGCTGCTGGATCGGCATCAGCGGCACCATCTCGGTGCCCGAGTGGAAGGCGATCTCGTCGTAGTCGAAGAACTCGCCGTGGAAGTCGACCTTGCCCTCCGTCCACAGCGTGCGGAGGACGTGCAGGCCCTCCTCGAAGATCGTCGCCCGCTCCTTGAAGGGCAGGCCGAGCGCCTTGTACTCCTGCCGGACGCGCACTTCGGCGCTGCCCATGCAGGGCCCGAAGATCGTCCGGCCGCCGGAGATCTGGTCGAGCGTCGACCACTCCATCGAGAGGACCAGGGGATTGCGCTGGGTGCTGATCAGGCAGGCGGTGCCGAGGCGCACCCGCTCGGTCCGCTGTGAGATCGCCGAGAGCAGCGAGATCGACTCGTAGCGCGGCTTGGAGAAGAGGCTGTCGCCGACCCAGACGGAGTCGAAGCCGAGGCCCTCGACGCGCTCGGAGAGGTCGAGCAGGGCGGGGAGGTCGTAGTCGGGGGCGATCAACGGCTCCCGGTTGTTCAGGTTGACTCCGAACTCGACCTTTCGGCTGCGCTCCGCGTTCACTATTCCTCGCTTTCTTCCGCCTCGATCCGCTGCGGGATCTCGATGTGGTTGCCGAGCAGGCGGGACGCCTCCTCCGGGTCGCGGGCTTCGATCGCGGCGAGGATCGCCGCGTGTTCAGTGGGGGAGGAGCCGATCGTGCCGCGCAGGGTCAGCGACCGCGGCAGGTAACGGCCCATCTGCGCCATCAGCAGGCGGTAGTGCTCGCCGAGTTTCGCGTTGCCGGAGGCGTCGACGATCTGCTGGTGGAAGGCGGCATTGGCGTCGAAGAACTCCTGGATCTGGTCCTTGGCGACGAACTCGGTCATTTCCTCGTGCAGCGCGCGCAGGCGGTCGAGCTCGTCTCCTTCGATGCGGGGCACCGCCAACCTGATCGCCAGCGTCTCCAGCGCCTCGCGCACCTGGTAGGCCTCGACGAATTCCTCGTCGCTCAGTTCGGCGACGATCGCCCCGCGGCGCGGCGCGACCTTCACCAGGCCTTCGCTCTCGAGCCGGCTGAGCGCCTCGCGGATCGGGCCGCGGCTGACTTCGAGTTCCCCCGATAGGGCCAGCTCGTTCAGCTCCTGGCCCGGTTTCAGCCGGCTGGCGAGGATCTCCTCGCGCAGGTGATCGAAGACCTGCTCGCGCAGGGTTTTGTGACGGACGCCGATCGATTTCGTGTTGCGGCCATCGGTCTCGCTTATGGACATGTCAGCGCGCTCCTCTTATGTACGGAAGGGCAAGGGCGGGGGGAAGGTAGGACCGCCGGCCGAAGAGCACCAGCGCCACCATCACCGCGATAAACGGCAACATGTTTATGAGATCGGTCGAAATTTCGATGCCCGCGAGCTGCAGGGCGGTCGTGATCGACAGCGAGATGCCGAAGAGCAGCGAGGCGAGGGCGACCCAGATCGGCTTGCCGCGGCCGAGCATGCAGATCACGATCGCCATGTACCCCTGGCCCTGGGTCATGAACGGGGTGAAGACCCCCGCCCCGACGATCGCCAGGAAGCCGCCGCCGAGGCCGGCCAGGGCGCCGGTCGAGAGAACCGCCCAGCTGCGCGTGGCGGCGACGCTGACGCCGGCGGCATCGAGCGCCTCGGGCTTCTCGCCCGCCGCGCGCAGGTTGAGGCCGACCGAGGTCGACCGGAAGAACCAGGTGAGGAAGACGGCGAAGATGATGCCGAGATAGACGAGGAGGTTCTGCTCGAAGAGGCCGGGCCCGATCACCGGGATCTTGTGCAGCAGCGGGATCGAGGTCGTCGGCGTCGCCCCGAGGCGCGGGTAGGTCGTACCGAACTGGGCCCCCTGGAGCACGCTGGTTATCCCCTCCCCGGCCAGGGTGATCGCGATCCCGACGACGATCTGGTCGAGGCCGAGCCAGACGCAGAGGACGATCATCACGGTGCAGGCCAGCACCCCGCCGCCGGCCCCACCGAGGAAGCCGAGCCAGGTCGAGTGGAGGTAGTAGGCGGCGACGAACCCGGTGTAGGCGCCGATGATCATCATCCCTTCCAGGCCCAGGTTGAGCACCCCGGAGCGCTCCGAGATCGACTCGCCGCAAGCCGCCAGGAGCAGCGGGATGCCGGCGATCACGCCGCCCGAGATCAGCGCCGTGAGGACGTCCTGGTGGAACAGGTTGGTCACCGGACCACCTCGCGCGGCTTCTCCTCGACCTCGGTCGGCGGCGCCTTCTTCTTCGAGCCGGGGGGGCGCAACGCGTCCTTCAATCCGGTCGTCAGGTAGCTCTGGCCGAGCGAGCGGCGGCGGCCGAGGAACTCGATCACCGTCATGAAGAGCAGGATCAGGGCGACGAGGACGAGGAGGAAGTCGGTCGGCAGGCCGACTTCCTGGGTCGCCAACGTGCCCCCGGTCGAGAGCACGGCGAAGAACGCGATGAAGGGGATCACGACCAGCGGGTTGAGGCGGGCGAGGAAGACGAACGGGATCACCGTGTCGCCGTAGGCCGGGTTCCAGTTCGCCCGGATGTAGCCCCAGACGCCGAGGATGTCGGCGGCCGCGGCGGCGCCGATCAGCGCGCCGCTGATGAAGAAGCTGGTGATGATCAGCTGCTTCACCCCGATGCCGACGTGACGGGCGGCGCGCGGGTTGGCGCCGAGCACGTCGATCTTGAGACCGAACGAGGTGCGCGAGATCGCCAGGTAGACCACGACCGCTGCCGCCAGCGCGACCAGCACCCCGACGTGGACTTTGGTCCCCGGGATATGGGGCAGCATCTTGTCGAGTTCCAGGACCTTGGTCTGGGCGATGTTCACGCTCGGGTCCTGGAAGGGACCTTTGATCAGGATCTGGGCGAGCCCGACGCCGATGAAGGACATCATCAGCGTGGTGATGATCTCGTTCGTCTCGTAGAACGCCTTCAGCAGGGCGGGCACGATCGTCCAGATCGCGCCGACCGCGCCGGCGACGAGGAAGAGGATGAGGAAGGCGAGCCCCAGCGGCAGGTCGTTGACCAGCGACGGCGCCAGGCCGGAGATGATCGCCGCCGAGAGCAGGAACTGGCCGTTGTAGCCGAGGTTCCAGATGTTCGCGCGGAAGGCGACGATCAGGCCGACCGCGATCAGGAGCAGCGGCGCCATCCGTTTCGCGCTTTCCTGCCAGGCTTTGTTCTGCGCCCCGTGTTCCCAGACCGAGGAGTAGAAGGCGAACGGGTTGTGGCCGAGGATGAGCAGCAGGACGCCGCCCGCGACCAGCGCCAGCAGCACCGGCACGAGCGAGCGGATCACCGTGTCGATCGCTTTGCCGACCGCGCCGGAACGGGCGCCGGCGCGGTTCGGGACCTCGACCTCGGTCAGCAGTTCGTTGCCGGGGACGGTGCTCATGCGGCGCTCTCGGCTCCGGCCAGGCTCAGGGAGACATCGCCGATCATCAGCCCGCCGATCTCTTCGGCGGCGCCCGGGCCCGGCGCGACCTCGCCGACCAGGCGACCGCGGGAGAGGACGACGATCCGGTCCGACACCTCGAGCAGCTCGTCGAGGTCGGTGGAGATCACCAGCGCGGCCTTGCCGTCGCGCATCTGGCGGATCATCTCCCGCACCGCGAGCGTGGTTTTGAGGTCCAGCCCGTAGGTCGGCTTATGGAAGATCACGACCTTGGAGCCGAAGGAGAGCTCGCGGGCGAGGAGGACTTTCTGCATGTTGCCGCCGGAGAGGGTCCCGGCGCGGGTCTCGACCCCGGGGGCGCGGACGTCGAACTGCTCGCAGAGCTCTTCCGCGCGGGCGTCGATCGCCCGCTTGCGGACGCTGCCGTAGCGCCAGTAGGGCGGCTGGCCGATCCGCTTCAAGAAGAGGTTCAGCGCGATGCTGAGGTTGCCGACGATCCCTTCGCCGATCCGATCGTCGGTCAGATAACGCAGGCCGAGCTTCTCGCGCTTCAGCACGCTGAGCCGATTGACCGGGGCGCCGAAGAGGCGGATCTCGCCGCCGCTCGCCCGCCGCTGGCCGCTGATCGCCTCGGCCAGCGCGCGCTGGCCGTTGCCGTCGACGCCGGCGACGCCGACCACCTCGCCCTCGTGCACGACGAGGTCGACGTCGGCGATCCCGGGGTCGGTCCCGACACCCGGCGCGGCGACGCCGACCAGCTCGAGGAGCGGCTCGCCCAGGACCCGCGCGGGGCCGGCCGGCGCCGCCGCGTCGGCCTCCTCCACCCCGCCGACCCGCAGCTCGCCGACCTCGGAGAGATCGGCGGCGGCGGCGCCGAACATCATCTCGATGACGATCTCCTCGAGCTTGTCGGGCGGGGTCGAGCCGACCGCGTCGGCGTTCAGGGTGCCGACCATCTGACCCCGCCGCAGCACCGAGATGCGGTCGCCGAGCGAGACCGCCTCGTGCAGCTTGTGGGTGATGAAGATCGTCGCCAGCCCGTCGGCCTTGAGCCGGCCGAGAACGGTGTAGAGCTCCTCCACCGCCTGCGGGGTCAGCATCGAGGTCGGCTCGTCGAGGATCAGCAGGCGCGAGCCGCGCCAGAGGGCCTTGATGATCTCCACCTGCTGCTGGCGGCCGAGCGCGAGGTCGGCGGCCCGCGCCGCCGGGTCGACGTCGACCCCGAGCAGCGCCCCGAACTCCTCCAGCCGCGCCCGCGCGCCGGCGGCGTCGAGCCGCAGCCCGGTAGAGTCGCCGAGCATCAGGTTCTCCAGCACGGTGAGCGCCGGGATCAGGGTCGAGTGCTGGTAGACGGTGCCGATCCCGAGGTCGAGCGCCTTGCGCGGCGAGTCGATCCGCACCGGCGTCCCGTCGACCCGGATCTCGCCCGAGTCCGGCGTCTGGATCCCGGAGAGGATCGCCATCAGCGTCGACTTGCCGGCGCCGTTCTCGCCGAGCAGCGAGTGGACCTCGCCGGGACGGACGTCGAAGCTGATGTCGTCGTTGGCGAGGACGCCGGGGAACCGCTTGGTGATCCCCTGTAGCTCGACCACGGCGGCCGTCCGCGCGCTGGGCGCGGCGGCCGCCGGGTCGCGGCGGGAACTTCCTTGATCCGGTCGGGTCATTCCTTCAGCGCGGCTTTCGCGGCGCCGATCGTGGTCGCTTCCGGTACTTCGATCTTCCCGGCCAGGATTTCTTCTTCGGCCGTTTCGATTTCTTTCCAGACCGAGGCCGGGATGTGCTTGGACTTGAGCAGCGAGATGCCGCCGTTTTCGAGGTTCAGGTCGTAGGCTTTTTCGCCGAACGTCCCTTCTTCGAGCTCTTCGACGAACGTTTTGAAGGCGCCGTCGAAGTTCCACAGCACCGAGGAGAGCAGGACTCCCTTCTTGTCGATCGGCGTCATGTCGCCGATGTCGCCGATGTACCACACCTTGTTGCCGGTGTTGGCGGTTTCGATCGCCTGCAGATAACCGAACGACGCACCGTCGCCCATGCCGAAGATCACGTCGGCGCCTTCGGCGATCATGCTGGTCACCACGCGTTTACCGCCGGCCGCGTCGTCGTACCCTTCGGCGCTGATCTCGGCGAACGAGATCGGCATCTTCGGTTCCACCGAGTGGACGCCCGCGGCGTAGCCGCCGGTCATCTCGAACCAGTTGGTGTCCGAGGCGGAGATGACGACGCCGACCTTGCCGGTTTTGGTCGTTTTCGCCGCCAGGATCCCGGCCAGGTAGGCGCCTTCCTGGCTCGAGGTGATGATGCTGGTGAGGATGCCCGGCTTGACCTCGTTGGCGATGTCGTAGGTGACCGTCGGGACTTCGGTTTCTTCGGCGACGCGTTTGGCCGCGGTGTCGAAGCCACTCGCCTGCGCGATCAGCAGGCCGGGTTCCTTTTCGGCCATCTGCCGCAGGACCGTTTCGGTCTGTTCGTAGCCGATGTCGGTGGTCTGTTCGAGTTCGGCCCCGATTTCGTTGGCGACTTTTTCGGCGCCCATCACGCCCTGTTCGTTCCAGCCATAGTCGTTGGCCTTGGCGGGCGTGGCGATCGCGATCTTTTCGACGGTGCTCCCTGATCCGCCGCCTTCTTCTTCCTTGGCGCCCCCGGCACCCGCTTCGGTTTCCCCGCTCGTCGTACTGCTGCCGCCGCCGCACCCGGCGACGAGCGCGGCCATCGCGAGCAGGGCGAGCACCAGCGCGGTGGCCAGTGGCTTGGAGAGCTTTCTCTCTTTGGGGCCTTGCATTTGGACCGATCTCCTCCGTTCCCCCTAAAAGGCGCCACGGCGCCGTAGCGGCGCGGTGGTCTCAGGTCGTTGGCTTCCCAGAAAACGCAACCGATGCATTCATAGGCTGTTATTTGCTGATTGTCAACAGTTGACGTTGACAATTTTTCCGGCTAGTTTCGAAATCAGCGATGAGCTCTCGGGATCCAGCTCAGGCGGTCGCTTCGGGGAAGGCGCGCGAGCGCCGCGGGCGGCGGCTGCTGCTCACCGGCTTCGCCCTGGCCGTGGCGCTCGGCGCGGCGGCGGCCGTGATCCTCTCCAACTCCGGCTCGGCCGGTGCGGTCACCTCCAACGAACCGGAGATCAAGCGCCAGCTGGTCGAGCGCCTGCACCAGCACGCGCTCTACCCGCACTGGGTGGCCTGCGTCCCCAACGGGCGCAGCTTCGAGGGCGCCGCGGTGATCCGCTGCAACGTCAACTACGGCGACCCCCACGTGGAAGCGATCTGCGGGGTGCTGCGGGGCGGCGAGCTGCTGACCGACCACGACGAAGCGGCGATCCCGTGCGGGCCCGACCGGCGCGGGTGGCACCCGCTCATCCACACCTACGGATAGATCACGAACACCACCGCCCACGGGCTAGAGGAGGACCAGATGCACGAAGCCGACTTCACCTTGAGCGCCGGCCCCACGCTCGCGTCGAGCCGCGTCCAGCAGGCGCTGGGGCAACCGATCACCTTCGATTACGACCCGGCCTTCCTCGCCCACTTCAAAGCGACCGAGCGCCTCGCCGCGGAGCTCTTCCGCACCGACAAGGACGTGGTGCTGATGCAGGGCGAGGCGGTCCTCGGCCTGGAGGCGACGGCGCGGGCCGTGGTCCGTCCCGGGATGAGGTGCCTGAACCTCGTCTCCGGCGTCTACGCCGCCTGGTTCGGCGACTGGCTGCGCTCCTACGGCGCCGAGGTCACCGAGCTGAAGGTGCCTTATGACGAGGCGCTCGAGCCCGCCGCGGTGCGGGCGGAGATCGAACGGATGGACGCGGTCGACCTGGTGGCGCTCGTCCACTCCGAGACGCCGAGCGGGATCGAGAACCCGCTCGCCGAGATCGCGCCGATCGCCAAGGAGGCCGGCGCGCTGGTGTACGCGGACGTCGTCTCGGCGCTCGGGGGAACCGCCGTGGAGATCGACGACTGGGGCGTCGACATCGCCGTCGCCGGGTGCCAGAAGTGCCTCGGCGGGCCCCCCGGGGTCTCCCTGTGCGTGGTCGGCGAGGACGCCTGGGCAGCGATCGACGCGAACCCGTCGGCCCCGCGCGGGACCTTCGTCTCCCTGCTCGACTGGCGTGAAACCTGGCTGGCGAGCAACGGCGCGAAATTCCCCTACACGCCGTCGGTCTCCGACGTGAACGGGGTGCACGCGGCGATCGCGGAGTGCCTCGACCACGGGCTCGACGAGGTGATCGAGCGCCACGCCTCGGCCGCGCGCGCCTGCCGCGCCGGGGTCGAGGCGATGGGGCTCGAGCTCTGGCCCCGCAGCCACGATTACGCCGCCAACTGCGTCACCGCGATCCGCTGCCCGGAGGAGGTCGGCGTGGTCGAGACGCTTGCCCACATCCGTGACCGTTACGGCGTCATGCTCTCCGGCGGTTACGGCGAGCTCGCCGAGAAGGTGTTCCGGATCGGCCACATGGGGTCGGGGTCGCGCTCGCTCTACCCGTTGGTCTCGGTCTCGGCGCTGGCCCGCGGCCTCGCCGACCTGGGGGTGGTGGTGGACGTCGGGGCGGCGGCCGAGGCGACGCTCGAGTCGCTCTCGGCGAGCGGCACCGTGGTGACCGCCTGAGGTGATGGCGGTCGCGGCCGGGCCACTCGCCGCGGCGATCGCCGCGGCGGCGCGCGGGCGGCGTCCGCGCCTGGTCGAGATGCTGGCCGAGCTCACCGCGCTCGACGCCCCGAGCGGCGACCCGGAGGCGCTGGCCGCGCCCGCGTCGCTGTTGGTCTCCTGGCTCGAGGACCTCGGGGCGCGCCCCGCGGTGACCGCGACCGCCGCCGGGCCGCTGATCGACGCGCGGCTCGGCGCTCCGGACCGCGACCCCGTCCTGCTGCTCTGCCACTACGACACCGTCTGGCCGGTCGGCACGGCGGCCGAGCGCCCCTTCGCGGTGGAAGGGGAGATCGCCAGGGGCCCCGGCGTCCTCGACATGCGCGGCGGGATCGTCGCCTGCCTCGGCGCCCTCGCGACGCCGGCCGAGCTCGGGGTCGACGGCCGCCCGGTGCGGATCCTGCTGACGCCCGACGAGGAGACCGGCAGCGAGGCGTCCCGGGCAGCGATCGTGTCCGCCGCGGCCGCCGCGGCCTTGGTGCTCGTGCCCGAGCCGGCGCTGCCCGACGGCTCGCTGAAGACCTCGCGCAAGGGGTGGCTGCTGGTGCGGCTGGTCGCCCACGGGGTCGCCGCCCACGCCGGGCTCGAGCCGGGGCGCGGGGCGAGCGCGGTCGACGAGCTGCTGGCGGCACTGGTGGAGCTGCAAGGGCTGCGCGACCCGGCGGGCGACATCACGGTGAACTTCGGGCTGCTGCGCTCCGCCAACCCGGCGAACGTGGTCGCCGGGCGGGCGGAGGCGACCGTCGACCTGCGGGTCGCCGACGCGGCCGGCGCCGCCCGGGCTCGAGCCGCGCTCGCCGCGCTGCGGGCGCGCGATCCCCGGGCCCGGCTCGAGCCCGAGGAGCTGCACTTCCGTCCCCCGCTGACCCGCACCGCCGCCGGCGCCGCGGCGGCGGCGTGGGTCAGCGATCTCGCCGCGGCCCTGGGCCTCGGCGAGCTCGGCGAGGGGCACGCGGGCGGGGTCAGCGACGCCAACCTCGCCGCCGCCGCCGGGGTGCCGATCCTCGACGGGCTCGGCCCCGTCGGCGGCGGCGCCCACGCCCACGAGGAGTGGGTCGACCTCGGCTCGCTGGTCGAGCGGTGCGCGCTCATCGGCCTGCTCCTGGCCACCGATCAACCCGACCCCCGACGAGGTGACGCAGATGCCTGACCAAGGGGCGCGCGACGCGGCGATCATCGCCGCGGTCGAGCGCCAACGTCCGCAGATCGAAGCGACGATCGAGTTCGTCCACGCCCACCCGGAGCTCGCCCACGAAGAGGTGGAGTGCGCGGGCCGGCTCGCCGCGCTCCTGCGCTCGGCCGGTTTCGCGGTCGAGCCGGGCGTGGCCGGGATGGATACCGCGTTCCTCGCCCGCCGGGCGGGAGGGCGGCCCGGCGCCCGGGTCGGCATCGCCGCTCTCTACGACGCCGTCCCCGCGGTGGCCGAGGACGGCAGCGTACGCGCCGTGCACTCCTGCGGGCATGGGCCGATCGCCGGCGCGGTGATCGGCACGGCGCTGGCGCTGGCGGACCTCGAGGAGGGCTTCGCCGGGGAGCTCGTCGTGGTCGGTTGTCCCGCCGACGAGATCCACGCGCCCCAGACGATCGCCCGCGGCGGCGGCAAGCTCCTGAGCGCCGCGGCCGGCGTCTGGGACGACCTCGACGCCGCCCTCTACGCCCACCCGGAGTTCAAGAACACGGTCTGGCCGCGCTCGCGCTGGATGCGCCGCGAGACCTTTCGCCTCGCCGGCCGCCGCAGCCTCCGCGACGACCTTCCCCAGCCGCCGATCGAAGCGATCGGTGACCTCATCGGCGCCTGCAGCCGCCTTTCCCGCAACGACCTGATGATCGAGCGGATCGACCTTGACGGCGACGTCGAGGAGGACACCGGCCTCGTCCTCACCGGCTCCCTCCTCTGCTTCGGCGACGACGAGCCCTCCCTCGACCGCGACGCCGCCCGCCTCCACACCGCCCTCCCCGACCTCACTTGGTCCCCCGGTCCCCTCGTCGAAGGAGTGCGCCCCGACCCTCAAGTAGCAGCCGCCGTCGCCGACGCCTTCGCCGCCCTCGACCTCCCCTTCGAGCCCGACCCCGGCACCCTCCCCTTCGCCACCGACTTCGGCAACGTCACCCAACGCGTCCCCGCCGCCCTGATCGGCCTCGGCCGCCCCGCCGGCTGGTCCTTCCACACCCCCGCGGGCGCCGCCCAGTTCGCCTCCGCCGACGGCATCGAGGCGGCGATGCAGATCGCCAAGATCCTGGCCCTGGCAACCGCCCGCCTGGGCGCGGCCGCGCGTTAGGCCACCTGCTCGCCGGCATCCGTGGCCGCGACCTCGCGCCGGGCGAGCCAGAACGCGCTGCTGCACTCGCAGTTCGAGACGATTCACCCCTTTCTCGACGGCAACGGCCGGCTCGGTCGGCTCCTGCTGATCTTCTTCCTGGTCATGCGCGACACGCTTGGCGTGCCGCTCCTCTACCTGAGCACTCACCTGGAGCGCAACCGGCAGGACCACTACGAGAGCCTCCAGGCAATCCGCGAGGCGGGCGAGGACTACCTGGGGGCAGCAATAGCCCTTAGGACCCCGAACGCCCTCTCCTTGGTCGCGCTGATCTGTGAGAACCCGGTCGTCACCACGAAATCGATCGAGACCCGTCTCGGTGTGAGTCGTCCGACGGCGCTACGGTTGCTGCGGCGGATGGTCGAATGCGAGATGCGTTTGCCAAATGATGGACGGGTTGGCTGAAGACCCAGCCACCTACCAGTCGGCCCGGCCACCGGTCACGTCGAAGCAGGCGCCGGTCGAGAACGAGAGGTTCTCGCTCGCCAGGTAGGCGATCAGGGTCGCGACCTCGCGCGGTTTGCCGAGCCGCCCCAGGGGGATTTTGGCGATCGACTCTTGGTACTGGCGCCCGGAGAGCTCGGACGCCATCGCGGTCTCGATCAGAGCCGGGACGACGCAGTTGACCAGCACCCCGGTCTTGGCCACGTCGCGGCCGACGGTCCGGGTCAACGAGATCACGGCCGCCTTCGAGGCCGCGTAGAGGTCGGCGTCGTGGACTCCCTCGAAGGCGGACACGGAGCCCAAGGTCACGATCCGGCCGTAGCCGCGCGACACCATCCCGGGCAACACCTCCTGGATCGCGGCGTAGGTCCCCCGGGTGTTGACGCCGAAGACCCGGTCCCACGTCTCCTCGTCGACCTCGACGGTCGGCATCGGTGGGGCGAAGATCCCGGCCGCGCAGACGAGCACGTCGATCGGGCCGAGCGCCTCGGTCACGTCCTCCACGGCGGCGCGCAGGGACGCGCGATCGGTGACGTCGGCGATCACCGAACGATCGGCCGCCGAAGAGGCCACCCGGTCGAGCGAACCGACCTTGGCGCCCGACTCCTTCAGCAGTTCGACCGCGGCCTGGCCGATCCCGTTGGCGCCGCCGGTGACCAGGGCCACCCGGCCGGAGAAATCGAAGGCGATCATGCCGCCTCCTCGATCAGCTGCCAGACGATCCCGACCGAGGTGTCGCGGAAGGAGAAGTAGCTCTTGCTCCCCGACAGCTCGAGCGGCGCATCGGCCTCCTCGCGCAGCGCGCCGGTGGCGGCGAACCGTACCCCGTGCCCGCGCAGCCGGTCCGCATCGTCGGCGATGTCGTCGACAGCGAGGGCGACGTGCTCGATCTCCGGCGCCGCCCCGCCCGAGCGACCGCGTCGGGCGCGCAGCTCCGGATCGTCGATCGCGATCAGCTCGAGGCTGACGCCGCCGCAGTCGAAGAAGCAGACCTCGGTCTTTTCGTCCGGGATCGACGCCCGTTTGACGACGCTCAGGCCGAGGGCATCGCCGAGGAACGCTTCCGCCTGCTGGAGGTCGTCAACGAGGATTCCGATGTGGTGAATGCCTTTTAAGCTCATTCTACATTTTGTATATCATGTGTCCGGGTTCTGCAAAATTCTCGATCGAGGGAGGGCGCTCGTGGCGCGATGCCGACTTACACCGACCAGGCTCGAGGGGCCCGGAGTCCCGCTGCGGGCGGGGCGCTCGTGAGCGGGCCCTCGGTCTCGCGCCTGAGCCATGTGGCGCTCCGCGTCGCCGACCTCCAGCGGGCCGTCGGCTTCGCCACCGCGGTCCTCGGGATGCGCGAGGTCGAGCGGCGCGGCGCCGTCTCCTACCTCAGCTGCAGCGCCCGCCACCACGAGCTGATGCTGATCGAGGACGCCGCGGCGGCGCTCGACCACGTCGCCTTCGAAGCGGCCGGCGCCACCGAGCTGGCCCAGCTTCGCGCGCGGCTCGCCGGCGGCGGCTGGACCGAGCTGAGCGAGCCGACCGAGGCCGGGATCGAGGACGCCGTCCGGTTCGTCGGCCCCGGAGGGTTCGTCTTCGAGATCCACTCCGGCATGTCGACCGGGGACGAGATCACGCCGCGGGCCGATGCGGTCAACCCGCACGGGATCGAGCACGCCACGCTGATCGTCACCGACATCGCCGCGATGGAGCGGTTCTTCGTCGAGATGCTCGGCTTAGCGATCTCCGATCGGGTGCCCGGGAGGATCTCCTGGCTCCGCTGCGGCGAGCGCCACCACGACTTCAACCTGATCAAGGGCGAGGAGGACCTCTTCAACCACGTCGCCTGGGAAGTCGCCGGGCTCGAGCAGATCGGCCGCGCCGCCGACCTTCTCGCGGCGCGCGGCTCCAACCTCCTCTGGGGGCCCGGTCGCCACCGTCCCGGCCACGTCCTGTTCGCCTACTTCCTCGACGACGAAGGCGTGGTCAACGAGTTCTGCGCCGACGTCGAAGCCGTCGCCGCCGACCGCCCGCTGAAAGAGTGGCCGGACGACCCGGGCACGGCGAACAGCTGGGGCCCGACCCCCGGCCCCGACTTCTTCACCCACAGCATCCCGCTCGCGTCGCGCTCCTGATGAGCGGCGAGGCGCTGCTGATCCGCGCCGTCACCGTCGTCGACGGGACCGGTGCCGGCCCGAGCGCGCCGCGCGACGTCCTGATCGAGGACGGGCGGATCGCCGCGATCGACGACCGCACGGCGGTCGAGAACGTCGCGATCCTCGACGGCGCGGGCCGTTACCTGGTCCCCGGCCTCTGGGAGACCGAGGCCCACCTGACCCGGTCCGCGAACGGGCTGCCGGCCGACCTGCTGCGCAAGTGGCCCGAGGACGGCGACGTCCCGCGCCTGCGGGCGAACCTGCGCGCCTACCTGGCCAGCGGCGTCACCAGCGTCGTCGACCTCGGCGGCCCGACCGAGGTGCTGACCGCGCTGCGCGAGGAACAGCGACGCGGCGACCTCCTCGGCGCCCGGCTCTTCGTGCTCGGCCGCCAGTTCACCGCCAAGGGCGGACAGCCGGTGATCGGCGGCAGCACCCTGGCGGGCGTTACCACGCAGGTCGACGACGCCGAGGAGGTGCGGCGGATCGCGACCGCGATGATCGAGCGCGACCGCGTCGACGGACTCAAGGTCAACTACACGACCGGCGGCGGGCCGTTCGGCCGCGCCCCGATCATCAGCCCGGAGTGCCTCGCCGCGTTGGTCGAGGTCGCGCGGGCGCACGACCTCCCCCTCTTCGCCCACATCGACGACGCCGACCGGGCGGCCGTCGCGCTCGAAGCCGGCGTGGGCAACATCCAGCACATGTTCGATCCGCGGCCCGGCCGGTTCGAGGCGGACGTCGAGCGCGTCGGCGCGCTCTGCGTCGAACGCGGGGCCTTCTGGTCGATGACCCTGTCCTGGTTCGAGTCCTACGCGCGGGCGGGCGACCCGTCGCTGCTCGACGACATCGGCGTCGAGGGTCGAGTCGAACCGGCCGTCCTGAAGGAGCTGACGGAGGACCCGCGGAGCATGTGGCGGACGATGCCCGGGGAGATGCGCGCCTACTTCAAGGCCCGCCTCGAGGCCGCCGACTCCGTCCTCGCCGCGGTCAACCGGCGCGGCGTACCGACGAGCGTCGCCACCGACGCCGGCAACCCGATGGTGTTCCACGGCGCGGGCGCGCTGCGCGAGATGGTGCTGATGCAGGCTGCGGGGGTGCCGCCGCTGGAGGTCCTGTGCGCGGCGACGAGCCGGGCCGCCGAGAAGGTCGGCCGGCTCGACCAGCTGGGGACGGTGGCCGTTGGCAAGGTCGCCGACCTGCTGTTGCTCGACGCCGACCCGACCGCCGACGTGGCGAACGTGCGGCGCCTGGCCGCGGTCATCCAGGAAGGCGTCGTGCACGCGCCCGCCGACCTGCGCCTGTAGCTCTTCGTCCGTCTTGTCATTTTAAATATTGTGTACACTTCTTCCGGATGACCGGGAGCACTTCTACGTCGGCGCTGGCCGGCCTGCGGGTGATCGACGCCTCGACGATCGTCGCCGGCCCGTTGATCGGGACTCTCCTCGCCGACTTCGGCGCCGACGTGATCAAGGTCGAGCACCCCGAGTTCGGCGACGGGATCCGCCGCATGGGCTGGTCGGCAGAAGGCGTCTCCCTCTTCTCCGCGCTGATCTCGCGCAACAAGCGCTGCGTGACCCTGAAGCTGTCCGCCCCGGAGGGTGCCGAGCTGCTGAAGCGCCTGGTCGCCGACGCCGACGTCTTCATCGAGAACTTCCGCCCCGGCACGCTCGAGCGCTGGGGCCTCGGGCCGGAGGTGCTCCACGAGCTGAACCCGGGCCTGGTCATCGTCCGCACCACCGGCTTCGGCCAGACCGGTCCATATAAGGGGCGGCCCGGCTTCGGCACCCTGGCGGAGTCGCTCTCGGGCTTCGCGGCGATGAACGGCTGGCCCGAGACCCCGCCGACGCTGCCCTCCTTCGCCCTCGGCGACAGCATCGCCGGGCTGACCGGATGCTTCGCGACGATGTTCGCCCTCTGGCACCGGGAACAGCACGGCGGCGGCGGCCAGGTGATCGACCTCTCGCTGATCGAACCGCTGTTCTGGATCCTCGGACCGCAGGCCTCGGCCTACGAGCAGTCCGGGGTCGTGCAGGGGCGGACCGGCAACTCCGCTCCCTGGATGGCGCCGCGCGGCGCCTACCTGACCGCCGACGGCAAGTGGCTCGGCCTCTCCGGCTCCTCCCAGGCGATCGCCGAACGGGTCGTCCGGATCATCGGCCACCCGGAGCTGGTCGAGGAGGAGTGGTTCGCCGACCACGTCGGCCGGCTCGGCCACGCCGCCGAGCTCGACGCGCTGATCTCCGAGTGGATCGGGGCGCGGACCGCGGACGAGGTCCTCGCCGCCTTCGCCGACGGCGACGCGGCGATCGCGCCGATCTACTCGATCGCCGACATCGTCGAGGACGAGCACTTCAAGGCGCGCGAGGCGCTGGTGGACGTGCCCCACCCCCAGCTCGGCTCGCTGCTGATGCAGAACATGATCGTGCGGCTCAGCGAGACCCCGGGCGAGATCCGCTTCCCGGGCGCCGAGAAGGGAGCCCACAACGAGGAGGTTTTCGGTCGCGATCTCGGCCTCGAGCAAGCGGAGCTCGACGACCTGACCGAGCGCGGCGTGATCTAAGGAAAGGCCTGATGAGCACCGAACTCGACACCCACACCGTCCCCGCCAAGCTCTACATCGGCGGCGCCTGGAAGGACGCCTCGGAGGGGACCTTCGAGTCGATCAACCCCTTCACCGGCGCGGCCTGGGCCGCGATCGCGAACGCCTCGGCAAGCGACGTCGACCGCGCCGTCGCCGCCGCCCGGACCGCCTTCGACAAGGGGCCCTGGCCGCGGATGACCGGGCTCGAGCGGGCCCGGCTGATGCGGGAGCTGGCGAGCCTGATCCGCGCCGAGCAGGATCGCCTCGGCGAGATCGAGACGCTCGACAACGGCAAGCTCCTGCGCGAGATGAGCGGCCAGGTGGCGTTGCTGCCGGACTGGCTCGAGTACTTCGCCGGCTGGGCGGACAAGGTGGGCGGCGAGGTGATCCCGACCGAGAAGCCGAACTTCCTCGTCTACACGGTGAACGAGCCGGTCGGCGTGATCGGCGCGATCACCGCCTGGAACTCGCCGCTGCTGCTGCTCTTCTACAAGCTCGCCCCCGCCCTCGCCGCCGGCTGCACCTTCGTGGTCAAGCCGGCCGAGCAGACCTCCGCGTCGACCCTCGCCTTCGCCGAGCTCTTCGACCGGGCAGGCTTCCCCGCCGGAACCTTCAACGTCGTCACCGGCGACGGCCCGACCGTCGGCCAGGCGCTGTCGCGGCATCCGGGCATCGACAAGATGGCCTTCACCGGCTCGACCGCGACCGGCAGCCTGGTCGCCCAGGCGGCGGCGACCCACCTCGCCAAGACCTCGCTCGAGCTGGGCGGCAAGTCGGCCAACATCGTCTTCGCCGACGCCGACCTGGAGGCGGCCACCAACGGGATCGTCGCCGGGATCTTCGCCGCCACCGGCCAGACCTGCCTGGCCGGCTCCCGGGTCCTCGTCCAGCGCGAGCTGCACGACGAGGTCGTCGCCGCCCTGGTCGAGCGCGCCGGCCGCATCCGGCTCGGCGATCCGCTCGCGGGCGACACCGAGATGGGCCCGGTCGCCTTCGCCGCCCACCTCGACAAGGTGCTTGCCCACATCGACGGCGGCGTCGCCGCCGGGGCGGTCGTGCAGGCGGGCGGCGGGCGCCCGACCGAGGCGCGGCTGGCCGACGGGCTCTTCGTCGAACCGACGGTCCTCACTCAGGTGCCGCTCGATGCGGCGGTGGCGACGGAGGAGATCTTCGGCCCGGTCGCCTGCGTGATCCCCTTCGACGACGAGGCCGACGCGATCCGGCTCGCGAACGAAGTCGATTATGGCCTCGCCTGCGGCGTCTGGACCGCCGACGTCCGCCGCGCGATGCGGGTGTCGCGCGATGTCCGCGCCGGCACCGTCTGGATCAACGCCTACCGCGTGATCAGCCCCAACGTCCCCTTCGGCGGCTTCAAGTCGAGCGGCTACGGCCGCGAGAGCGGCAGGCGCGGCCTGGAGGAATACCTGGAGACGAAGTCGGTCTGGATCGAGACCGAGGGCCAGACCCGCGATCCGTTCAAGCTCGGATAGCGGCCCCAGCACCAGAACCAGCAAGGAGAATCGGATGCCGCGCAGAGGAACCCTCGCCTACATGCCAAGCCCCGGGGAGGTCGAATACCGGGAGTACGACCTGCCGACCGCACCGGCGGGAGGCCTGCTGTTGGAGACCCTCGTCGCCGGCGTCTGCGGGTCGGAGATCCACATCTTCGAGGGGCGCCATCCGGTCCTCAAGTCGGTCTCCCTCGGACACGAGATCGTCGGTCGCGTGGCCGAGCTGGGCGCCGGGGTAAGCGCCGACACGGCCGGGACCCCGCTCGCCGTCGGCGATGCCGTCTCGGTCACCTACTTCCGCGCCTGCCGCTCCTGCCCGGCCTGCGGCCGCGGCGAATTCGCCCTCTGCACGCACGCGCTGGACGGCTGGCTCTCGGACCCGGAAAGGGAGCCGCACTTCTTCGGGACGATGGCGAGCCACTACGTCGTCGACCCCCGCCAGTGGGTCTTCAAGCTGCCCGAGAACGTCCCGCCCGCGGTCGCCGCGAGCGCCAACTGCGCCCTGGCGCAGGTGGTGAACGGGCTCGAGCGGCTGGCGTTGAAGGCCGGCGAGACCCTGGTCGTCCAAGGGTGCGGCGGCCTCGGCCTCTACTCGGTCGCGCTCGCCAAGGAGCGCGGCGTCCGCGTGATCGCCGTCGACGCGGTCGCCGCGCGGCTCGAGCGGGCGATCGAATTCGGCGCCGACCACACGATCGACATCGGCGACCTCGCCACGCCGGGGGCGCGGATCGCCACCGTGCGCGAGCTGACCGCCGGCGAGGGAGCCGACGCGGCGATCGACGTCACCGGGGCGCCGGCGGCGTTCGGCGAAGGGATCGAGATGCTGCGCGCGGGCGGGCGCCTGGCCGAGGTCGGCCTGGTGCTGACCGGCGCCGAGGCGACCTTCGACCTCGGCGGGATGGCGCGGCGCGGGATCACCGTCGTCACCGCGGTCCGTTACGAACCGCGGCACCTGCGCGAATCGCTGGAGTTCCTCGCGCGCAACGTCGACCGGCTCCCCCTCCACCTGATGATCGACGGGCACTACGACCTCGACCAGGTCGAGGAGGCGATCGCCGACTCCGCCGGTCGCAAGGTCACCCGGGCGGCCGTCTTCCCCACCGCCGGGTAGGGCGGCGCGACGATGGCGCTGCACGACCACCGGCTCGACGGGCGCCACGCCCTCGTCACCGGCGCCGGCCGCGGCCTCGGCCGCGCCTCGGCGCTCGCCCTGGCGCAGGCCGGCGCCGCGGTGACGCTGGTCTCCCGCACCCCCACCGAGCTGAAGGCGGCGGCCGCGGAGATCGAGGCCGCGGGCGGCGTCGCCTTCGTCCGCCCGGCCGACGGCACCGACCCGGGGGCGGTCGAGGCGGTGGTCGCGGCCGCCGAGGCCGACGCGCCGTTGGACATCCTCGTCACCGCGGCGGGCCTGAACCGCGTCGGGCCGACCGTCGACTACGCGCTCGCCGACTTCGATGCCCTGGTCGACATCAACCTGCGCGCGACCTTCACCGCCTGCCAGGCCGTCGGCCGCCGCCTCCTCGCCCGCGGCGAAGGCGGCCGGATCGTCACCATGTCCTCGCAGATGGGCGCCGTCGGTTATCCCGGCCGCGCCGCCTACTGCGCGACCAAGCACGCGGTCAACGGGCTGACCAAGGCGCTGGCCGTCGAGTGGGCGCCGCAGGGGATCACGGTCAACAGCGTCGCCCCCACCTTCGTCCGCACGCCGCTGACGGCGCCCTTCCTCGACGACCCGGAGTTCGCGCGCGAGGTCGAGCGCCGGATCCCCGGCGGCGAGGTGGCGGATCTCGACGACGTCGCCGCCGCGGTCGTCTACCTCGCCTCGCCGCTGGCGAAGGCGGTCACCGGCCACATCCTCACGGTCGACCGCGGCTGGACGGCCTGGTAGGTCGCGCTAGAACAGGTAGGAATCGTCGACCGGCGCGAAGTCCGCTTCCTCGCCTCGGAGCACGGCGGCTTTGCCGTTCACGGAGTCGGGCAGGGTGGCGCTCAGGGCCTCGGCGTAGAGCGAATGCTCGAAGATCGACATGTGCTCGGTGTACCAGCCGTTGAGCGCGACCTTGGTGCCCTGGAGGGCGAACTGCGGCCCGGTGGCGAGCTTCTGCGCGACGGCCTCGGCCGTCTCCATCAGCTCCTCGTGCGGGACGCATCTGGAGACCAGCCCGAGCGCCTCGGCTTCCCTGCCGTCGATCCGGTCGCACATCAGCAGGTGGTACTTGGCGCGCGCCATCCCCATCGCCAGCGGCCAGACCAGCGCAGCGTGGTCACCGGCGACGAGGCCGATCTTGGTGTGGCCGTCGATCAGCACGGCCTTCTCGCTGGCGATGCTGATGTCCGCCAGGAGGGCGACCGCGAGGCCGCCGCCGACCGCGGCGCCGTTGATCGCCGAGATGATCGGCTTGCGGCAGTTGACCATGTTGCGGACCAGGGCGCCGCCATCGCGAATGTCGGTGGTCAGCGGGCCGAGACCCTTCTCGATGTCGCCGCCCGCGGCGAAGGCACGGCCGGCGCCGGTGATCAGGGCGACGTTCATGTCGGGATCGCGGTCGAAGTCCTTCCAGATCCGCCCCTGCTCACCGTGGCCCTTCTCGCCGGCCGCGTTCAGCTTGTCCGGCCGGTTCATCGTGATCCGCAGGATCCGGTCCTCGCCCGGCTCGACCTGCAGGAACTCGTAGTCCTCGTATTGCATCTCGCGTTTCCTCTCGCCTTTCTTTGCCTTGCGATCAGGCCGGGACGGGCTGCTCGACCACGCGCTGCGGACCGGCGCCTTTCCGCCCGACCCGGTTGCGCAGCACGCCGATCCCGTCGGCCTCGAGTTCGACCAGGGCTCCCTGCTCGATCCAGCGATCGAGCTCGATGCCGCAGCCTTTGGCGATCGTGCCGCTGCCGAGCAGGTCACCGGGCCTCAGGGTCATCTCCTGCGTCGTCCACTCGATGATTTCCTCGAAGTCGAAGTGCATCTCGCCGAGCGTGCCGGACGACCAGACCTCGCCATCGATCCGCGCCGTCAACCGCGCCGCGCCGCGGTCGAACTCGTCCGCGGTGGCGATGCAGGGGCCGAGCGACATGCCGAAGTCCTTCGAGATGCCGGGACCGTTGCCGACCTTCATTTCCCGCATCTGGATGTCGCGGGCGCTCCAGTCGTTGTAGAGCGTGTAGCCGACGATGTGCTTCGGCGCGTCCTCGCGCTTCACGCGGTAGGCGGCGGCGCCGATCACCGCGGCGATCTCGAGCTCGTAGTCGAGCTTGTCGGTGTAGGCGGGCCAGGGGATGGTGTCGTCGGGGCCGTAGACCTCGTCGACGTTCGCCTTCCAGTGGGAGGGGATGTTCTCCCATTCCTCCGGCACCCGGCCGAGCGCCCCCTCGACGTGCTCGCGGACGACCATGTAGTCGCGCAGGCTGTTCGGGCGCGGCAGCGGCGCCAGCAGCTGCACCGAGTCGAGGGGACGGACCAGCAGCTCGTCGCCGTTGCGCTCCTCGCCCGCGGCGAGCGTCGCGGCTACCGCCTCGCGGGTGGCCTCGAGCGCCGGCTCTTCCCCGCGCAGCAGGGTCAGCAGCTGCGAGTCGCCGCCCGGCGTCCCGCCGGCGACCGGGCTACCGCCGCGCGCGGTGATCGCGGCGTCGATGTCGACGACCTTGTCGCCCTCCTGGACACCGGCTCTGACCATCGGCCCCTCCGGCCGTGCGACGGCGAACGTAATCAGCTTCACGCTTCTCCTCCTCTCGAATTCTGCGAGATAATATAATATGCACTACTGGACCGCTACTCGGATTGGGAGGATGTATGCGCTTCACCACGATCAGGACCACTGACGGCACCAGGGCCGCCAGGGTCGAGGGCGAGGAGCTGGTGCTCCTGCCGCAGGCCGACGTCGGCGCCCTGCTCGCGTCCGGCGAGGGCTGGAGGGACGCCGCGGGCGACGAGCGGGTCGCGCTTGCGGGCGCCGATTTCGCGCCACTCGTGCCGCGCCCGGAGAAGATCTTCTGCGTCGGGCTCAACTACGCCGATCACGCCGCCGAGGCGAACCTTCCCGTGCTCGATCACCCGACGCTCTTCGCGATGTTCCACCGCGCACTGATCGGGCCCGGCGACGAGCTGGTCCTGCCCGACCCGGAGGTCACCGATTGGGTCGACTGGGAGCTCGAGCTCGGCGTCGTCGTCGGCTCGCCGATCCGTCACGCGTCCCCCGAGGAGGCCCTGGCGGGCGTCGCCGGCTACACGATCGTCGACGACATCTCGATGCGTGACTGGCAGACCCGCACCTCGCAGTACCTGGCGGGCAAGACCTTCGAGGCCTCCACCCCCGTCGGCCCCTTCCTCGTCACTCCCGACGAGATCGACCCGACCGCGGGCCTGGCGATGAAGCTGACCGTCAACGGCGAGACGATGCAGGAGTCGTCGACCGACCAGCTGGTGTTCGGAGTGGCGGAGCTTCTCTCCTACATCTCGGAGATCATCACCCTCGTCCCCGGCGACCTGATCGCCACCGGGACGATGGCCGGGGTCGGCCACGTCCGCACCCCGCCGGTCTACCTCGCCGACGGTGACGTCATCGAGTGCTCGATCGAGGGGATCGGTTCGCAGACCACCCGTTGCGTAGCCGCCGCGACTCGCGAGAAGGTGTCTGCATGAGCGCCCGCCCGCTGATCAACGAGGTCGGCCACGCCTCGGTCCGCACGCGCGATCTCGACGCGGCCGAAGAGGTGGCGACCAACGTGATGGGCCTGCGGGTCACCGAGCGGGACGCCGATGCGATCTGGCTCACCTGCGACCACCATCACCACAGCCTCCACTACGTCAAGGGAGAGAGTGACGCACTCGAGCATCTCGGCCTCCGCGCCCCCGACGGCGACGCGGTCGCGCAGGTGCGTGAGCGGGTCCTCGCCGCCGGTTTCGAGGTCGTCCGCGATGGCCCCGAGGGGCCGGCGGTCTCCGACGGCTTCGCCTTCGCCGGCCCCGAAGGCGCGGTCTTCGAGATCTACTCGGAGATGGACCGGGTCGAGCCCGACCCCGGGCAGCCGCGCCTCGGCGTGCCGCCCAAACGCCTCGGCCACGCGAACTTCTTCGCCGAGGACCCGGGGACGATGCAGAAGATGCTGGTCGAGGTGCTCGACTTCCGCGTCTCCGACTACGCCGGCCCGGAGGGCCAGTTCCTGCGCTGCAACCCCGATCACCACGGGGTCGGGGTCTTCCCCGGCCCGGGCCAGCTTCACCACATCGCCTGGGAGGTCGCCTCGGCGATCGAGCTCGGGCAGCTCGCCGACCTGATCGACCACCGCGGCGGCGCCGTCATCTGGGGGCCCCTGCGCCACGGCATCGGCCGCAATATCGCGACCTATTTCCAGGACCCGACCGGGCTCGTGATCGAGTACTACAGCGACATGGAACAGATCTTCGACGACGAGCACCACGTGCCGACCCACTGGGACATGGACGATCCGAGCAACAAGTGGATCAGCCTCTGGGGCCCGCACATGACCCCGGACGACTTCGTCCAGATGGGCCTGCCGTTCGCGGTACCGGCGGGCAGTAGAGGGTAGGCGGCTGATTCGACGGGCGTCCGCGGCGACGTTCGGCGGCCGCAGCGGCCGTCCGAGGTGCGTTGGGGGGTCCGAGGTGCGTGTCGGGATCGCGATGCGTTCCCGACCCCGACCCCCGCGGTCGTCTGAGATGCGTCCCGACCTTGGGCCCCTGCACCCGTCCGAGATGCCGCCCGACCCAGCCCGTGCGCCCGTCCGAAATGCCGCCCGACCCCCCGGCCTCCCCACCCGTCCGAGATGGTCCCGGGCGCCTCATGGCGCTCCTGGCAGGCTGTGAGCGCCATGAGGCGCCCGGGACGGGAGGGGGTCGGGGGGAAGGCGGGCACAGGGACGGGAGGGGGTCGTGAAAAGGACGACACAGGGACGTCACGAAGTAGGACTTACGTGACGGGTCCGTGCGGGAGAGGCCACACCCCGCCCCGATCGGTGACTAAGACGCCGGGAACGTCACCCTCCCGGGAGCCTTCGGTCCCTTCCCGGGCCCGAAAGGAGGGCCCGGGAACACGTTCCGTACTTTGACCCTGCCATGGCAGGGTCAAAGTACGGAACGCGTCCGTGAGCGTTGGACAACACG
>JAFDWO010000140.1 GCA_018268415.1 Actinomycetota bacterium | reverse complement strand
CCCGTCACGGAGACGTAGGGAACTCCACGCCTCCTCCCGTGTTGTCCAACGCTCACGGACGCGTTCCGTACTTTGACCCTGCCATGGCAGGGTCAAAGTACGGAACGTGTTCCCGGGCCCTCTTCCGAGGCCCGGGAACAGACCGAAGGTTGCGGAAAGGGTGACGTTCCCGGCGTCTTTGTGACCGATCGGGGCGAGGTGTGGCCCCTCCCCCACGGACCCGTCACGGAAGTCCGACCTTCCCCCGTCCCTGTGTCCCCCCTCATCCCTGTGTCGTCTTTTTCACGACCCCCTCCCGTCCCTGTCCCGCCTTTTTCACGACCCCCTCCCATCCCTGTGCCCGTCTTCCCCACTACCCCCTCCCGTCCCGGGCGCCTCATGGCGCTCACAGCCTGCCAGGAGCGCCATGAGGCGCCCGGGACGCAACTCGGACGGGCGCGGGGGCCGGGGTCGGGCCGCCACGCACCCCGCGCCGCAACTCGGACGGGTGCGGGGGCCGCGGGTCGGGCCTGTCCCTGCTCGACGGCCGCCCCCTCCGGGGAGGGCGCCCGGCCGCAGCAACAGTCACGCGCACCGCGCCGCAACTCGGACGGGCGGGGCGGTCGGGGTCGGGGCGCACCCTCGGACGGGCGCCTCGGCCGAACCCGCGGCGCAACTCGGACGGCCGCTCCGGTAAGGGCCCCGCCGACCCGATCCCGCCAAACGCCTCGTCACACGAACCTCCGCCCGTCCCCGCCCGCCCCGCCGAGCCACGTCGCCTAGAGCGTCGTCAGTCCCACCCCGGTGAGGAAGACGGCGGCGACCAGGAGGCGGCGGTCGTTGGTCAGTGCCGCCAGCGGGAGGAGCCAGGCGACGTACCAGGGGACCAGGAAGCCGGTGGTCACCAGGAGGGCGACCGTGGCCCAGCCGGCGCCGACGATCCAGTCCATCTCACCGATCCAGACCTGGCGCAGGAGCCGACAGACGATCGCGAGGAAGACGAGCGTGAGGCCGATGCTGACGGCGCGGGGGATCGGTTCGATGCCGACCGCGGCGGCGAGGAAGCCGACGATGCTGTGGGGGCCGCCTTCGGCCTGGATCCCCATCAGGATCGACGGTAGGTGCAGCGGCGCGGTGCCGAAGAAGGCGAAGGCGAGCACCGCCACCGCGACCGCGCCCAGCGCCGCGCCGAGCGCCAGCCGCGTCCGCGCCGCCCCCTCGCCGCGACAGCGACCGGCGAGCGCGAAGGGGAGGAGCAGGCCGGCGGTCAGCTTCACCGCGCCGGCGGCGACGATCAGGGCACCGCCGCGGCGCTCGCGCTCCTGCAGCAGGACGTAGATGCCGGCGGCGAGGAGCGCCAGCATCATCAGGTCGTTGTGGCCGCCGCCGACGCCGTAGAGGACGATCACCGGGTTGAGCCCGACCAGCACCGCCGCGCGCACCGGGGAGAGGCCGCGCAGGCTCGCGGCGCGCCAAACGAGCAGGATCAGGATCAGGCTCGAGGCCGCCGCGACCAGCTTGTAGGCCATCACGTTGGCGGCGATATCGAGCGGGACGAGCAGGTAGCTGAGTGCGGTGAAGAGTGGCCCGTAGGCGCTCGGCGTCGCCAGCCACTGGGCGCCGATCAGCGAGTGGAGGCCTTCCAGCGGGATCGCGCTCGGGCCATGCAGGTAGGGGTTGGCGTCGTAGACGACGCCCATGCGGCCGTAGGCGGCATAGCTGAAGACGTCGGAGGAGAAGAGCGGGGGCGCGAGGAGGGCGATCGCGTGGAGGACGATGATCGCGATCAGCACCGTCCGCGGGCGCAGCTTGGTCGCGGCGCGGGTCGCGACCGCGTAGGAGATGAACATCGTGATGAAGGCCGCGATCAGGGCGAAGACGCCGAGCTTCAGTCCCGCTCCGGCGAGCGGACCGGCGAGGGATTCCGGCAGCGGCCGCAGTGAGGTGGGAAGCATCAGCTCGCTCTGGGTCGCCGAGAGGCAGACCAGGAGGCTGGTCGCGAGCAGGCCGGCGAGGCCGATCAGGCCGAGGCGGACGGAAGGCTCGGGGCGGTGCGCGGTGTCCACGATTGCACCATCTACCTGGGTTCTTAAGGCCAGATGTGAAGGATTGGGTTTCCTGACCCGTTGCGGGGGACGGCCGGGGGGCGCCGTAGCATCGGCGCCGTGACCTACTCGATCATCGCCTTCGATCCCGATACGCGCGAGTGCGGGGTCGCGGTCCAGTCGCACTACTTCTCGGTCGGCGGGTTGGTGCCCTGGGGCGAACCGGGGGTCGGTGCGGTCGCGACCCAGGCCGTCGTCGAGCCCGCCTACGGCCCGCGGGGGCTGGAGCGGATGCGGGCGGGTCGCACGGCGCCGGAAGCGCTCGCCGAGCTCCTCGCCGCCGACGAGCTGAGGGCGGTGCGGCAGGTCGCGATGGTCGACGCCCATGGGGGTATCGTCGCCCACACCGGGGCGGAATGCATGCCGTTCGCCGGGCAGGAGGTCGGCCACCATCACTCCTGCCAGGCGAACCTGATGCGGAGCGGCGAGGTCTGGGGGGCGATGTCGGAGGCCTACCTGGGGGCGGGCGGGACGCTCGCGGAGCGGCTGCTCGACGCGCTCGACGCCGGCGAGGCGGCGGGGGGCGACCTGCGCGGGCGTCAGTCGGCGGCCGTCCTCGTGGTCGCGCCGGAGGGTGAGCCGTGGCAGCGGCTCGTCGACCTGCGGGTCGAGGACCACCAGGATCCCCTCGGTGAGCTGCGTCGCCTCGCACGGCTGGACGGCAGCTACCGGTTGTTGCGGAAGGCCGACGAGACGTTCACCGAAGGGGACCGGGAAAAGTCGATCGACCTCTACGTCGCAGCCTGGGAACGGGTGCCGGAGAGCCACGAGTTGAAGTTCTGGGCGGCGCTGGCGCTGGTCGAACGCGGCGAGGCGGAGCGCGGCGTCGTCCTCCTGCGCGAGGCGATCGACGACCACGCCGAGTGGCGCCGGGTGGTCGACCTGCTGACCGTCGAGATGTCGCCGTCGATCGAGGAGGTCCGGCGGCTGCTCGGCGACTACGGGGCCGCGGGGGGCACCGGCCCGACGTAGGAGGCGCGCGGCCGGAAGCGCAGGCGGTGCTCGTACTCCTCGAGCGCGTGCGCGACGATGCCCGCGATCCGGGCGACGGTGAAGATCGTCGCCGAGGCTCCTCGGCGCAGCCCATGCGCCCGCACGAGCGCCGCCAGCGCGAAGTCGACGTTCGGGGCCGGCACCTCGCGCCGCGCTGCCGCGTCGAGGAGCGCCGCCGCCGCGCCCAGCGCGGTCGTCGTTTGTAAACCTCCCGCAAGCGCGGTCGACCTTCGTAAACCTATGGCTGACGAACGACCTCCGCGGTCGGGCGTGAGGCGGGCGAGAAGGTGGTCGGCACGCGGGTCGCGGTCGCGGTACACGCGGTGGCCGAAGCCGGGGACGGGACCGGCGGCGAGGCGGGCGTCTAGCGCCGCGCCGGGATCGGCGCCCGCCGCGACCTCGTCGATCAGCGACTCGATCGCCGGTCCGGCACCGCCGTGCAGTGCGCCGCCGAGTGGGCCGAGCCCGGCGAGGATCACCCGGTAGGGCCCCGCCCAGGCCGATGCGGCCACCCGCGCGGCGAAGGTCGAAGCCGCCAGTTCGTGATCGGCGAGCAGGATCAGGGCCGCATTCAGCGCCGCCACCTGATCCGGTCGCGGCCTGGCGCCATCGTCGGCGAGCGCCGCCCAGAGCCGCTCCGCAAAGCCCGCCTCCTCCGCGGTCGTCCTTTGGTCCGCCGGACGGACCTTGGGTCGACCACGCTCGACGGAGCGGGCCGAAGGACGACCGCGGGCAGGGGCGAGCGCGGCGAAGACCGCGGCTCCGGCGCGGCGGACCGACTCCGGATCGCGGTCGTCGCGCGCCGGGTCGCGGGCCGCCAGGGTCGCCACCACCGCGGCGATGCGCTCGGCGTCGGGCGCCCCGGGTCCGACCGCCGCGCCGACGGCCTCGACCGCCGCGGCGCGCTCGTCGTCCAGCCGCCACGGCGTCGGCGGCGCGCCGTCCCACAGCAGTGCCACGACTTCCTCGAAACTGCGGAAGCGCGCCAGCAGGGTCGCGTCGCGACCCCGATACGACAGCCGCCCGGCGGGATCGAGCAGCGTCAGCTCGGTCTCGATCACGACCTCCAGTGCGCTCGAGCGGTCGGGCCGGCGCGCCCGCGCCGCCAGCCGCTCGACCTCCTCAGGGTCGAACCGGGAGTCGTGCGGGCCGCTCGTCGGGTGACGCTCGAGCAGGCCGCGGCTGACGTACGCATAAACCGTCTCGCGCTTGACCCCGAGCCGTCGCGCGACCTCCTCGGTGCCGAGCCTGTCGACCGCGTCGCTCACGCCCCCAATGCTGACAGCGACCGCGCCTCCGGGCCTATATATAGGGACGCCGGGCGGATCAGCCGGCCGGTCCGCTTCTGCTCGAGGATGTGGGCCGACCAGCCCCCCGTGCGGGCGCAGACGAAGAGCGGCGTGAACAGGCTCTGGGGCACGCCCGCGTGCTCGAGCACGACCGCCGACCAGAACTCGACGTTGGTGGCGAGGACCCGGTCGGGCTTGTGTTCGGCCAGCGCCGCCAGCGCCGCCCGCTCCAGCTCCCGTGCGACGTCGAGCCGCGGCGAGCCGAGCCGTTCGGCCATCCCGCGCAGGACGCGGGCCCGCGGGTCCTCGGCCCGGTAGACGCGGTGGCCGAAGCCCATGATCCGCTCGCCGTGGTCGAGCAGTCCGCGGACGTAGGAGTCGGCGTCGCCGCTCGCCTCGACCGCGTCGAACATGCGCAGGACGCGCGCCGGGGCGCCGCCGTGGAGCGGGCCGGAGAGGGCGCCGACCGCGGCCGAGAGCGCCGCCGGCACGTCGGCGCCGGTCGAGGCGACGACCCGCGCGGCGAAGGTCGAGGCGTTCATCCCGTGCTCGGCGGCGGTGATCCAGTAGGCGTCGATGAGGGTGACGGCCGCCGGGTCGGCCTCGCCGCGCCAGCGCAGGAGGAAGCGCTCGGCGAGCGTGCGGCCCTCGTCGATGCGGGACTGGGGGACGGGGGCGACGCCGCCGCCGCGGGCGGACTGGGCGACGAAGGAGAGGGTCGTCGACGCGGCGCGGGCGAGCTGGTCGCGGGCGACCTCGGGGCTGAGGTCGACCAACGGCCCGAAGCCCCACTCGGGCGCGAGTGCGGCGATCGCAGCCTGGACGTCGACCCGGGTGTCGCCGGTGCGATAGCCGAGCGGGTGCGCCTCGGCGGGCGCGAGCGGCCGGTCCGGGCGTCCGTCGACGAGCAGGCCCCACACGCCCTCGAAGGGCAGCGTCCCGACCAGCTCCTCGATGTCGACGCCCCGGTACCGCAGGGCGCCACCGTCCCGGTCCGGCTCGGCGATCTCTGAGGCGAATGCCAGAACTCCCTCCAACCCGTCACGAACTTCCTCCATCGCGGTCATCTCGCTCACCTCTCTCTGTCGATTTCGTCGCGGCCGACTTTGCCCGGTCCCGCCGGCGAATCAACGTTGATCCCAATCAACCCTGCCGCGTCAGTGAGGAGGGTCTTGGGTGATCCCCGAACGAACCTCCCGCTGTGCGTGAGGGAGGGGGTCACCCACGACCCTCCCCCGGCAAAGCTCGCCCGCCTCGGTAGGGTCGAGCAATGAGCGAGCAGAGTCAGATCGGGGTCACCGGCCTCGCGGTGATGGGGGCCAACCTGGCCCGAAACATCGGCCGCAACGGCTGGTCGGTCGCCGTCCACAACCGCAGCCCCGAGAAAACCCGGCAGTTCATGGCCGATTACGCCGCGGAGGGGGACTTCACCGGCGCCGAGTCGAACGAGGAGTTCGTCGCCGCCCTGGCGCGCCCGCGGAAGATCATCATCATGGTCAAGGCCGGGGCGCCCGTGGACGCGGTGCTCGCCGAGCTGGCGCCGCTGCTCGACCAGGGGGACATCCTGATCGACGCCGGCAACTCGCACTTCCCTGACACCCGGCGCCGCACCGCCGAAATGGAGGAGCGCGGGTTGCGCTTCCTCGGCATCGGCGTCAGCGGCGGCGAGGAGGGCGCGCTGCTCGGGCCGAGCATCATGCCCGGCGGCACCCGCGAGGCCTACGGTGAGGTCGAGGACATCCTCACCAAGATCGCGGCCCAGGTCGACGGCACGCCGTGCTGCACCTTCGTCGGCCCGGACGGCGCCGGTCACTACGTGAAGATGGTCCATAACGGCATCGAGTACGCCGACATCCAGCTGATCACCGAGGCCTACGACCTGATGCGCCACGTCGCCGGGCTGGAGGTCGCCGAGATCGCCAGAACCTTCGAAGAGTGGAACGAAGGTGACCTGGAAAGCTTCCTGATCGAGATCACCGCCAAGGTCCTCGCCAAACAGGACCCGCAGGGTGACGGGCCGTTGATCGACAAGATCGTCGACCAGGCGGAGCAGAAAGGGACCGGGCGGTGGACCTCCGAGGACGCGCTCGAGCAGGGCGTGCCGCTGACCGCGATCACCGAGGCCGTCTTCGCCCGCGCGCTGTCCTCGCTGCGCGACGAGCGCGCCGCCGCCGCGAAGGTCCTGGCCGGCCCCGAGCCCGCCCTCACCGACGATCGCCGTGAGCTCGTCGACGACATCCAGGCGGCCCTCTACGCCAGCAAGGTGGTCGCCTACGCACAGGGCTTCCAGCAGATGGCGGCCGCCTCGAAGGCCAACGACTGGGACCTCGACCTTGGCGCGATGGCGACGATCTGGCGTGGCGGCTGCATCATCCGCGCCCGCTTCCTCAACCGGATCAAAGAGGCCTACGACGAGGGCGAGGTCGTCAACCTCCTCACCGTGCCGTACTTCCGCGATGCGGTGGCCTCCGGGCAGGAGGCCTGGCGGCGGGTGATCGCCGCGGCGGTCGAACAGGGCGTCGCCGTCCCCGCCTTCACCAGCTCCCTCGCCTACTACGACGGTTACCGCCGCGAGCGGGGGCCGGCCGGGCTGATCCAGGGCCTGCGCGACTATTTCGGCGCCCACACCTACCGACGCACCGACGTCGCGGGCTCCTACCACGTGCGTTGGCCGCAGGACGGGGCGGAGGTTCGGACCGACGCCTGACGCGTTCGCGCCTTCGTCCGGACGCCGCCTGCGAATTCAAACTCGCCCTGGACGGGTATAGGTCCGTCCGTGCCAGGTTTCGCGATAGTCCGGGCCGACGACGTCGCCGATCCCTACGAGGGGACCGATGTCCCGGGCGAGTTCCGCTGTCTCACCGATGCGCTCGACGCCGAGCAGCTCGCGGTGACGTTGATCCGCGTGCCGCCGCACTCGGATTTCGAGCAGGGAACGGGGCACACCCACGCCGAGGTCGAGGAGCTCTACCTCGTCGCCAAAGGCACCATCACGTTCCGCTGTGGCGACCATGTGGAGAAGGTGACGGCGCCGGCAGTGGTCCGGGTGTCGCCGGGGACGGCCCGCTCCCACCGCAACGAGGGCGACGACCCGGTCGAGATCTGGGCCGTCTCGGTGGCGGGGCATCGGGATGCGACCAAGATCGACGACTTCTGGGAGGCGTCGCCGGAGGCGCGACAGAGACGGTAGGGGTTGGGACTGGGGGAGGGACCGATGTTGTTCGGGGCCGGGGCGCCCCTCCGAGGTGCGTCCCGGCCCCGGCTGCCGCGGTCGTCCTTTGGTCCGGACACCGGGATCCCGCCCTGCCCGGGACCGCTCCGCTGTTCCTTATGCGCCCTATAGGCGCATAAGGAACAGCGGAAGGGGTCAGGCCGTCGAGGCGGGGCGGGCGCGACCCCGGCCCATGCGCCCGTCCGAGATGCCGCCCGGGGCGCGTTGCGCCGCGACCCCGGCCGCTCCGGCCGTCCGAGATGGCGCCCGACCCCGACCCCCCGCACCCGTCCGAGATGCCGCGCGGGGCGCGTGGCCGCGCGACCCCGGCCCACACCCGTCCGAGCTGCCCCCCAACCCCGGCCACCCCACCCGTCCGAGATGCGTCCCGGGCGCCTCATGGCGCTCCTGGCAGGCTGTGAGCGCCATGAGGCGCCCGGGACGGGGGAAGGTCGTGAAAAAGACGACACAGGGATGGGAGGGGTCGTGAAAAAGACGGCACAGGGACGGGGGGAGACGCAGAGACCGAGGGAGGTCGGACTTCCGTGACGGGTCCGTGCGGGAGGGGCCACACCCCGCCCCGATCGGTCACGAAGACGCCGGGAACGTCACCCTCCCGGGACCCTTCGGTCCGTTCCCGGGCCCGGAAAGAGGGCCCGGGAACGCGTTCCGTACTTTGACCCTGCCATGGCAGGGTCAAAGTACGGAACGCGTCCGTGAGCGTTGGACAACACGGGAGGAGGCGTGGAGTTCCCTACGTCTCCGTGACGGGGTCTCCGTTCCGTGACGGTCCCGTGAGGGATCCGTGGCGCTCCCGTGGGCCTTCCTCCACCGCTCTCATACCCGGCCGTCTCGGCCACGGCCACAGCCTGCCAGGGCCGTGGCCGAGACGGCCGCGTCCCTTGTCGCTGCGGGCGACAGCTCGAGGGGGCCGGGGGCCTTTCCCCACGGGCGACAGCCTGGGGGGCCGGGGGCCTCTCCCCCGGGCGACAGTTCGAGGGGCCGGATCCCTTACCCCGTAGGCGCCAGCTTCAGGGGGCCCGGGCCCTTTCCGCTCGGGGCGGCAACTCGAGGGGGCCGGGGCCCTTTCGCCATGGGCGCCGGCTCGAGGAGCCCCACACGCCCCGGGCGCACCGGTCCTACGCCACTGCGCTCAGGGTCTCCGGGCCGCCCTCGTCGGCGAGGTCCTCGCCTTCGCCGGCTTCGCGCGGGAGCTTGCGGCTGACGACTTTGGTGACGCCGTCGCCGCCCATGGTCACGCCGTAGAGCACGTCGGCGGCGTCCATGGTGCGTTTCTGGTGGGTGACGATGACGAACTGGGCGCGGTCGGAGAAGCGGCGGATGAGCTGGAGGAAACGGTCGATGTTGGCGTCGTCGAGGGCGGCCTCGACCTCATCCAGGATGTAGAAGGGGCACGGGCGGGCGAGGAAGACGGCGAAGACGAAGGCGAGGGCGACGAGGGACTTCTCGCCGCCCGACATCAGCGACAGTTTCCGCGTCGACTTGCCCGCCGGGTTGACCTCGATCTCGACCCCGAACTCGTCGCGTTCTTCGCGCTCCTCCTCGTCGGGGTCGGGCTCGGAGGCCTCGTTGCCCTCCTCGCCTTCGGCGACAGGCGCCTGCTCCTCCTCGCGGACGGCGCGCAGGCTGACCCGGCGCAGGCGACCGCGGCCACCGGGGAAGAGGTGTTCGACCATCTCCTCGAAGTTCGTCGCGGTCGCCTCGAAAGTCTCCTCGAAGGCGCGCTCGATCTCCTCGTCGATTTCGCGGATCAGGGACTCCAGCTCGCGCATCGCCCGCTCGGTGTCCTCGCGCTGCGCCTGCAGCTGTTCGACGTGGTCGCCGGCCTCTTCGTATTCGCGCTCGGCCAGCGGGTTGACCGGACCGATCTGGGCGCGGCGACGGTCGAGCCGCTCGAGCCGGCGGTCGATCTCGGCGCGCTCCTCGTCGGTCATCGCGGTCTCGGCGGGCGGCACCTCCTCGCCGAGCTTCTCGACGATCGCCGCCATCTCCCGTTCGGCCTCGGCGCGACGGTCGCCGAGGTGGGCAGCCTCGACCTCGGCCTGGGTCAGCTCTTCGGAGACCGTCCGCATCTGGCCCTGCAGCTCGAACTCGAGCTTCGAGCAGGCCCGCAACTCGTCGGCGATCTCGTCGCTGTCGCCGTCGTTGCCGACCACCGCCGACTCGGTCCGTTCGACCCGCGCCCGGATCGCGTTGCCGGCCGCCTCGACCGCCGCCAACGCCGCGCGCACATCCTCGAGCAGCTCCTCACCGCCCGCCAGCCGCGCCCGCATCTTCTCCCGGTGGCGCTCGCCGAGCAGGCCCTCGGCACGGCGCGCGTGACGGATCGCCCGCTCGCTCCCTGCCCGGACCTCGCCCAGCGCGTGCTCGCGCGCCGTCTCGGAGGCATCGTCGGAGCGCGCCGTGGCGAGCCCCTCCAGCGCCGTCTTCAGCCCGGCGTCGACCTCGCCCAGCTCCTCTTCCAGTTTTGACGCCCGCTGGGTCGGCGCGTCGCTGCCGCCGACGTCAAGGGTCAGCGGCCCGAGCTCTGCCCGCAGCCGCTCCAACCGCGCCTCGACCTCACCCTCCGAGCGCGAGAGCCCCGCCACCCGCACCGCCACCCGCTCCGACTCGGCCCGCAGTTTGGTCAACACGCCCCAGGCCTGGGTCCGGGCGCGATCGCGCTCGGCGAAGCGCTCCTCGGCGGCGGAGCGACGTTTGCTGACCTCGGCCAGTTGCGCCTCCAGCTTCGAGCGCGTCTCCCGCGCCGCCGCCGCCGCCTTCGCCGCCGCGGCGGCCCGGTCGGCGCCGAAGCGCAGCTCCTCGGAGACGATCCGCCCCTTCAGTTCGGCTTCCTCGCGGTCGATCCGGGCACCGATCTCGGCTGCCTGCGCCTGGCGTTTCAGCGGCCGCAGCCGCGCCCGCGCCTCGCGCTCCACGTCGAGGGCCCGGTCGAGGTTCTCCCGCGTTCCCTTCAGCTTCAGTTCCGCCCGCCGGCGGCGTTTGCGGTGCTTCCCGAGGCCCGCGGCCTCCTCGATCAGCATCCGCCGCTCGCGCGGCTTCGAGTGGATGATCGTCTCCACCCGTCCCTGCGAGATCACCGAGTGCATCTCGCGCCCGAGGTTGGTATCGGAGAGCACCTCGATCACGTCGGCGAGCCGCGCCCGCGCCCCGTTCAGCCGGTAGCCGCCGTCACCACCCCGGTCGAGCCGCCGCTCCACCGCGATCTCGGAGAACTCGGTGGCCGCCCGCCCGTCGGAGTTGTCGATCACGACCTCCACCTGGGCCTCGCGCCGGGCCCCGGTGTTCTTCCCACCCGCCGAGATCACGTCCTGCATCGACGCCCCACGGATGGCCCCCGGGCTCTGCTCGCCGAGTGCCCACAGCACCGCGTCGGTGATGTTGCTCTTGCCGGAGCCGTTCGGCCCCACGATCACGCTGACGCCGGGCGAGAACTCGAGGCTCACCCGCTCGGGGAACGACTTGAACCCCTTCATCGTGATCGATTTCAGGTACATACGGTCAGCATCCAGGGTCGCGCTCGCCTCGGACGCCACGCCAGCCGTGGAAAACCCGTAATTGCGGCTAATTCAGCGGCACTGCAACTAACCGCCCAGCGCCCGCAGCGCCTCCTCGGCGGCCACCTGCTCGGCCGCCTTCTTGCTGCGGCCCTCGCCCGACCCGACCCGCTCCGAATCGACGATCGCCACCACCTCGAAGGTACGCCGGTGCGGCGGCCCGGTGGCAGCCGTCACCTCGTAGCTCACGCGCGCCCCACGACGCGCCAGAAGCTCCTGCAGGGCGCTCTTGAAGTCGATCCGGGTCTCCGAGGCGAGCTCGATCCGGGGGGCGAAGGCCGCCGCCACCGCCGCCGCGGTGCGCTCGAAGCCGAAGGCCACGTGGCAGGCCCCGATCAGGGCCTCGGTCGCCTCCGGCAGCGGCCGCTCGCCGTCCAGCAGCACCTCCGCCGGGATCGCCGCGGTGACGTCCTCGGGCTCGTTCGCACGCAGCATCTCCGGCACCCCGAGCAGGCGTCCCACGGCCGCGCACGACACCCCGGACACCGCCTGGTTGTGGATCTTCGTCAGGCCGCCGGCGGCGACATCGGGGAAGCGCTCGTACAGCGACCCCGCCACCGAGAGCCCGAGCACGCTGTCGCCGAGAAACGCCAGGCGCTCGAAAGAATCGACCCGGCGCTCGGTCCAGGAGGAGTGCGTCAGCGCCTGGCGGCGCAGCGCTTCCGGCAGATCCTCCACCAGCGCCGCGAGTGGGGCGACGGCGGCGCGCCCGGCGAGGTCGTCGGCGTCGCGCCCGGGGGCGGAGTCGGCCGACCCGCCGTCGCGCATCTCAGGCGGGCGCCCGCTCGAGGACGAAGGCGACGGCGTCGCCGACGGTCGAGATCCGGGTCGCCTCCTCCTCCGTGACCTTGATCCCGTAGCGGTCTTCCAGCTCCATCACGAGCTCGTAGAGGTCGAGGGAGTCGGCTTCCAGGTCCTCGCGGAAGCGCGTGCCCTCCTCGATCCGGCCGGGGTCGACTTCGAGCTCCTCGGCGAGGTGCTCGCGGACCAGGGTCATGACTTCGTCGCGCTCCATCGGCTGATTATCGCTCAAGCAACGTCGCCGGCCCCGGCGGCGGCCGCGTCGCCGGTCCCCGCGCCCGCCGGGCCGTCGCCTGCCTCGTCCGCCAACGCGGCGCGCCCGGCCCCGCCCTCGCGCAGCAGCGCCGCGGTCCGCCCGACCGCGTCGACCTTCACCGAACGGGCGGCGAGCCGCACCGCGTTGGCGACCCCGTCGGGGCCGGAGGAGCCGTGTCCGACGATCGTCACCGCCCGCAGCCCGAGCAGGATCGCGCCGCCGGTCGTGTCCGGGTCGAACTCCTTGCGCAGCCCGCCCAGCGCCGGTTTCAGCAGCAGGCCGCCCGCCGCGGCGAGGACGTTCTTGTGGGCGAGGTCGGAGATCGCCCCGGCGAGCGTCCGCGCCGCCCCCTCCATCACCTTCAGCGCCACGTTGCCGGTGAACCCGTCGGTGACGACGACGTCGACCTTCGCTTCCGGCAGGTCACCGCCCTCGATGTTCCCGGCGAAATCGATGCCCGGCGCCCCGGCGAGGATCCGGTGCGCCTCGACGATCTCGGGGCGCCCCTTGCCCGCCTCCTCGCCCACCGTCAGCAGCCCCACCGTCGGTTCCCGCGTCTCCAGCACCGCCGCGGCGAACGCCGCCCCGAGGAAGGCGAACTGGACCAGGTGCTGGGCGCGGACCTCGACGTTGGCGCCGACGTCGAGGAAGAGCACGGGTTTGATCGGGGACGGCAGGCGGACGGCAAGCGCGGGCCGTTGTACGCCCTTGAGGCGGCGCAGGCCGAAGGTGGCGGCCGCCATCGTCGCCCCGGTCGAGCCGAGGCTGACCATCGCGGCGGCGTTGCCGTCGGCGACATCCCGGGCGGCGCGCACCACCGAGGCCTCCTTGCGCTCGCGCACCGACTGCACCGCGTCGTCGTCGTTGCCGATCCAGTCGGTGGTCGGGATCACCTCGATCCCATCGACGCCCTGCAGCCCGAGCGAGCGCTCCGGCCCGAACACGCGCACGCCGATCCCGTCCGCCGCGGCGCGGCGGGCGCCCTCGGCGAGTACGTCGAAACCCTGCTCCGCCCCGTAACCGTCGAGGGCGATGGTCACCGGGCGGCTTTGCGCCACGCGGCTAGTTCTCGGCGGTGGTCACCGTCGGGTCGGTGACTTTGTGGGAGACGACCTCGCGGCCGGCGTAGGTGCCGCAGTTCTTGCAGACACGGTGCGGGAGCGCGGGCTCGTGGCAGCGTGGGCAACGGCGCAGGCTGGGCACCGCGGCCTTGTGCTGGGCGCGGCGCTTATCGCGACGGGCGCTGGAGGTTCTCTTCTTCGGGACGGCCATCGGTCGCGGAATCCTAGCGGGTCGCCGGGCGGGGCGCGCAACGGACCGCCGGCCGGGCCGCCGGCGTCAATAGACGGCCCGCACGACGGCCAGGTCGTCGGCGGCCCAGGTGACCTCCCCGCCGCTCCAGGCGGCGAGATCGGCGGCGGTCTCGGGGAAGTCGTAGCCGGGGGTGATGTCGGTCACCTGCACGTCGGCCCGCACCACGTCCCCGATCACCAGCGCCCGCGACTGCTCGCGCACACGGCGGAAGAGTTCCTGCTTCTGCGGCGCCCGCAGGTGGTGGATCGAGAGGACCCCGATCACCAGGTCCCAGGGCCCGTCCGGCAGCGGGTCCTCGATCCGCGCCAGTTGCACGTCGTCGTAGGCCTCGCGGGCGCGGTAGACCATGTCCGGGGACGAGTCGAGGCCGATCACCCAACTGTCGGGGTAGGCCTCGATCAGCCGGCGGGTCGTCTCCCCCGTGCCCATGCCGAGCTCGAGCACCCGCTCCGGGGCGAACGGGATCGCCGCGATCGCCTCCTCCTGAAGCTCCTCGTAGCGCGGCACCTCCGCGCGGATGAGGTCCAGGTAGCCATCTGGTTTCCAGGTGAAATCCGACATTCCCTAACCTCGGAGTATGCCTGGCGCACCCGAGACCGTCCTCGACATCTCCCGCCTCAACCTCTCGCCCGGGGACGGCAGGCGCCTCGAGCTGCCGGTCGAGCTGGCGCCCTTCGAGCTCGGCGGCCAGACCTACCTCGCCGTCCCGCCCGCGCCGACCCTCCGCCTCGAGGCCTCCCGCCACTCCAGCGGCTTCGCCTTCAAGCTGACCTTCCCGGTCCACGTCGAGGGTCCCTGCATGCGCTGTCTCGAGCCCGCCGCCCTCGACCTCGAGGTCGAGGCGCGCGAGATCGACCAGACCGACACCACCGACACCGACCTCCGCAGCCCCTACGTGCGCGACGACGAGCTCGACATCGGCCGCTGGGCCCACGACGCGGTGATGCTCGCCCTCCCCGCGCGGATCCTCTGCCGCCCCGATTGCCTCGGTCTCTGCCCCGACTGCGGCGAGCCCCTGAACGACGCCGACCCGGCAGCTCACGACCACGAGAGGCCGATCGACCCACGCTGGTCGGCGCTCAAGGATCTGAAGCTGGAGTAAGGCGGACGCCTTGTAGGGAGGGGGTTGTCGGGGCGTCGGGGCGCGGATCCTGACCCCCTCCTCTCTCAAACTCGGGCGATCCGGCCTCCCCGCCCCGTCCGAGTTGCCTGCAGCGCCCTCGTTACAAGCCGTTCGGAGGGGGTCAGGACCCCCGCTCGTCGGCGCCGTCGGGCGCCTGCCCGACCGCGGGGGCTGCGTTCATCCAGCCCTCGGAGGCGATGTAGGGAGAGCGGGCCCCGCAGCCTCGCCCCAGCACGCGGGAGGCGGTTTCGGTCTCCCTCCGGAGCGGCTTGTAACGAGGGCCCGAAAGGCCTCCTGTTCGTCCGGGAGCGATCCTGCCCGAGTTTGAGCGAGAAGGGAGACCGAAACCGCCTCCCCTCCGAGACCCGCCCCTAAGGGGCCTGATCGAGCTCGGGCGCGGGTTCTTCCTCGCGACCGGCCAGACGATCACGGCCGCGCTGGACGGCCGCCAGGAACTTCTGCAGGTTGACTTCCAACGTGTTGAGGATCTCGTCGGCGTAGTCCTCGGCGCCGAGGCGGATTTCGCGCTCGCGGTTGCGGGCGTCCTCGACGATCTCGTCGGCGGCGCGCTCGGCCTGTTTCGTGACCTCCTCGTCGGAGATCAGGCGGGCCTGCTGCTCGCGCGCCTCGCGGACGATCCGCTCGGCCTCGCGTTTGGCCTCGGCCAGCATCTCCTGGCGCTCCTTGACGATCCAGCGCGCCTGCTTGATCTCCTCGGGGATCGTCGCGCGCATCTGGTCGAGGAGGTCGTAGATCTCCTCGCGGTCGACGCGCACCTGGTCGGTCAGCGGAACCGGCCGCGCGTTGTGAACTACGTCGTCAAGTTTGTCAATGAGGACCAGGACGTCCATAAGCGGTTCGTAAGCCTACGTGTATGCGGGGGTTTTGCACAAGAAAGAGTAGCCCTGGGCCGATTTGCAAGGAGATGCCCAGGAACAGACGAGCGCAAACACCCTACCTTGCGCGTCGGCCTACCTGTCGGCGAGGCGCTCCGCGAGGGCGCTCGCGACCGCCGGCGGGACCAGGTCCCCGACGTCCCCGCCGAAGGTCGCCATTTCCTTCACGCCGGTGGAGGAAAGGAAGCTGTAGTGCGGCGAGGCGATCACGTAGATGCTCTCGATGCCCGGGTCGAGCTTGCGGTTCAGCTGCGCCATCTCGAACTCGTACTCGAAGTCGGAGATCGCCCGCATTCCCTTGACGATCGCGTGCGCGTCGTTCGCGCGGGCGAACTCGACCAACAGGGTGGAGAAGATCTGCACCTCGACGTTGTCGAGGTCGCCGGTCGCCGTCTCGATGAACGCCTTGCGCTCCGCCGCCGTGAAGAGCGTCTTGTTCTTCCGCAGCGGGTTGTTGACGACGCCGACGACGACCTTGTCGAAGACGCTCGAGGTCCGCGTGATGATGTCGAGGTGACCGTTGGTGACCGGGTCGTAGGTGCCCGGGCAGACGACGGTTCCGTTGCGTTCGCTCACTCACCCTCCAGCGCGTAGATCGATACGTCGGCGGCCCCATAGCGGCGCTGCCGCAGCCGCTCCAGCGAGGCGATCGCGAGCGGGCGCCGGGCGCCGCTCTCGACCACGGCGCGCCCACCGGGCGCCAGCACGCCGGGGAGGTGCGTGTCCAATTGCCGGGCCACGAGGTCGGCGAGTTTATAAGGAGCATCGACGAAGACGAGGTCATAGCGCCCTCCGCCCGGGCGGTCGTTCGCGGCGAGCCAGGCCCCGGCCTCGGCGCGCACCAGGTCGGTCCGCCCGGCGAGGCCGAGCCGCTCGACGTTGCCGAGCGCCGGGCGCGTGTCGCGGTCGACCAGGGTGGCACGGGCGGCCCCGCGGGAGAGCGCCTCGATCGCCAGCGCCCCGGTGCCGCAGTAGAGGTCGAGGACGGCGGCGCCCTCCACTCTGGCCCCGAGCGTCGAGAAGACCGCCTCGCGGACCCGCTCCGAGGTCGGCCGCACCTTCCACCCCCGCGGCGCAACCAGCCGCTGCCCCTTGAGCTCTCCCGCGATCACCCGCACGGCCAGCTCCCCCTCGACGCTTGTTCGCGGATCGCGGCCAAGCGTCGGATTACAGCGGGATCGGGTCGGCGGCGCCGGCGCCGAAGCGCCGGCGGGCGGCCTCGAGCAGCGGGCCGAGCCCGGGCGCCTCCAGGGAGCCGTGCTCGCGCAGCAGGCGCAGCACCTCGTCTTTGGCGTCGAGGAGCATCGCCTCGTCCTCGGGCAGCTGGGCGACCGTGAACCGCGCGGTGCCGCTCTGGCGGGTGCCGAGGATCTCGCCCTCGCCGCGCAGGACGAGGTCGACCTCGGCGAGACGGAACCCGTCGCTGGTCTCCTCGACCGCGCGCAGCCGCCGCCGCGCCATCTCCCCCGCCTCGCCGGCGAAGAGCAGGCATTGCGAGGGGTGCTCACCACGCCCCACCCGCCCGCGCAGCTGGTGGAGCTGGGAGACGCCGAAGCGCTCCGCCCCCTCGATCAGCATCACGGTCGCGTTCGGCACGTCGATGCCGACCTCGATCACCGTCGTCGCCACCAGCACCGCCGTCTCACCGGCGGCGAAGGCCCGCATCGCCTCGCCCTTCTCGGCCGACTGCATCTGTCCGTGGAGCAGGCCGATGGGGAAGCCCCGCAACGGGCCGCGCCGCAGCCGCTCGGCCTCTTCCCCGGCCGCCTTGCCGGGGAGTTTCTCGGACACCTCGACCAGCGGGCAGACGACGAAGGCCTGGCGCCCCTCGGCCAGGCGCTTGCGCAGGAACTCGTAGGCGATCTCCCGCTCGTCCTCGCCGACCACCCTGGTCGTCACCGGCTTGCGCCCGGCGGGGAGCTCCTGCAGCGCGGTCGTGTCGAGGTCGCCGTACGCGGTCAGGGACAAGGTCCGCGGGATCGGCGTCGCGGTCATGTGGAGGACGTGCGGGGCCATGCCCGCGACCCCCTTGGAATCGAGCGCGCGCCGCTGCTCGACCCCGAAGCGGTGCTGCTCGTCGACCACGCAGAGCCCGAGGCGGGCGAAGCGGACGGCCGGCTCGATCAGCGCGTGGGTCCCGAGGATCAGCCCCAGCTCGCCGCTGGCCAGCTGGTTCAGGGCCTGGCGCCGCACGGGGGCGCTCGTCGCCCCGGTCAGGAGCGCGAACGGGATTGCCTCGGCGCCGAGCAGCCGCCCGAGCGTGATCGCGTGCTGCTCGGCGAGCGTCTCGGTCGGCGCCATCAGCGCCGCCTGGTAGCCCGCTTCCAGCGCCCGCAGCATCGCGTAGACGGCGACCACGGTCTTGCCCGAGCCGACCTCTCCCATCAGGAGGCGCTGCATCGGCTCGCCCGAGTCGAGGTCGGCGTCGACGTCGGCGAAGGCGGCGCGCTGGTCGGCGGTCGGCGCGAAGGGCAGCGAGGCGAGCCAGCGCTCGACCAGCGCGCCGGGCTTACCGAAGCGGGGTGCCGGGCGAGCGCGGCGGTGGCTCGTTTTGCGGGTCGCGAGCAGCGCCTGGTGGAGGAAGAGCTCTTCGAAGCCGAGCCGTCGGCGCGCCTCCTCGAGCTGCTCCGGCGAGGCCGGGAAGTGGGCGGCGCCGATGGCGGATCCGACCGAACCCAGCCTGCGCTTGGCCTGGACGTGGGAAGGGAGGCCCTCGATCGCGTTCGGGGCGAAGCGGACCGCCTGCTCTGCCCATTCGCGGATGCGCTTCGGGGGCAGGTCCTCGGTAGCGGGATGCACAGGGACGAACGACCCGCCGCCCGGCCGACCGCCCCCCTCCGGCGGTTGACCCCGATCGTGGGCGCGAGAACGCATACCTCGCTCGCAGTCCCCATGATCGGGGGCAGGACCCGCCGGCCGGAGCGCATCGTCCCTTTCCTCCGCGGTACTGACCAGCTCCCACTCCTGCACTGCGAGCCCTTTCGGGCTTCTCTTGCCGGTGATCAGGACCGTCGAGCCTTTTTCGAGCTTCCCTGAGACCCAGGGCTGGTTGAACCAGGTTGCCCGCACGTGGCCCGTCTCGTCACCGACTTTGACGCCGACCATGGTGAGTTTTCCTCGCCGGAACGGGCGCGGCGGGTTGCCCATCACCTCCACCAGCACGGTCCCGGTTTCGCCTGGCTCGAGCGCCTCCAGCGCCCGGATCTGGCGGTCTCGATGCGAATGGGGAAAGCGATACAGCAGGTCGCCGACGGTGAGGATCCCGGCGCTCCGCGCCGCCTCGGCCAGCTTCGGGCCGACGCCGTCGAGGGCCTCGAGACCGGCCTCCAGAACGCTCGGGCGCGGCCAATGCACGGGCGCGGCGCGCAGATCGGCCCGCGTCGGCTCCCCCACCCCGGCGAAACCGCGCACCGCTACTGCGCCGCGAGCAGCCACCACCAGCTGGGCTGACCTCCCTCGTGCTTCTCCAGCTCGACCCCGTCGGGCACGTGGGCATCGACCTGTTCGAGCGGGATCGGCGCCGCGGCACCGCCGATCACGGTGACGATCTCGGCGTCGCGGGCGTCGGCGAGGATCGTGATCGTCGCCGAGAGCGTCGACCCGGCGCCGCCCCAGGCGACGATCTCACCGGCGACGAAGCCGACCGCGTCGCCGCGCTTGAAGCGCCCCTGGGCATCGTCGCGCGCCGCCGGGGCGACGCCGCCGGTGGCGACCTCCGCCACCGCCGCCTCCAGCCGCGCTGCGTTCTCGTCCAGCGCCGCCGTCGGATCGAGCTCCACCAGCGCCAGGAGGCTCGCCTGCTGCGACTTGGCGGACACCACCCGCGCCGGCTTCTCGGACAGCTCGCAGGCGCGCTCCGCCGCCATGATCACGTTCGAGGAGCTCGGCAGCACCAGCACTTCCTCCGCCTGGGCCCCGTGGATCCCGGCGAGCAGCTCCGCGGTCGAGGGGTTCAGCGTCTCGCCCCCCGGGACGACGTCGGCGCCGAGCTCGGCGAAGAGCCGTTCCATCCCCGGCCCGGCCGCCACCGCGATGACGCCGGTCCGCCCCGTCCCCAGCCGCGCATCGCGTTCGGCGACCTGCTGGCGCATGTCGGCGATGTCGACGTTGCCGACCTCCCCGGCACCCTCGAACAGCGCCATCGCCGCCTCCGGTGTGTCGGTGTGGACATGGACCTTCAGCGTCGCTTCGTCACCCACCACCAGTACCGAGTCCCCGAGCGCCTCCAGGCGCGGCAGCACCGCCCGGTCGTCGAGCCCCGTGCCGGAGACGATGAAGTTCGTGCAGTAGCGGTAGCGACTGTCCTCGTGGTGGGGCCGGGTCAGCTTCGGCGGCTCGTGGTGGGTGACCTCCGGCAGGGGCGCGCCGTCCCCGCGCAGCCCGGCGACGACCCCGGCCAGGATCAGCACCAGGCCGTGGCCACCGGCGTCGACGACCCCCGATTCGCGCAGCACCGCGAGCTGCTCCGGGGTCCGCGCCACCGCCCGCTCGCCGTCGGCGATCGCCCGCTCCAAGACCTCGGCGAGGATCGCGTCCTGCTGCTCTTCGGAGACGTCGGCCCCGAGCCGCTGCTTGTCGGCCGAGAGGTGGGCGAGCTGGCGGGTCAGGGAGTGGGCCATCTCGCGGAAGACGGTGAGCATCGTCCCCTCGGCGGGCTCGCGGACGGAGTCGTAGGCGGCGTCGGCGGCCGAGGCGAAGGCGGCGGCAACCAGCAGCGGGTCGACCAGCTCCCCGGGCCGCGAGGCGAGCTCCTCGGCGGCCCCGCGGACGATCTGGGAGAGGATCACCCCGGAGTTGCCGCGCGCGCCCATCAACGCCGCCCGCGCCAGCGTCTGGACCAGCACCGTCCGCCCCACCTCGTCGAGACCCTGGCCGTCGACGCGGTCGAGCTCTTCCAGCACGGCGCGCAGCGTCATCGCCATGTTGTCGCCCGTGTCGCCGTCGGCGACCGGGAATACGTTCAGGTCGTTCACCTCCTGGCGCCTGGACTCCAGCGAGGCCAGGGCGGAGCTGACGACCCGCCTGAAGCGAGCAATCGAAGGATCGGGCATTCGAATCTAAAAACTAGTGACCCGCGCTGACGGCCGCCGCGTTTATCGGTACTTTCACCCTCTCCACCCTCGGGTGGATGCCAATTCCCTTTGATTTCCCCCCACGGGCCGATGCAAGGCCCCAGGTGCCGCCCTAGTCTCGTCCAAAGCCTCGGGCGCCCACGAGTACCCAGTCACGGAAGGAGACAGATGCGCCGCTTTGCCACCTGGATGACCGGACACCGAAAGACGGTGATCTTCGGCTGGATCGCCGCCCTGATCGTCATCGGCAGCATCGCCGGAAACGTCGGCTCCAACTTCTCGGAAGAATTCAAACTTCCGTCCTCGGACTCCACCGAAGCCTACGAACTGCTGGAAGACAACTTCCCGCAGCAGTCGGGGAGCACCGCGACGATCGTCTTCAAAGCCGAAGAAGGGGTCGAATCGCCCCAGGTGCAGAAGAAGATGGAAAGCATCTTCAAAGCGGTGGAAGCGGAACCGCACGTCTCCGAAGTCGCCAGTCCGTACGGCAAATCCGGCGGCGCCGCGGCGATCTCCGAAGACGGCAAGATCGCCTACGCGACGATCCAGTACGACGTCCAGGGCAACAAGCTGGACAAATCGGACACCAAACGGATCATCCACACCGCGCAGAGCGCCGGCGGCAACGGGCTCGACGTGCAGCTGGGCGGCCAGCCGGTCGAAGAAGCCAAGGAAGAAAGCGGCGACTCCTCGTTCGCCATCGGCCTCCTGGCGGCGATCATCATCCTGCTGCTCGCCTTCGGCTCGGTGGTCGCGATGGGGCTGCCGATCGTCACCGCGCTCTTCTCGCTCGGCGTCGGGCTCTCCCTGGTGACGCTGGGCACCTGGGTCTTCAAGACCGCCAACTTCGCCCCGTTCCTGGCGGCGATGATCGGGCTCGGCGTCGGGATCGATTACGCGCTCTTCATCGTCACCCGGTTCCGCAACAACCTCGACGAGGGCTACCAACCGCGTGACGCGGCGATCAACGCCGTCGACACCGCCGGGCGCGCCGTCCTCTTCGCGGGGACGACGGTGATCATCGCCCTGATGGGGATGTTCCTGCTGAACATCACCTTCCTCTACGGCGTCGCCGTCGCCGCGGCCCTCTCGGTCCTGCTCACGATGATCGGCGCGCTGACCCTGCTGCCGGCCCTGCTCGCCTGGGTCGGCCACCGGGTCAACAAGTGGAAGATCCCGGGGCTCTCCGGCGGCCAGAACACGATGCGCGAAGACACCAAGTGGTACGCGTGGAGCCGCTGGGTGCAGAAACGGCCGTGGACCGCCGCGATCGTCTCCGGTGCCCTCCTGCTGCTGCTCTGCTTTCCGGCGCTGACCCTGCGCCTCGGCGTCAACGACGCGGGCACCAACCCGAAGGGCGAAACGACGCGCGAAGCGTACGACCTGCTCGCCGAAGGCTTCGGCCCCGGCTTCAACGGGCCGTTCACGATGGTCGCCAAACTGCCCGAAAAGGGCCAGACCGCCGGGCTCGAAGACCTCTGCTCGACGCTCGAAAAAGAAGAAGGCATCGCGACTGTGACCCAGGTCACCTTCAACGAAGCGAAGACGGTCGGCCTCTGTCAGGCCTACCCGACCACCTCACCGCAGAGCGCCGAAACCACGGAAACGCTGGATCACATCCGCAACGAGGTGATCCCGCCGATCGAAGCCAAGACCGGCGCAGCCCTGCACGTCGGCGGCATCACCGCCGTGTTCGAGGACTTCGGCGACGCGATCGCCGAAAAGCTGCCGCTCTTCATCGGCGTGGTGATCCTGCTCTCGGCGATCCTGCTGATGGCGGTGTTCCGCTCGGTGCTGGTGCCGCTGAAGGCGATCGTGATGAACCTGCTGTCGATCGGCGCCGCCTTCGGCATCGTCGTCGCCGTGTTCCAGAAGGGATGGGGAGCAAGCCTCATCGGGATCGATCAGACCGGCCCGATCGTGGCCTTCTTCCCGATCTTCCTGTTCGCGATCGTCTTCGGGCTGTCGATGGACTACGAGGTGTTCCTGATGTCCCGCATCCACGAGGAGTGGGAGGCGAAAAAGGACGCCTCCGAAGCCGTCACCCGTGGCCTGGCCCTGACCGGCCGGGTGATCACCGCGGCAGCGGCGATCATGATCACGGTGTTCGCCTCGTTCATGCTGGGCGACGAACGGATCGTGAAACTGTTCGGCCTCGGGCTGGCCTCGGCGGTGCTGGTCGACGCGGTGATCATCCGATCGGTCCTCGTCCCGGCGGTGATGCAGCTGTTCGGCAAAGCGGCCTGGTGGATGCCCGAGTGGCTGTCGAAGATCCTGCCGAACCTGGCGGTCGAGCCCGGCTCACACCACCCCGACGGCACCAAACCGGCCGTCGCGACCGAGACCGAGTAGTCCGCGGCGCAAGCGTCTGCAGAAACTCGTCGTGGCGACGAGTTTCTGCAGACGCAAGCGACCCGCTCCCCGTGGAGCGGACCACCGAGGCGCGCGCCTAGGCTAGGCGGCCTTGGTGACCTTGTTGCTCTTCAGGCAGCGGGTGCAGACGTAGGCGCGGACGGGGCGACCGTTCTCCTGGATCCGGACCTTCTGCAGGTTCGGCTCGAAGCGGCGCTTCGTCGCGACCATGGAGTGGCTGCGGGACTGCCCGAACCCGGGTTTCTTGCCGCAGCTGTGACATACCTTTGCCATTGGACGCGGGATGGTACCCGTTCAGGCGGCTCGGCGCTTCAGCAGCGCCATCCGCGCCACGGTGAGGGCGGCGTTGCGACCCTGGTCGCGCTTGTCCCCGCCCGCGCGGGCCAGCGCCTGGTCCATCGTGTCGCAGGTGATGACGCCGAAGGCACAGGGCACACCGGTGGTCAGCTGGACGTCCTGGATCCCCCGCGCCGCCTCGGCGCAGACGTAATCGAAGTGCGCGGTCTCGCCGCGGATCACGACGCCGAGACAGGCGACCCCGGCGACGTTTCCCGACCCGGCCAGCACCTTGGCCGCGAAGGGCAGCTCGTAGGCGCCGGGCACCGAGTGGTGCTCGACCTGGCCCGCCTGGACCCCGGCCAGCTCGAACCCCGCCATCGCCCCGGCGGTGAGGCGCGCCGCCAGGTCCTCGTAGAAGCGGCCGACGACGGCGGCGAAGCGGAGGGGCTCGAGCTCGGCGCGCTCGCCGGCGTCGAAGGTCTCAAGGAACTCCCCGCCCTCAGCCATCGGCACCCGCCGCGTCGCGTTCCTCCTCTTCGTGGAGCATTTCCTCGTCGAGGTCGAGACCCTGGTGGTGGAGGATGTGGCCCATCTTGTCGCGCTTCGTGCGCAGGTAGGCCTCGTTGTGCTCGTTGGGCGCCGACTCGATCGGCACCTGCTCGGTGACCGAGAGCCCGTACCCCTCCATGCCGACGATCTTTTTCGGGTTGTTGGTGATGATCCGGATGCTGGTCAGCCCGAGATCACCGAGGATCTGGGCACCGATCCCGTAATCGCGCAGGTCCGCGGGCAGGCCCAGCTTGAGGTTCGCCTCGACCGTGTCGTGGCCCTCCTCCTGCAGTTTGTAGGCCCGCAGCTTGTTCAGCAGGCCGATCCCCCGCCCCTCCTGGGAGAGGTAGAGAAGGACACCGCGACCCTCGCGCTCGATCATCGCCAGCGAGGCCTCGAGCTGCTCGCCGCAGTCGCAGCGCATGCTGTGGAAGACGTCGCCGGTGAGGCACTCGCTGTGGACCCGGACCAGTACGTCCTCCACCCCGTCGACCTCGCCTTTGACCATCGCCACGTGGTGTTTGTCGTCGACCAGGGAGCGATAACCAACCGCGGTGAAGTCGCCGAAGGCGGTCGGCAGCGCCGTCGCCACCACCCGTTCCACCAGCTTCTCGGTCCGCCGGCGGTAGGCGATCAGGTCGGCGACCGTGATCATCTTCAGGCCGTGCTTCTCGCAGTAGGGGACGAGGTCGGGCACGCGCGCCATCGAGCCGTCGTCGTTCATCACCTCGCAGATCACCCCGGCCGGGACCAGCCCGGCGAGGCGCGCCAGGTCCACCGAGGCCTCGGTGTGGCCGGTGCGCTCCAGGACACCGCCCTCTTTCGCCTGCAGCGGAAACATGTGCCCGGGGACGACGAGGTCGCGCGGGCCCGAGTCGGGATCGATCGCGACCTGGATCGTGTGCGCCCGGTCGTGGGCGGAGATCCCGGTGCTGACGCCGCCTGCGGCCTCGATCGTCACCGTGAAGGCGGTCTGCAGCGGCGCCTCGTTCTTCGCCGCCATCAGGTTGAGGCCGAGCTTGCGGCAGCGATCGGGGGTCAGCGCCAGGCAGATCAGCCCACGCGCCTCCTTGGCCATGAAGTTGACCGCCTCCGGCGTGGCGAACTGCGCCGCCATCACCAGGTCGCCCTCGTTCTCACGGTCTTCGCCGTCGCAGACGACCACCATCTTGCCGCGGCGGATCTCTTCGATCGCCTCCTCGATGGTGGCGAAGGGGCCCTCGGCGGCGGTGCCGTCGGTCTCGGTGTTGGTCATGTCGGTGATCTCGGTCTCCTGGCTCACGCTTGCTCCTTTCCAGCCAATGGTGACAGCAGCCGCTCCACGTACTTGGCGATGACGTCGACCTCGACGTTCAGCGGGTCGCCGGGAGCGGCGTCGCCGAGGTTGGTGCGCTCCAAGGTCTCGGGGATCAGCGACACCTCGGCCCAGGTGTCGCCGAGGGCCGCCACGGTGAGGCTGACGCCGTTCAGGGCGACCGAGCCCTTGTCGACCACGTAACGCAGGAGGTCCGGTGGGATCTCGACCCGGAGGCGGCGCGCGAAGCCGTCCTCGGCCACCTCCAGCACCCGCCCCGAGCCATCGGCGTGGCCCTGGACGATGTGGCCGCCGAGGCGCTCGTCGGCGCGCGTCGCGAGCTCCAGGTTGACCCGTGCCCCCGGCTCGAGCGCGCCGATCACGGTCACCTCCAGCGTCTGGTTCATCGCCTCGGTGGCGAACCCGCCCGCGTCGGCCTCGGTGGCGGTGAGGCAGACCCCGTTGACGGCGATCGAGTCGCCGAGGCCGATCTCCGGCCCGAGGCCGGTCGCGATGCGAAGGCGGGCGCCGTCGGCGCCGCCCTCGACGCTCTCGACGCTGCCGATGTCCTGCACGAGTCCGGTGAACATCACCACTCCTTGAATCGGGTTCGGATCAAAGTGTCCTCGCCGACGGCCGTCGACTCCAACGGCTGGCCCTGGAGCCCCGCGAACGGGACGTCGGGCATCGGGCCGCCGAGCAGCAGCGGGGCGACGAAGACGCGCGCCTCGTCGACCTGCTCCGCCGCGGCGAAGGCGGCGGCGAGCGTCGCGCCACCCTCGAGCAGAAGGCTGGTGAGGCCGCGGCGGCCAAGTCCGACGAGTGCCGGGCGCACGCGCTCGGCGAGCGTCGCCCCACCGACCGCGATCGTCTCGGCACCGGCGGCCAGCAACGCTTCGAGGCGCGCCGGATCGGCGTCGGGGCCGTGGATGACGGTCACCGGTGCCTCGTCGAGGGTCGCCAACAACTGGGAGTCGAGCGGCAGTCGGGCGGCGGAGTCGAAGACGACGCGGACGGGTTGCCGCGCTTCGCCGAGCCGCGCGGTCAGCAACGGGTCGTCGGCGAGGACGGTGCCGATGCCGACCGCGATCGCGTCGCATTCGCCGCGCCAGACGTGGACCAGCTCGCGGCTGCGCTCGCCGGAGATCCAGGGTGAGGCGCCCTCCGGCGTCACCGTGCGGCCGTCGAGCGACATCGCCGTCTTCAGCAGCACCCAGGGCTCACCGGTCATGCCGTGCTTGCGGAAGGGCTGGTTGAGGAGGCGGGCGTCGGTGGCGATCTCCGGATCGATCCCGGGGGTGGCGGCCAGGCCAGAGGCCACGGTGGGACCGCGTTCGCTCCGGCGATCGGCGAAGTCGACCCGCAGTCCGGCGGCCCGCATCTGCTCCGGGCCCTTGCCCGCGGCCTTCGTCGTCGGATCGTCGCTGGCGATCACCACGCGGCCGAGATCGGCCTCGATGATCGCGTCGCTGCAGGGCGGCTGGCGCCCCTGGTGGGCGCACGGCTCGAGCGTCACGTACATCGTCGCCCCGGCGACGTCCTCGCCGCGCCGCGCCGCGTCGGCCAGTGCCGCGCGCTCGGCGTGCAGGCCCCCGAGCTCGGCGTGGAAGCCCTCCCCGATAATCTCCCCGTCGCGCACGATCACCGCGCCGACCAGCGGGTTCGGGCTCACCCGACCGCGGCCACCCTCGGCCAGCGCGAGGGCCTTGCGCAGAAACTTAGAGTCGGCTGATGGTGTTGACTGACCAGTCAATCAGGTGATTCTAGCTCCGCTCTGACCCCCGGCCCCCTTATTTTTGGCCTCGCTTTGAAGTTGATCATCCAGATCCCCTGCCTGAACGAGGAAGAGACGCTGCCGGCGACCCTTGCGGACCTGCCGCGCTCGCTCGCCGGATTCGACACGGTCGAGCTGCTCGTGATCGACGACGGGTCGACCGATCGCACGATCGAGGTGGCGCGCGAGTGCGGGGTCGAGCACATCGTCCGGCTCACCAACAACAAGGGGCTCGCGGCGGGGTTCCAGGCGGGCCTGGACGCCTGCCTGAAGCTCGGCGCCGACGTCGTCGTCAACACCGACGCCGACAACCAGTACCAGGGCGCCGACGTGGCGAAGCTGGTCGCGCCGATCCTCGCGGGTGAGGCCGACATGGTGGTCGGCGACCGCCAGGTGGGTGAGATCGAGCACTTCTCCGACACCAAGAAACAGCTCCAGCACTGGGGCAGCTGGGTCGTCCGGCGGGTGTCGAACACCGAGGTCACCGACACCACCTCCGGCTTCCGCGCCTACAACCGCGAGGCCGCCCTGCAGCTCTCGGTGGTCGACAACTTCACCTACACGCTGGAGAGCCTCGTGCAGGCCGGGAAGATGCTGGTCGCGGTCGACGAGGTGCCGATCGGGACCAATCCGCAGACGCGCGAGTCGCGGCTCGCCGGGTCCACCGGCGATTACGTGCGGCGCAACACGCCCGCGATCCTGCGGATCTACGCGCGCTACGAGCCGCTGCGGGCGTTCGTCACCGCGGCGATCGTCGTCGCCGTGCTGGCGCTCATCGCCTGGCTGCCGTTCCTCATCGACGCGATCTTCAACGGCCGCTCGAACGGCCACATCCAGTCGCTGATCCTCGGCGCGGTGCTGATGATCGCGGCGGTGCAGCTGTTCGCCCTCGGCGTGATCGGCGACCTCCTGGCCGGGCAGCGGGTGATGACCCAGCGGATCTTCGAGCGGGTGCGGCGGGTCGAGCTGGCGCTCGGCGTCCCCCCCTCGCACTACGAAAAGGGCAGCGGGAAGCCGGCCCCCTCGGAGGCCGAGACGAAGTTGCACGAAACGCCGCCCGACGAGGCGCCGACGGAAGTGGACGGATGAGCTCGGACAACGGCGCTTCCGACGGCGCGGGCAAAGCCGCGGCCTCCACCGCCGACTACGGCAGAACGGCGAGCTTCCTGGCGGTCGGGGTCGGCCTCACCGGCGTCATCACCTACGCCTACTTCCTGATCGCCTCGCACACCTTGTCGACCGAAGATTACGGGCAGATCGCGGTGCTCTGGTCGGCGGTCTTCATCACGATCTCGGCCCTCTACCGGCCGATCGAACAGCTGCTCAGCCGCCACATCTCCGAGCGGACCGAGACGGGCCAGTCGCTGAGCGAACCGATGCGGGTCGCGGCGACGATCCAGTTCGGGCTCTCACTGCTCTTCACGGTGCTCGCGCTGGCCCTGCGGGGGCCGATCCAGGACACCCTGTTGGAGGGCAACGAAACCCTCTACTGGGTCTTCTTCACCTCGGTCCTCTTCTACGCGGCGAGCTACTTCGCCCGCGGCTTCCTCGCGGGCAAACAGCAGTTCGGCCTCTTCGTCGCGCTGATCCTCTCCGAATCGTGCTTCCGGACGATCTTCGCGGTGCTGGTCGCGATCAGCGTGCTGAGCGGCCAGGGGGCGGTCGCGATCGGGATCACCGCGGCACCCGCGCTCAGCCTGCTGGTGGTGCCGTTTGCGTTCGCGCGCCGGGCGCAGAAAGAGAAAGCGGCGGCCGATACCGACGCCGCGGCCGGCGCGACAGCGGCGGGGGCGACGGATGCGGCCGACGACAAGTTCTCACTCCGGCACGGCGGCGGCTTCGCCGCGGCGGTCCTCCTGATCATGTTTTCCGAACAGGCGTTCCTCAACGCCGGTCCGCTGATCATGCGCGGCCTGGAGGGCGCCACCGCGGCGGGCTTCATCTTCAACGTGCTGATGCTGGCGCGGGCGCCGCTACAGCTCTTTCAGTCGGTCTCGACCTCGATCCTCCCCCACCTCACCAGGCTCCACACCTCCGACGAGCCGGGCAGCGACCGGGAATTCGGCCACACGGTGAAAATGGTCCTGTTGGGGATCGTCGCGTTCACCGCGCTGGTCACGGTCGTGGTGCTGATCGCCGGGCCGAAATGCATGCAGGTCGCCTTCGGCGACAAGTTCACCTACGACCGCCTCGGCCTCCTGCTCGTCACCTTCGGGATGGGGCTCTACCTGTCCTCGGTCACGGTCAATCAGGCCTGCGTCGCGCAGGGCCAGGTGCGGCGCGCGGCGGTCCGCTGGATCACCTGCGCAGTGATCTTCATCGCCTGGAACTTCCTCCCGATCGTCAGCAACGAGCAGCGCCGGGTCGAGTACGGCTTCCTGATCGCCGCCGGCATCCTCTTCCTGCTCCTCTACTGGGTCTACCGCCGCCCGCACGCCCACAAAGGAGACACGCCTCGCCCGGGTTCCCCGGAGGAGCTGGAGGCCCGGTTGGCGATCATGGACGAGAACGTCTGAGCCCGCCCCCCACGGGCTCCCATAGGGTCTCAGGATCGGCCACCACGACGCCATCCTGATCCTAATTGCCGGCGTCTTGCTGGCCGCGGGGATCCTCGGGGCCCTGCTCGCCGACCGGGTCCGGGTCCCGGCGCTCCTGCTGTTCCTCGTCCTGGGGATGCTCGCCGGCTCGGAAGGGCTGGGCGGAATCCACTTCGCCAACTACGAGCTGGCGCGGACGCTGGGGACGATCGCGCTGGTGCTGATCCTCTTCGAGGGCGGCCTCACCTCGGGCTGGTCGGAGATCCGGCCGGTGCTTGGCACGGCCGCCTCGCTCGCCACCGTGGGGACGCTGGCGACGGCGCTCCTGGCGGGCGTGGCGGCGAAATGGATCTTCGGCCTCACCTGGCTGGAAGGGATGATCGTCGGCGCCGCGATCGCGGCGACGGACTCCGCCGCGATCTTCGCGGTGCTGCGCAACTCGACCCTCGAGAAACGACTGGCGCGCTCGCTCGAGGGCGAGTCGGGGATGAACGACCCGGTCGCGCTGCTGCTCGTGATCGGCTTCATCGAATGGATCCAGCAGCCGAACTACGGCGCCGCCGACATGATCGGCCTGATCGCCCTGAAAATCGCGGTCGGGATCGTGGTCGGGGTGCTCCTGGGGCGGGTGGCGGTCTGGATCATCACGCGGATCGAACTGCCGTCGGACGGGATCTACCCGGTGGCGACGATCGCCGCGGCGGCGCTCGCCTACGGGCTCTCCGAGGTCGCCCAGGGCTCCGGCCTCCTCGCCGTGTACCTCACCGCGCTGGCGCTCGGCTCGGCGCGGATCCCGGCCCGGCGCAGCGTCGTCTCCTTCCACGAGGGCCTCGGCTGGGTGTCCCAGATCGGCCTCTTCATCCTGCTCGGCGTGCTGGTCTTCCCGGAAGACATCGGCAACGTCGCGGGCAAGGGCCTGGCGCTCTCGGCGGTGCTGATCTTCCTCGCGCGCCCGCTGGCGACCTTCGCCGCGACGGTCTTCTCACCCCTCAACGTGCGCGAGAAGCTGATGCTCGGGTGGGCCGGGCTGCGCGGCGCCACGCCGATCTGGCTGGCGACCTTCCCGGTCGTCGCCGGGGTGCGCAGCGGTGAGGAAGAGTTCGCGATCGTCTTCTTCGTCGTCGTCACCTCAACCCTGGTGCAGGGGGCGAGCTTCGAGCCGCTGGCCAAGCGCCTGCGCCTGACCACCGATGAGCCGGCGCTGCCGCAGCGCCTCTTCGAGTCGGGGCGGATCCGGGAGATGGGCGGCGACGTGGTCGCCTTCCGGCTGCCACCCGGCGCCGCCGCCGCGGGCCACCGGGTGCGCGAGCTGGAGCTGCCGCGCGAGGCCCTGGTCAACGTGATCGTGCGCGACGGCCATGCGATCCCGCCGCGCGGCTCGACCGAGCTGCGCGAGGGCGACGAGCTCCACATCCTCGTCCGCGGCGACCTCCGCGACGAGGTCGAGGCCCAGACCGATCGCTGGGTCAAGGGCCCGATCGGCAAACCCGCGCCGCCGCCCCTCCCCCGCCGCGCCGCCTCCCAGGTCTTCTCCGTGCGACCCCTGCGCCCGGACGAGGACCCCGAATCGCCGGCCGAGGTCGACGGCGTCGCCGTCCTCGCCCTGCTGCGCAGCCGCCGCGACGACGTCGGCGCGATGGCCGCCCTCGCTGACGGCCGCTATGCGGTGACGAGCGAGGACCTGGTCGCCGTCGGCGGCCGCCGCGCCCTTGCCGGCTGGTGCGAGCGCCGTGCCGAACTGGCGGACATCGACACGGAGACGAAGGCGTGGCTGCAGGAGGTCACGGGAGCGTTGATTGCGAGGGGTCGGCGGTTGTAAGAGATGGTTGGAGCCGGGAGGGAACGGCTGTGGTTCGGCGGCGGAGCGGGTGTCCGAGGTGCGCCGCGACCCCGGCCCCCGCACCCGTGCGAGATGCGGCGCGACCCCGGCCGCTGCACCCGTCCGTGTCGCGTCCCGACCCCGACCGCCCCGGCCGTCCGAGATGCCCCCCAACCCCGACCCCCGCACCCGTCCGAGCTGGTCCCGGGCGCCTCATGGCGCTCCTGGCAGGCTGTGAGCGCCATGAGGCGCCCGGGACGGGAGGGGGTCGTGGGGAAGACGACACAGGGACGGGAGGGGGTCGTGAAAAAGACGGCACAGGGA
>JAFDWO010000013.1 GCA_018268415.1 Actinomycetota bacterium | reverse complement strand
GTCCCGTGACACCTTCGGGCCCCGGGGCCGGGATCAGGGGGTCCGTGGCACCCTCCGGCCCCCGGACGCCGGGATCGGGAGGGTCCGTGGGACGCGCGTCCCGGATCCGTGGGAGCGCCGTGTCCCTCGCGTGAGGATCGGCCTGACCGCCCGCACCCTCCCGCGGGGGCCTTCCGTGCTTCCGCCGCCCGCTCCCCGCACCCCCGGCCGTCCCCTCCACGGCCACGGCCTGCCGGGGCCGTGGAGGGGACGGCCGCATGCCTTGCCGCCATGGGCGACAGCTTCATGCGGCCGCGTGCCTTTCCCCGCGGGCGGCAGCCCGAGGGGGAAGGGGCCTCCCCACGGGCGGCAGCTTGAAAGGGCCTCAGCCCTCCCGGGCGACAGCTTGAGGGGGCCGGGGCCCTTGCCAAACCCACGGCTGCAGGGTTTTGGTCCCATGACGACCAAAACCCTTCAGCGGGCGCCAGCTTCCCCGGGCGCCCTCGCTGCCCGGGCGTCGGCTTGCGGGGGCCCATCCCTCCTACGCCGCCTCGCCGGCCCCTCGCGGCCGCACCGTGGTGGTGAAGTGGACATCGTCGGCGCCCTCGAGGGAGAAGGTGTCCTCGCGGCCCGGGGCCACGTCGAGGACGAAGTCGGGACTGCCGAGGCGGCGGTGCAGGTCGGCGTCGATCAGGAACGGCACACCGCCGACCTCGCCGAGGCTCACGTCGTGAGGGCCGGGCGGCAGCTCGTCGGTCCGCAGGCACATTGCCGCGCTGCCCGCGCAGCAGCCTCCGGACTGGTGGATGACCAGCTCGCCGTGGCGCTCGCGAAGCCGCTCGAGGGTTCGCAGCGCGGCTGGGGTCGCACCGACCTCAGCCACGCTGCCGCCCTCGCGAATCGATGACACGACTCACCTAGAAGAGCCCCATCGGCTTTTCGTCATAGCTGACCAGGAGGCACTTCGTCTGCGAGTAGTGGTCGAGCATCATCCGGTGGTTCTCGCGCCCGACGCCGGAGATCTTGTAGCCGCCGAACGCCGCGTGGGCCGGGTACTGGTGATAGCAGTTGGTCCACACCCGCCCGGCTTCGATCCCGCGGCCCATACGGAAGGCACGCGCATTGTCACGCGTCCACACGCCGGCACCCAGGCCGTAGAGCGTGTCGTTGGCGATCTGCAGGGCCTGCTCCTCGCCGGAGAACCTGGTCACCGAGACGACCGGGCCGAAGATCTCCTCCTGGAAGACCCGCATGTCGTTGGTCCCCTCCAAGACGGTGGGCTCGAAGTAGTAGCCGCCCGCCAGTTCGCTCGGCAGCCCCTCCGTACGCCGACCCCCGGCCAGCACCTTCGCCCCCTCCGCGCGGCCGATCTCGACGTAGCCCTCGACCTTCTCGATCTGGGACTTCGAGACCTGCGGGCCCATCATCGTCGAGGGGTCCAGCGGATTCCCCTGGCGGATCGCCTCGACCCGCGCCAGCACGCGCTCCATGAACTCGTCGTAGATCGACTCCTCGACCAGCGCCCGCGACGGGCAGGTGCAGACCTCGCCCTTGTTGAAGGCATAGAGGACGAAGCCCTCGACCGCCTTGTCGAGGAAGTCGTCGTCGGCAGCCATCACGTCGGCGAAGAAGACGTTCGGCGACTTGCCGCCGAGCTCGACCGTCGAGGGGATGATGCTGTCGGCCGCGTAACGCATGATCAGCCGTCCGGTCACCGTCTCGCCGGTGAAGGCGATCTTGGCGATCCGCTTGTTGGTCGCCAGCGCCCGGCCGATCTCCGCACCGGGCCCGTTGACGACGTTGATCACGCCCGCCGGGACGACGTCGCCGAGGACCTCCATCAGCTTCAGGATCGACCACGGGGTCGGGCTGGCGGGCTTGACCACCGTGCAGTTGCCGGCGGCGAGCGCCGGGGCGATCTTCCAGGCTGCCATCAGCAGCGGGAAGTTGAACGGGATGATCTGGCCGACCACCCCGAGCGGCTCCTGGAAGTGGTAGGCGTAGGTCTTCTCGTCGATCTCCGAGATCCGCCCCTCCTCGGCCCGCGCCGCGCCGGCGAAGTAGCGCAGGTGGTCGACGACCAGCGGGATGTCGGCGGCAAGCGTCTCGCGCACCGGCTTACCGTTGTCGTAGCTCTCGGCGACGGCAAGCATCTCGAGGTTCTCCTCGACCGCGTCGGCCATCGCCAGGAGCACCTTCTCCCGTTCTTCGGGGGAGGTCTTCGACCAGGTCGCCTTCGCCGCGTGGGCGGCGTCGAGTGCCAGCTCGATGTCCTCCGGGGTGGAGTCGGCGACCCGGCTGAACGCCGCGCCGGTGACGGGGCTGAGGTTCTCGCGGTACCGACCCTTGGCGGGCGCGACGAACTCGCCGCCGATGAAGTTCTCGTAGCGCTCGGCTACCTCTACCGGACTCCCCTCCTGCCCGGGTGCCGCGAAGACCTGCGGTTTCTCGATCGTGGCCATGCTCGCTCTCCTGGTGTGTCTGGTTATCGGCTCTGCAGCGGTCATCGCACCACCGGATGCGTCCGGGTTCATCCGTATTCGGGAGCAGGCCGCGTGTGGCTTCGCCGCAAATCGGTGCGGCGCCGATGTCGCGCCCGCCACGCCTCGTCGGTGCCCCAGACGATGAACGGGAAGGTGGCGAGCAACGCCAGCTGGCCGAGGTCGAGTCCGGCGGTCTGGAAGAGCGACTGCAACGGCGGCAGGTAGATGATCGCCGCCGCGAAGCAGACCTCGAAAGCGACCCCGCGCAGGAGGTGATGGTTCGAGAGGACGCCGATCTGCCGCAGCGAGGCGGTCCGCGTGCGGCAGGCGAAGCCGGCGCCGATCTGGCCCGCGACGATCCCCGCCCAGACCATCGAGGTCGCCTGCAGGTAGGCGTGGTGGAGCGGCGTCCCGTCGCCGGTCGCCGCGCCCCAGCTCCACCCCGCCGAGAGCAGCACGACGAAGAACCCGAGCATCGCCAGCAACGCCTCGACCAGGCCCATCCGCAGCCAGGCCCGGACCAGCATCGAGCGCTGGATGATCCCCGACCGCCGCGGCCGGGGCGGTCGCTCCATGATGCCCGGTTCGCCCGGCTCGCGCCCCAGCGCCAGGGCCGGGACGGTGTCGGTGCCGAGGTCGATGGCGAGGATCTGCAGGGGCAGGAGCGGCAGCGGGATGCCACCCCCGGAGAGCACGAAGACCGCGAACGGGATCGACTCGGCCGGCGCGTGGGTGAAGATGTAGGTGATGAACTTGCGAACGTTGTCGTAGACGACGCGTCCCTCTTCGACCGCGGCGACGATCGAGGCGAAGTTGTCGTCGGTCAGCACCATCGTCGCCGCCTCACGCGCCACCTCGGTCCCCGAGGCGCCCATCGCGACGCCGATGTCGGCGCGACGCAGGGCGGGCGCGTCGTTGACCCCGTCGCCGGTCATCGCCACGGTGTGACCCTCGGCGCGCAGGGCGTCGACCAGGTGGAGCTTCGTCTCCGGATTCGAGCGGGCGACGATCAGCTCGGCGGTCTCGTGCAGGAGGCGGTCGAGCCGGTCCTGCGGCAGCGCTTCGATCTCGGCGCCGGTGACGATCGTCGGGTGGTCGCCGACGATGCCGGCCTGGCGGGCGACCGCGGCGGCGGTGAGGCCGTGGTCGCCGGTCACCATGACGATCCGGATCCGCGCCCGGCGACAACGGGCGACGGCGTCGACCACCTCGGGGCGCAGCGGATCCTCCATCGCGACCACGCCGAGGAAGGTGAGCCCCGCCTCCGCCTGCTCGCGCGTCTCGGCCGAGGCCCCGGCGCCCCCGGCTCGCTCGGCCAGGCCGAGAACGCGCAGGCCGCGCGCGGCATAGCCGTCGCAGACGGCATGGATCCGCTCGGTCGACCCGGGATCGAGGGGCACCGCCTCGCCCCCTCGGCGTACCGCCGTGCAGCGCCGCAGCAGCTCGTTCGGGGCGCCCTTGACGTGCCAGACGAGGGACCCGTCCCCCGCCCGATCGAGCGTGCTCATCCGCTTGACGTGGGGATCGAAGGCGAAGACCTTGCGGCGGACCCGGGCGCGCTCGACCGCGGCGCCGGCCGGGTCGGAACCGAGGGCGAGCGCCGCTTCGAGCAGCGCGCTCTCGCTCGGGTCGCCGTGCTTCCGAGCCCTGCCGTCGACAACCTCCAGGGTGGCGTTGCTGCAGAGCACCGCGGCCCGCGCCAGCGCCGCGAACGCGGGCGACGACGGGGGCGACGCGCCCGCGCCCGGCTCGAACTCCTGGTCGTCCGCCCAGACCAGGCGCGCCGCCATCTTCCCCTCGGTCAGGGTGCCGGTCTTGTCGGTGCAGATCACATCGGTCGAGCCGAGCGTCTCGACCGCCGTCAACCGCTTCACCAGGGCCTTGCGGCGGGCCATCCGTCGCACCGCCCCGGCCAGGGACAGGGTGATGATCGGCAGCAGTCCCTCCGGTACGTTGCCGACGAGGAGGCCGATCGCCGCGGTCAAGGCGAAGCTCACCGAGAGCCCGGCCAGCCCGAGCCCGGCGAAGAAGAAGACGACGCCCGAGGCGACCGCGATCGCGGCGATCAGCCAGGCCGCCCGGTTCACCTGTTCCTGCAGCGGGCTCACCTCGGGGCCGACCCGCTGCGTCAGCGCCGCGATCCGTCCCAGCTGCGTGTGCATCGCGGTCGCCGTGACCAGGCCTTCCGCCTCGCCCTGGGTGCAGAGGCTGCCCGCGAAGACGCGGGTGGGGTCCTCGAGCGGACCGTGGTCCGGCGACGCCGGACCCGCCTCGCGGGTGACCGGCTGCGACTCGCCGGTGAGCGGCGACATGTCGACCTCGACCGCGCCACGCACCAGCCTGGCGTCGGCGGAGATGCGATCGCCCTCGGCCAGGAGGACTACGTCCCCCGGGACGAGCAGCTTCGCGTCGACCCGTTCCTCGTGGCCGTCGCGCCGCACCCGGACCTGCGGCGGCAGCAGCTCGCCGAGAGCCTCGGTGGCGCGCTCGGCCTGGGCCTCCTGGAAGAAGGCGAGCACCGCGTTCAGCACGATCACCGCGACGATCGCGATCGCCAGGGTCGCGTTGCCCGCCGCCACCGCCAGCCCGGCCGCCGCCCAGAGCAGCAGCGCCAGCGGATGGGCGAACTGGCGGCCGAGCTCGCGCGCGCGGCTCGGGCCACCGTGCCTGGAGACCTCGTTCGGTCCGTACTGCGCGAGGCGCCGGCCGGCCTCGCGTGGGGTGAGGCCGCGCAGCTCCTCTCGGTCGACGCTCATCAACGGATCCCACCAACGCGCCCGGCCATCGGCATCCGTGCGACGACGACCCGTAGCCGTGGGAAAACCCCGGATGGAACGGGGCGGGCACCGACCTAGGTTCGAATCGTCAAGCGCCGATGGGCCGGACCAGAACCCGAGACAGGAGAGGGAGATGCCCACCAACACCGATCGCAGCACGGCCACCGTCGGCGAGCCTGGGGGCGGTCGCCCCTCCCCGCTGCTGGAGGCCCACGCCCTGACCCGCGCCTTCGGCGGCGGCGCCACCGCGGTGCAGGCACTGCGCGACGTCGACCTCACCGTCGAGGAGGGTGAACTGGTCGCGATCATGGGACCGTCGGGGTCCGGCAAGAGCACCCTGCTCCACATCCTCGGCGCCCTCGACCGGCCCGACGCGGGCTCGGTCTCGATCGACGGCCGCCGCTACGACGACCTCGCCGACCGTGAGCTGACCCGCCTGCGCGGCGAAGTCTTCGGCTTCGTCTTCCAATTCTTCAACCTGCTGCCGACCCTGAGCGCCGCCGAGAACGTGCTGCTGCCGGCACTGGTCAACGGCGAGCGGCCCGCCCGCTACGCGACCCGGGTCGACTCCCTGCTCGGCCGGGTCGGGCTCGGCGACCGCGCCGCCCACCTGCCGACCGAGCTCTCCGGCGGCGAGCAGCAACGGGTCGCGATCGCCCGCGCCCTGCTCCGCCGTCCCCGCCTGGTGCTCGCCGACGAGCCGACGGGCAACCTTGACTCGAAGGCGGGCGGCACGGTGATGCGGCTGCTCCGCGCGGTGGTCGACGAAGGGCAGACCGTGGTGATGGTCACCCACGATCCCGGCGCCGCGGCCCTCGCCGATCGGGTCGTCTTCCTCCGTGATGGGCAGATCGTCGGCGAGGTCGAGGGCGGCGACACGGCGCGGGTGATCGACGCCTTCGGCGAGGTCGAGGCGAGCGCGCCGGCGGGCGCGGAGCGGACCTCCACGTGACCGCGCCGGCCCACCCCGAGGGCGTCCGGCTGCACAGCTTCGCCGGGCTCGGCGGGCGCTCGCTGCGGGCCCGGCCGCTGCGCTCCGGCCTGACCGCCGCCGGGATCGTCCTCGGGGTCGGGATGGCGTTCGGCGTGCTCGTCCTCGTCGCCACCATCCACTCCAGCTTCGAGGGACTCTTCAACGCGATCTACGGCAACACCAGCGTCGTCGTCACCGGCAAGTCCTCGATCGGCGAGGTGCCGCAGCGGACGCTCGTGCAGGTGCGTCGTGTGGAAGGGGTGAAGGCGGCCTCGGGCCAGGTGATGGGGCTCTTCCGGGTGGTCGGCACCGAAGGCGAGGCGCAGACCGGCTCCTCGTCCACCCTCTTCGTCGCGGGCAGCAACCTACGCGGCCCGAACACGAGCGGCGCCACGGTGGTCGAAGGCACCAAGCCCCGCGGTCCCCACCAGATCGAGCTCGAGGAAGGGTGGGCGCGGTCCCATGGCCTCTCCCCGGGCGACACGATCCGACTGGCCACGCCGACCGGTGAAGCGACCCTCCGGGTCTCCGGCGTCTTCCGCTTCGAAACGGCGCTCGACCTCGGCGGCTACGGCACTGCCGCGGCACCGCTCGGCTCGGTCCGCCGGATGACCGGCAAAGCGACCGGCTGGGACGAAATCAGCGTGATCGCCGCGAGCGGCGTGTCCGACCAGGAACTGAGCCGACGGATCCGCGCCGCGGTCGGACCGGGGGTCGAAGTCGCGACGCCGGCGGCGAAGGGCGAAGAAGTGAACGACGCGATGTCGAGCCTCGACATCGTCCTCTACTTCTTCTCCGGGATGGCGATCTTCGTCAGCGTCTTCCTGATCCTCAACTCGTTCAACATGACCGTCCTGCAGCGGATCCGAGAGCTCGGCACGCTGCGGGCGCTCGGTGCCTCGCGGGGCCGGATCGCCGTCTCGGTGCTGGGCGAAGCCCTGATCCTCGCGATCCCGGGGTGTGCGCTCGGGCTGGCGCTCGGGATCGGCCTGGCCGAACTGCTGGCGGCGGCGATGCGGAGCTTCTTCGGACTGCCGATCGCCTCGCTGGACGTCACCGCGGGGGCGATCGTCGGCTCGGTCGCGATCGGCCTCCTCGCGACGGCCGCCGGGGCGCTCTATCCATCGCTCCGCGCGGGCCGGATCGCGCCGGTGCGAGCGCTCACCGGGGCCGTCGGCAACGAGCGCCGGCCGGGCTGGCGACGCGCCCTGCTCGGCGTCGTGCTCTTCCTCCCCGGCATGGCGATCGGCGGGCTCTTCTGGTTCTCGAACGCGAGCGGCACGACCACCGCGGCGATCGTCGGGGTCGGCTCGACCCTGACGATGTTCGTCGGCATGGTCCTACTGGCGCCGTTCCTGGTGATGCCGCTGATCGACCTCCTCTCGTGGCCGGTGCGGACGCTGATGCCCTCGGAGGGAAGGCTCGCCACCGACTCGCTGCGGATGAACCCGCTGCGCACCTCGGCCACCGCCGCGGCGCTGGTGGTGACGCTCTCGGTGGTCGTCGTCAACGCGACGATGAGCGCCAGCTTCCTCGGCTCGATCTCCGCCCAGCTCGACGCCCACTTCGCCCGCGATCTCACCGTGCAGCCGGTCGGCTACAGCAGCTACGGGCCGCCGGTGAGCGCGATCGACCCCTCGCTGCAGAGCCAGATCGCGGCGCTGCCGGCGGTCGGGACCGTGACCCCCGAGCGGATCGTCTACATGCGCAAGCTGCCCGGGTCGACTGAACCGGGGCTGCTCGAGGCGGTCGACCCACGCCGGTGGCCGCTCGTCGACAAGACCGAATACGAAGGCGCGAGTACGGCGCGGGCGATGGCCGGGCTCGGCGGCGGCGGCGCCGTGGTCGGGAAGGGATTCGCCGACGCCACCGGCCTCGCGGTGGGCGACACGGTGACGCTCCGCGGTGCCGGCGGCGTCGTCCGCGCACCGATCGTCGCCACCACCGATACCTTCGAAGCGAACGGCAACCTGGTGATGGTCTCGCTGGCGACGATGCGGCGGGCCTACGGGATCGCCTCCGACTCGACCCTCGCCATCACCGCCGTCTCCCCCGCTCGCCGGGTGGCGCTCGGCCGCCAGGTCAGCGCGCTGCTCGCACGCCGCTATCCCGGCTTCGAAGCGGTCTCCAACGCCGAGGTGAAGAAGCAGTACGAAGACGCCGTCAACCAGCAGTTCTCCTTCTTCGACGCGATCGTCGGCATCGCCGTGATCGTCGGCCTGCTGGGGATCATCAACACGCTCTCGATGGCGGTGATCGAGCGCACCCGTGAGATCGGCGTGCTGCGTGCGCTGGGCGGCTCCCGCTGGCGGATCCGCCGCACGATGCTGACCGAGAGCCTGCTGATCTCGCTCGCCGGCAGCCTGGTCGGGATCGCCATCGGCCTGCTGGTCGGAATCGTCTGGATCATCTCGGTGCGCGAAAGCACCCTGGTCGGCCTGAGCCTCGAGATCCCCACCTCGATGCTGATCGCGATCGCCGCGCTGGGCGTCCTGATCGGCGCCCTGGCAGCGATCCTCCCGGCCCGCCGCGCCGCCAACCTCGACCCGCTGAAAGCCCTGACCTACGAGTGAGCGGTGAGGAAGCGGGAGAACCACTCGGCGGCCAGCTGTGCGACCAGGTCGAGGGCGCCGGGCTCTTCGAAGAGGTGAGTGGCGCCGGGAACGATCGCCACCTGATGGCGGCAGCTCACCAGATTCTCGGCGGCCTCCTCGTTCAGTGCCAGGACCTGCCAGTCCGCGCCGCCGACGATCAGGAGGGTCGGCGAACGAACCAGATCGAGGCTCTCGGCCGCCAGGTCCGGCCGCCCACCACGCGAGACGACCGCGTGGACGTCGGAACCGACGTGGGCGGCGGCTCGGAGGGCAGCGGCGGCGCCGGTGGAGGCACCGAAGTAGAAGATCGGCAGCGTCCGCAGCTCCGCGTCGTCCTGGACCCAGCGGGTGACTGCGAGCAGCCGCCCGGTCAGCATGCCGATGTCGAAGACGTTGTCCCGCTCGCCCGCCTCGAGCTGGGTCAGCAGATCGATGAGGAGGGTGGCAAAGCCGCCGCGGTTGAGCTGCGAGGCGACCTTCCGGTTGCGCGGGCTCCTGCGGCTCGAACCCGCGCCGTGGGCGAAGAGCACGAGGCCGCGGGCGTCGGCGGGAATCCGCAGGTCCCCTGCGAGCAGGACGTTCGGCTCCGGTTCGATCTCGATCGTGCGCTCACCCGGCACCGGGTCGGGTGGCGGGTCGGCGGCGACGCGCGACGCCGGCACCCCGCGGCCGAGCTCCAGCAAGTGGATGACCTCGGCATCGGAGACCGGTGAGAAATCGACGTAGAACTGGCCGACGCTGTAGAAGCCGTGCGGCTCCTCCAGGCAGATCACCTCGTCGAAATCACGGGCGAGCCGGCGCTCCACCCCGGGCGGCCCGACCGGGACCGCGAGGATGACCGCGGCCGCGCCGCGGGCCCGCAGGGCGCGGGCGGCGACCACGGCGGTACCGCCGGTTGCGATCCCATCGTCGACGAGCAGCACGGTCCGCCCCTCCACCGAGAGCGGCTCGCGGTCGCCGCGGTAGCGCCGGCGGCGACGCTCCATCTCCGCCGACTCCGCGGCGATCACCGCGTCGAGGTCGGCCGCGGCGATTCCGGTCAGCTCGACCTCGTCGTGGCGAATCTCGCGGAACCCGCCCTCCGCGATCGCCCCCACGCCGTACTCGGGCCGGAAGGGCGAGCCGACCTTGCGCACCACGAGGATGTCGAGCGGCGCCGCCAGCAGGCGCGCGATCTCGAAGGCGACCGGCACGCCACCGCGCGGCAGCGCGACGACCACCGGGTCACTGTCGCGGAAGCGGTCCAGCGACGGCGCGAGCCGGCGGCCCGCTTCGTCGCGGTCGACGAAGAGTGCGAGGCGATCTGCCATGCGGGCCATCCTCGCCGGGTGCCCCGGCCTCGGCATCGGCAGGAATCCGCCGCAACGGTGCGGTGTCCCCCGGATGGCCGCGATGGCGGCAGGACCTACCTTGCGACCACCATGTCAGTCAACGACTCCACCCGATCACCACAACCCTCCCGCTCCGGCTTCACGCTGATGATCGCGTCGATGGCGCTGATCTTCTCGGTGGTCGCCATGCTGGCGGTCGCCTTCAAGCTCAACGACATGCACAGCAGCTCGGGGACCTTCGTCCCGAGGCACGCGGCGGAAATGATGAACGGCGGGCCGGTGCACGGCTCGACGAACGGCGGATACATGCACGGCTCGATGATGGGTGGCGCTGGTGCCGGGCCCACCACGACCGAAGGCCCGGTCCAGGAAGTCCGGATCGTGGTCAAGAGCGACGAAGAGCACGCCAAGCGCGGCCCCGAAGGCACCTGGCACGACGCCTTCCTACCGGCCAACCTCACCGTCCGGCCCGGCGCGACCGTGAAGGTGACGGTCCTGAACTACGACGAAGGCGAACACAGCTTCACCTCGATGCCGCTGGGCCTGAACGTCAACATCGCCGCCGGCTCCGCCAAGAACCCGAAGGCCACGACCTTCACCTTCCACGCGCCATCCCGGAGCGGCACCTACCTTTGGTACTGCGCGCGTCCCTGCGACGAATGGGCGATGTCCCACATTGGCTACATGCGCGGCTACGTGAAGGTGGCATAGATACGTACGCGTGGCGGGCGAAGGGTCGGGGCCGGCGGGCGGGAAGGGATGGGGCCTCTTCGAGCTGTCGCCCGGGAAGGGATGCGGCCTTTTGAAGCTGTCGCCCGGGGCGAAGGGGACCCGGCCGTCTCGTCCACGGCCCGGGCAGGCCGTGGCCGTGGCCGAGACGGCCGGAGTGCGGGGTGCCGGGTGCGGGCGGGCGGAGCACGGAAGGCCGCGGGGGTGCCACGGACCCGTGACGGGAGGATGACGGGAAAGGGACGGCGTCCCAGGAGAAGGGGACGACGTCCCAGGGATGTCGTGAACGTCACCCTTCCTCCCATCTCCTCAGACGTCGCGATCACGTGATGGCGGTTTGACCCTCCTCTAGGAGGGTCAAGGTACGGAGCCTCTAGGAGAGTCAAGGTACGGAGCGCGTTCCCGGCCCGTCTTCTCCGGCCCACCCCATCGGTCAGGGATCTCCGTGGTTCGAAATGGTCGCCATACGCCCATTTCGAACCACGGAGACGCCGGGGAGACCCACGCCGCCTCCCAGGTCCATCCATGGTCAGGGATCTCCGTGCGGGAGGCTGGGGTCGGGCCGATCTCGGACGGCCGCCGCCGCCCGCCCACCGCCATCACCCGGGCACCTACGACGGGTAACGCACCGCCCCGGTGTCCTCGTCGAGGATCGAGATGGCGACGGCGGGGCACGCTTCGGCCGCCTGGAGCAGCAGCTCCACCGGGGCGGTGCCGATCACCACCGCGGTGTCGTCGAGGCGGAACACCTCGGGCGCGACCTCGACGCAGTCGCCGTGGGCCAGGCACTCGTCGGGATCGACAACCGGGACGTAGCTCATATGACCAACTCCTCTCTCTCGACGATGGCGACGCCGCCCTCGATCTGCTTGCGAAATCTCCGGATCGCCGCCGGCCTACCGACCGCGAGCCCCGCCACCGGCACCCCGGCGCGGGTGAAGAGAACCTCGAAATCGCGCTCGGCGGGATCGCCGTCGAGGCGGGTGCCGTCGGCGCCGCGGGGGTCGCCGACGCACTGGACGCGAAGGCCGTACTGATCGCTCCAGAAGCTGGCGGGAGGCGGCGTCCCCGACTCCTCGCCGAGCATCGCCTTGGCCACCGCCGCGCCCTGCCAGGCGGCCGCCTCCCAGTGCTCGGTGCGGTGGTGGGTGCCGGCGGCCGGGTCGAAGGCAAGCGCCGCGTCGCCGGCCGCGAAGACGTCGGGCAGGGGCGTGCGGCCCGCCGCATCGACCGGGACACCGGCGGCGAAACCGTGCTCGGCGAGCCAGTCGGTGGCCGGGACGGTCCCGATCCCGACCAGGACGACATCGCAGGCGACCCGGCCGCCGTCGGCGAGGAGCAGCTCCTCGACCTCGGCGCCGCCGCGGGCCTCGGCCAGCGCCGCGCCGAGGCGGACGTCGACGCCCTCCTCGCGGTGGAGGTCGGCGAACCAGCCGCCGATCTCCTCGCCGAGGATCGGCGCGAGCGGGGTCGGCAGCGCCTCGATCAGCGTCACCTCGGCGCCGAGGCCGCGCGCCGTCGCGGCGACCTCCTGGCCGATGAAGCCGGCGCCGACGATCGCCAGGCGCACCCCCGGCCCAAGCGTCCGGCGCAGGCGCCGCGCGTCGGCGAGATCGCGGAGGACGTGGACGTTGGGGTGGGCGAGGAACGGCAGCCGCCGCGCCGCGCCGCCGGTCGCGATCAGCAGGCGGCCGTAGGAATGGCGGGCACCGGACTCGCACCGCAGGGTGTGGGCGACCGGGTCGAGCGCGGCGGCGCGGTCGCCGAGCACCAGCTCGACCTCGTGGTCGCGGTACCAGTCGCGCGGCCGGTAGGCGAGGTCCTCGTCCGCCATCTCACCGGCCAGGACCCGCTTCGAGAGCGGCGGGCGGTCGTAGGGCGCGACGGGCTCGGCACCACAGATCCGCAGCGGCCCTTCGTAACCACGCCGTCGCAAGGTCTCGGCCGCCCGCTGGCCCGCCAGGCCGCCACCGACGATCAGCACTCCTTGGTCCTTCATCCTGCTTCCTCCGCAACGTTCGGGGTTGGATGTGGCAGTCCGCGCCGCCGGGCGGCGGGACGCGGGATGGCCTCGCGGGCCTTGCCGGCCACCGGGCGGGCGCCCCGTCGGCCCAGCAGCCGGTAGACGAACAGGCCGCCTAGCACCGGCGCGGTGAGGATCACCCACCAGCGGAACCAGACCGCGGTGGCGTCGGTGCCGGCGCCGAGCGCGTGCACCAGCCCGAGGACATAGACGACGACCGTCGCCCGGTGGGCCTTGCGCCAGAGCCGCGCGCCGATCCGCTTGCGCGCGTAGAAGCTCAGCCCGAGCAAGGCGGCGAGATAACCGCCGACGATGCCGAGGCCGGTGAAGAGGGGCTTGTAGCCCAGCGCGAAAGGCACCGTGATGCCGGCCACGCCGGGGTTCAGCCACGGGTCCCCGAGCAGGGTGATGCCGTGGACCGCGATCGCGACGAGCCCGGCAAGGGCGGTGTGCTCGTGGATCGCCAGCAGCTTCTTCGAGAGGCCGGGGCGCCGCATCACCTTTCCGGACATCGCCAGGCCGAGGCCGACCGAGATCGTGATCAGGGCGAAGGCGACGAGGCCGGAGGCGCGGCTCGCCAGCCACCAGCCGTGGCTCTGCAGGGTCGTGGAGACGGCGCCGGTCATGCGGCGACCTCCGCCGGGGCGCGGTCCTCGAGGACCGGCGCGGGAACCACGGCGATCGGCCCGACGGCCTCCACCGCCCCGTCGTCGTGGACGATCAGCCCACCCTTCTCGGCGAGGATCCGCCGCCCGGCGACCGGTCCCGAGAGCAGCGCCGCCTTGGCGCGGGTCTCGGCCTCGAGCGCGGTGTCACCGAGCGCCGTGGCACCGACCAGGCCGGTCCAGGCGGGCTCGCCGGTCGCCGGGTCGAGCAGGTGGTGGACGTAACGGCCCTCCGCGTCCCGCCAGATCCGCACGTTGAGGCCCGAGGTGGCGATGCCGCCGAAGCCGAGGTGGATCAGGTGGGCGCGCTCACCGCTCAGCGGATGCTCGACGAAGACCTCGTAGGGCCAGGTGAGGGCGCCGGCGCCGCCGATCCGGATGTCGCCGCCACAGTCGACGACGAAGCGCGGATAGCCGCGCAGTCGCGCCGCGACCAGGTCGGCGGCGAGGCCCTTGCCCGAGCCCCCGGTGTCGAAGCGCAGGCCGGGCGGTCGGACCACCTCGCCCGCCTCCTCGTCGACCGCGAGCTCGCGCCAGCGGGAGCCTGGCCGCGGATGCGCCGGCCCACGGCCGGGCGCGGAGCGCAGTGCCTCCGCCAGGGGCGCGCCGGTGAGCCCGGCGCGGGAGTCGACATAACCGACCCGCTCGATCTCGTCGACCAGGGTCGGATCGACCAAGCCGCCGCTCAGCTCGGCCGCCTCGCGCGCCGCCCGCACCGCGCGGCGCAGCAGCGGCGAGGCCGGGACGCGCTCCCGCGGGTCGGCGTTCAGCGCGCAGAGCTCGCTCTCGGGCCGGAAGCGCGAGAGGGCCGCGTCGAACTCGCGGACGAAGCGACGCGCGGAGGTCGCCGCCTCGGCGGCCGACGGCAGGTCGGCACCGGCCGGCGGCTCGCCGATCAGGAGCCTGACGTGGCTGCCCATCGCGTCGAAGGTGAGGTCGTGTTCTCTCATCAGGAGGCGGAGGTCGTGATCGGTTCGGCCGGAACTTCGGCCGCGGACGCGGAGCTGGTCGCCGGGCCGCTGACGACGCGGTTGACGCCGGGGCTCGGGACGACGGTGGTGACGATCCGGCGCTTGATCACCTTGCGCACCTGGACCGGCCGCGCCGCGGTGGTCGTGCCGGAGGTGGTCGTGGCGCTGAGCTGGAAGGTCAGCAGCGCGAAGAGCACGGCGAAGAGCGCGGCCGACGCCCAGAAGACGATCGCGCCGCCCGGTTTGCGGGCCGGGCGCCGGGCGACGGCGCGCGACTCAGTCATCGTGGCCCCCTCCCTCGCCGGCGTCGGACTCGCCGCCTCCGCCACCACCCCCACCACTGGTCGCGGTGGTGACGGCCGTGCCGCCCGATTCACCGGCCGGAGACGCCGCGGCGCCGCTGGTCGAGGTCGTGACGGGCACCGAGGAGCCGCTTTCGGTCGACACCGTCGCCGCGCCGCTGGTCGAGGTCGTTACCGGTTCGGAAGAGTAGGTCGACCCGGCGGTCGCCGCCCCGGTCGTCGAGCTGCCGGTGGCGACGGCGGCGGGCGCGGAGGAGGCGGCCCGAGCGCCGCCCCCTGCCGCGGTTGCCGTCGCGCCGACGCCGGTGCCGGCCGCCGCGTGAGGATGCTTCGGCTTGGCGTGCTTGGTCACGTGGATGGTCCGCCTGATCACCTTCGTGCGGACGACCGGCTTGTCGGCGACGCTCTTTTCCGGGGTTGCCTGGTGATGGCCCTGACCGAGTGCGATCCCGGCGATCCCGCCCAGGCCGACGACGGTTACGGCGGCGGCGATGCGGGTCTTCAGTCTGGTCACGTCTGCTCCTGTCGGTGGGGTGTGCGGCCATCTTGCGAAGCGCAGCCCCAAGGGCAGCCCAGGACCGGGTAAAGCCACGGCAAAATCTGTGGTGAAACCCCAGGATTCCGCTCTGGCGCGGGCTATCGTGCCGTCATGGCAGTCGCCACGAAGAGCGCCCGCATCCTCGTCGTCGAGGACGAGGAATCGATCGCGCAACCCTTCGCGACCGCCCTGCGCCGGGCCGGCTTCGAACCGATCGTCACCGGGACCGCGGCGGGCGCGCTGGAGCTCGCCGAGTCCGCCGCCCCCGACCTGGTGATGCTCGACCTGGCGCTGCCCGACGGCGACGGCCGGGACGTCTGCCGCGACCTGCGGCGCCGCTCCGCGGTCCCGATCGTGATGCTGACCGCCCGCGGCACCGAGACCGACAAGATCGTCGGCCTCGAGCTCGGTGCCGACGACTATGTCGTCAAGCCCTTCAGCGCCGCCGAGGTGATCTCGCGCATCCGCGCCGTCCTGCGCCGCGCCGGCCCGATCGAGCCACCGCCGCGCGGGCCGCTGCGGGCAGGCGAGCTGGAGGTCGACCTCGCCGCCCGCACCGCCCGTCTCGCCGACCGCGAGCTCGACCTCTCGCGCAAGGAGTTCGACCTGCTCGCCGAGCTGATCCGCCACCGCGGCGAGGTCGTCACCCGCGAGGACCTGATGTCCCGCGTCTGGGACACCAACTGGTTCGGCTCGACCAAGACCCTCGACGTCCACATCGGCTGGCTGCGCCGCAAGCTCGGCGACGAGGCGGCCGCCCCCCAGTACATCGAGACCGTACGCGGGGTCGGCTTCCGCCTCGTCGCGCCGGAGGGAGAGGAGCCGTAAGCCTCCGTGCCCTACTGCTCCTGGCCCTTGCCTACGTGCTGCTGTTGGCGCTGATCGCGCTCGGCGTGCCGTTGGCGCTGAGCCTGCAGGACCGGGTCAACTCGGAGGTCCGCAGCCAGGCACAGAGCCAGGCGCAGGTGGTCGCCACCTCGGCGGCCGAGCTGATCGAACCGCCGCGGCACGGCGTCCTCACGCGGCTCGCCCGCGCCTCGGCGGCGAGCGTGCGCGGGCGCGTGATCGTGGTCGACGCGCAGGGCAAGCTGCTCGCCGACTCCGCCGGCGAGCCGGTCGGGACGAGCTACGCGGACCGGCCCGAGGTGCGCTCCGCGCTGCGCGGGCACGGCGAGCAGATCACCCGCGACAGCGAAACCCTCGGGACCGAAATCCTCGCCACCTCGATGCCCGTGTTCGAGCACGGCCGGCCGCGCGGGGCGGTGCGGATCACCCAGAGCGTCGCCGCCGTCAACCGGGCGATCCGCACCTCGATCCTCGACGTCGTCGCGCTGGGCGCGATCGTGCTCGCGATGGGACTCGTGGTCGGCTGGCTGATCGCCGCCCAGATCGCCCGCCCGATCCGCCGCCTCGACCAGGCCGCGCAGCGGGTCGCCGGCGGCGACCTTGGCGTCGAGGCGGTGGTCGAGGGCAGCTCCGAGCAGCGCTCTCTCGCCCGCACCTTCAACGAGATGACCGGCCGGGTGCGACGGCTGCTGCGCGTCCAGCAGGACTTCGTCGCCGACGCCTCCCACCAGCTGCGAACCCCGCTGACCGGGCTGCGCCTCCGCCTCGAGGCGCTCGGCGAGCGCTTCCGGGGCGACCCCCCGGCGGTGGAAGAGGTCGACGCGGCGATGCTCGAGATCGACCGCCTCTCCCACATGGTGGACGAGCTCCTGATCCTCAGCCGGGCGGGCGAGCACGATCGCCCCGGCGAGGCCGTCGACCTCGGTGACGTGGCCCGGCGCGCCACCGAGCGCTGGCGCGCCGCCGCGACGGCCCACGGAGTCGAGCTGGAGCTGGGCCGCGACGGGGCCCCCGCGACCGCCTGGATCGCACCGCCCGACCTCGACCGCGCGCTCGACGCGGTGGTCGAGAACGCGCTGCTCTACTCGCCCGCCGGGTCGACGGTGACGATCGGCCACGGCGCCGCCTCGATCGAGGTGCTCGATCGAGGCCCGGGCCTCGCCCCGGGCGAGGAGGAGGCGGTGTTCGAGCGCTTCCGGCGGGGAAGTGCCGGTCGCGCCGGTCCGACCGGGACCGGCCTCGGATTGGCGATCGCGCGTGAGATGACCCGGCAGTGGGGCGGCGACGTCAGGTTGGAGCCGCGCGAGGGCGGCGGGCTGCGGGCGGTGGTCGAGGTGGGCGGATGAAGCTGCCGAACGGCCTCCGCTGGGCCGGCCTGGCGCTGCTCGGCCTGGTGATCGCCGCCGCCGTGGCGATCGCCGCGAGCGACCTGGCGAGCCGGCAGATCGGCATCGCCTCCGAATCGGTGTCGGCCGGGAACTCGCTCGCCCCGCCGATCACGGCGACGCCCACGCGGCGCCACCAGGACAACGGCGGTGCCGCCGAAGCGGGAGAAGACGGGGGGTCGAAGACGGGGACCGAAGAAACGGAACCCGAAGGCACGGCCGAAGGGGAACCTCCCGTGACGCCGATCGAACCGGCCGAAACCGCCGAACCCCCGCCGACGACGACCGAACCCCACTCCGACGACCACGGCGGCGGAGCGGGAACCGGGGGCGGCGGCCACCGCGACGACTGATCAGTCGTCGGTGGCCGCACCGCCGGCGGCGGCACTGGTCCGCGTGACGATCGGGCTGTGATGGACCGCGCCGGCAGTCGAGCCGACCGTCGTCGCGGTGGTCGAGCCGCTGGCGCTGGTGACGATCGGGGCGCGACCGGGGGCGCCGCCGGCAGCGACGGTGGCCACCGGGGCGGTGGACCCGTGGTTCGACCCCAGAGCGGCGCCACCGAGGGCGGCGAGCCCGACGACCGTCGCCGCGGCGGCGAACTTGGCACGTCGATCGCTGTTCATCTCAGATCTCCTCTTGAAGGCTTTGCTGGTCCACCCGATTCTGCGCCTCGGCAGGCAAAGGAATGGCAAGCCACCGGACAAGCTTTGGTGCGGGTGCCCCCGCGGCCGTCAGCCGCCCACCGCCTCGTGGATGGCCGGGGAGAGGAGCGGCCAGTCCGGTTCGTAGCCGAAGACCTCCCGCAAGGGCGTCAGGCCGTAGCGCTCGGAGACGATCTGCAGGTGATCGGCGGTCACCAGGGCGGGGTGGCGGACGCCGCACGTGCGCGACAGGGCGAGCAGCTCGGAGCGCAGGGTCACGATGTAGTTGGCGGCCCGCGCCGACTTGAGCCCCGGGTCGAGGCCACGCATCAACCAGCGCGACTGGGTCGCGACGCCGCTCGGACAGCGGCCGGTGTGGCAACGCTGGGCCTGGATACAGCCGACCGACATCATCGCCTCGCGTCCGACGTTGACCATGTCGCAACCGAGCGCGAAGGCGAAGAGGGCGGCGTCGGGGAAGCCGAGGCGCCCGGCGCCGATGAAGGTGACCCGCTCGGCGAGGCCGGCGCGGGCAAAGGTCGCGTAGACCTGGGCGAAGGCGAGTTTGAACGGGAGCGCAACGTGGTCCTCGAACGCGAGGGGCGCCGCACCGGTGCCCCCCTCGCCACCGTCGACCGTGATGAAGTCGGGCCCGCCTTCGGTGATCGCCATGCGCTCGGCGAGCGACGTCCAGAACCCACCCTCGCCGACCGCCGACTTGATCCCGACCGGCAGGCCGGTCGCGGCGGCGATCCGCTCGACGAACTCGATCAGCCCGTCCACGTCGGAGAAGGCGGAGTGAGCGGGCGGACTGATGCAGTCCTCACCCACCGGGATCCCGCGACAGGCGGCGATCTCGCTGGTCACCTTGACGCCCGGCAGCATCCCACCCAAGCCCGGCTTGGCACCCTGGGAGAGCTTGATCTCGATCGCCCTCACGGGCGCCCCCCGTACCTGCTCGACGAGGCGGTCGAGACTGAACTTCCCACTCTCCTCGCGGCAGCCGAAGTACCCGGTCCCGATCTGGAAGATCAGCTCGGCGCCGTGACGATGGGCATCGGCGATCCCGCCCTCGCCGGTGTTCTGGAGACAGCCCGCCAGGGCGGCGCCCCGGTTCAGCGCCTCGACCGCGGTCGCCGAGAGCGAGCCGAAGCTCATCCCCGAGACGTTGATCACCGAGGCCGGTCGGAAGGCGTGCGCGCGCCGGTGCTCGGCACCGATCGTCTTCGCCGCCGGGATCTCGTATCTCGGCGCCCCGGCGGGATCGCCGCGCGCGGGCTCGGGGGCGGGGAACGGGGAGTGCTTGATGATGACCAGGCTGTCGACCGACTCGACCTCGTCATCGGTACCGAAGCCGAAGAGGTTCGGCTTCCCTTCGGAGGAAGCCTCGATCCAGCGCCGCTGGTCGCGCGAGAACGGGCGCTCCTCGTTGTTCGAGGTGACGATGTACTGGCGCAGCTCCGGCCCGAAGGCCTCGAGCAGGTACCGGAGGTGACCGACGACGGGGAAGTTGCGCAGCACCGCGCGGCGCCTCTGCAGAAGGTCGTAACCAACCACGCCCGCCAGGGCGGCGAGCGCCGCGCGGGACCTGCGACCGGCGAGCATGTTGCGGAGCCTACGCGCCCGGCACCCGCCGAGTCGGCATGACGATGTGGCGGGCTACGGATGATCGCGACGGCCGGGAGGAGGAATGTCTTGCCGTGAGGGCATCCATCCCACTCGGCGCGATCTTCGACCTGAACGGCCCGGCCGAATACGTGAGCTGGCACTTCATCCAGATCTCGGTGCCGAACCTGGTCGTGATCGCGCTGATGATCGTGGTCTTCGTCGCCGCGCTCCTGATCCCGTTCCCGAAGCGGGAGCGCGAGCCATGAGCGCCGAGCCCCGCCGGTCGTCGGCAAGGCAGGAGCGGGCGATGTGGACGACCAAGGTGCGGGAGCGCGCCGTGCGCGAGATGCCGCCGGAGAAGCTCCTGCCGGATCGCCAGCCCTCCTACGTCTCCTCCTGGATCTACGTCTTCGGCGTGGTGACGATCGCGGCGTTCGTCGTCGTCATCGCCTCCGGCGTGGTCCTCGGCATGAAGGGGCCGGAGTGGTGGCACCTCACCGGCCTCGGCCACTTCGTCAACAGCATGCACCTCTGGGCCGTCGAGATCTTCTTCTTCGCGATGGTCGTGCACCTCTGGGGGAAATTCTTCATGGGTGCCTGGCGGGGCGGCCGGGGGCGCACCTGGGTCACCGGCGCGGTGACCTTCCTGGTCGCGATCGGCGCCGCCTTCACCGGTTATGTCTCCCAGCAGAACTTCGACTCACAGTGGATCGCCTTCGAGGCCAAGGACGGGCTCAACGCGGTCGGCATCGGCTCCTTCTTCAACGTCGCCAACTTCGGGCAGATGTACACCTGGCACGTGATCCTGCTTCCGACCGTGGTCGTCCTCCTGATCGTCGGACACGTCCTCCTCGTTCGCCGCGCGGGCGTCGTCCCTCCCTACGCGGCGCGACTGGCGAAGGGAGCGGACGATGAATGACCCGGTGAAGCCGCCCGCCACCCCCGACGCCGACGCACCCTGGCCGGGCCCCTTCGTCCGCTACGACCTGGTCAAGGAGCTCGTCGTCGCGCTCGGCGCGGTGATCGCGGTGGTGGTGGCGCTGGCCGTCCTCTTCTCCTCGCCCGACGAACCGCCGGTGACGATCCAGAGTTGGTCCAGGGCGGCCCCGGCGGATTTCCTCGCCATCGCGGTGACCGAGTTGAACCGGACCAGCGACGTCGCCACCTACGGCCCGCCCTACAACGAAGGAACCGGCTCGGTCCAGAAGATCGGCCCGATCTCCCTGCAGGAAGCGGCCGGCGTCAAGGTGCCGATCGAAACGGCCAGGGATTACGTCCTCGAACCGCTGCACGAGGTTCCGGGGGCACCGCGCCTGCGGGCCGCCCTCGACGCCTACGAAGCGGCGCCCGCGCGACTCCAGGAAAAGTGGGCGGCGAACTACGAAAAGGCCCTTCCGGAAGCCCGCTTCGTCGCCGGCGTCCCGGTCCTCCCGCCCGGCCGCTACGGCCCGGTGGAGCCGATGATGGCCTCGCTCCTGGCGATGGGCCAGTCGGGCGCGCTGGACGGGGCGCTCCTCGCCGGCGGCCATCGCTTCTACGCGACCGACTACACCAAGCCCCTGCTCTTCGTCTCGGCCGGCGAATACTTCGAAAAGCTCGCCGAACACCAGCACCTGCTGGGGACCCAGTGGGGGATGATGAACGAGACCGGCAGCTTCCCCGGGCAGGTCTGGCTCTGGCTCTTCAGCTTCTGGTACCAGGTCGAACCGTTCAAGTCCTCGCCCAACGCCGATGCCTTGATCTTCGTGCTGATGGGAGTCCTGAGCCTGGCGTTCATCTGCGTCCCGTTCATCCCCGGGCTCAACCAGCTGCCCCGCCGGCTGGGCGTGTACCGCCTGATCTGGCGCGACCACTATCGCGAAGTCGAAACCTGAATACGCTCACCCCCTGACCCCGCTCAACCTCTCTGGAAGGAGGCCCTCGTGGCCGACAAGCCGGTGTTCCTCTACGCAGCCATCTACGACGACATCCCGGACGCGGAGGCGGACTTCGAGGCCGTCGCGGACCTCCACGCCGCCGGGCTGATCGGGACCTTCGACGCCGCCGTGATCGAGAAGCAGGAGGGCGACGTCCACGTGCACAAGGTGGAGAAGCCGACCCAGCACGGCGCCTGGACCGGGATCGCGGTCGGGGCGGTCGCCGGGATCCTCTTCCCGCCGTCGATCATCGGGACCGCCATCGTCGGTGGCGCCGCGGGCGGCGTCATCGGCCACCTCTGGCGCGGCATGTCGCGCTCCGACCTGAAGGACCTCGGCGAGGAACTGGACGAGGGCGCCGCGGCGCTGATCGTGGTCGGCGAGTCGCGCATCGGCGAGCAGATCGAAAAGGCGGTGACGCGCTCGCGCAAGGTGATCGAAAAGGAAATCGACGCCGAAGCCGAGACGCTGAAGCAGGAGCTGCGCGAAGCCGAGCAGGCCGGGGCGTAGCGCCCGCAGCTCACCGATCCACCGGAGGGAACGGCCCGGCCGGGGCTCAGGTCAACGCGACCAGGGCCTCGGCCGCCGTATACGTCGCGGTCGCGACCACCAGGACGGCGAACCAGCGGGTCAGCGCCCGGGTCGAGACCCGTTCGCCGAGGGCGCTGCCGACCAGGACGCCGGCCACCGCCGCCGCGGCGAACGGCCCGATCACGCCCCAGTCGATCGGGCCGTTCCCCAGGCGCTCGAACAGCGCGACGAGCGAACCGATGACGATCACCAGCAGGCTGGTACCGACCGCCTCCCCCATCGCGAAGCCGAGCCCGAGGACCAGCACCGGCACGATCACGAAGCCGCCGCCGACCCCGAAGAGCCCGGTCAGCCAGCCGGTCCCGAGGCCGAAGAGCGTCACCCGCGCCGCGGGACCGGGCGCGACGCCCTCCCGCCAGGGTCGGAAGCTCGACGCCGCCCGCCCCCGCTCCCCCACCATCGCCACCGCGCCGAGGACCATCACCGGGGCGAAGGCGAGCAGCAACACGTTGGGGTCCAGCTGCCGGCTGAGCAGGGAGCCCGCCAGCGAGCTGACGCCGGCCGCCGCGCCGAAGGCGAGGCCGGCCCGCAGGCGGACGTCGCCGCGGCGGAGGTAGGTGGCGAGGCCGATCACCGACGCCGCGATGACGACCACCAGCGCCCCCGCCTGGGCGCCGCGGACGCTCTGATCGCCGACGTAGACGAGGGCGGGCACGGCGACCAGCGAGCCGCCACCGCCCACCGAGCCGAGCAGGATCCCGATCAGGACTCCGATCGGGATCAGCACCGGCAGGTGACTCACCGCGAGGCGCAGCTGTTCCCGCCGCCCTCCAGGTCAGGGTCGAAGCCCTGGGCACCCGAGTTGACGGCGATGATCGCCTCGTAGTTGCCCGGGCGCGGGGGCATCTCCGCGGTCAGCATCGCGGCGAAGCGCTCCGGGTCGACGAGCGAGAGCTCCGGCACCGCGGCCCGGACCTCGTCGAGGGTGGGCGCGATCGCCGCCGGACGCACTCCGGGATGGGTATGGCAAGGCAGCAGGGTCATGTCGCCCGGCCGCCCGAGGATGCGCTCGCGGAGGGTGCTGTGGAGCACCCGCGCCATCCCCAGGGCGCCCTCGCGATCGCCCCGCTGGAGGTCCGGGCGAGCGATGCCGTCGGCGAACAGCGAGTCGCCGGCCACCAGGGCGCGCTCGCCGATCAGCAGACCGGTCATGTCGGTGGTGTGGCCGGGCAGCGCGACCGCGCGGATGGCGGGCGGGCCGGCGACGATCTCCTCGCCGTCGGCCACCGGCACGATCCGGTCGGCGAAGGCGACGCCGCGCTCCAACGAGGCGGCCGGGAGACGCAGCGCGGCGCCGGTCAGGTCGGCAAGGGCGCGGGCGCCGGAGAGGTGATCGGCGTGGATGTGGGTGTCGAAGACCTGGGTGATCCGAGCGCCCAGCCGCACCGTCAGGTCGAGGTAGAACGAGGCGTCGGGGGCCGGATCGACCACCAGGGCCTCGGCACCGACGGCGATCACGTAGGAGAGGCAACCGCGGCCGGGCCGCTGGACCTGCATCACGCGCACGCCGGGCAGGCCGAGCTCGACCGGGTAGGCCTGTAGCGTCCCGATCCAGCCGCGCATGCCCTGCTCGAGCACGCCGGCATCGACGCCGACCTCGCGGAGCGCGGCGGCGACGGTGCGCGCGGTGAGGCCGCGTTCGCAGACGACGGTGACCGGACCGGTGAGCCGCGCGGCGAGCGCGGTGGTCTGGTCGATGGCTTCGTCGGCCGGGGCGTGAACGAAGCCGACCCCGGGACCTTCGATACGCCAGTCGGCGTTGCGGCGGACGTCGAGGACGGTGACCGGCTCGCCGCCGGCGATCGCCGCAGCCAGATCCTCGGGCGTCGTCTGTGGTGCTGATCGGGGCATCTCCATCGCTCCTTCCTTCGTGCAGGGACTCCGCCGGTCAGGCCTGGAGCGCCGCGCCGAGCGCGGCGAGCTGCGCTTCGATCCCGCCGCACACCCGCTCGCAGAGGTCGAACACCCCGGTGTCGGCGATCGCGTAGATCACGCTCGTCCCCTGCTTGCGCCGCGAGACGAAGCCCTCGGCGTGCAGCGTGGCGAGGTGCTTGGACACGTTCTGTTGGGAGGCGCCCAGCGCCTCGGTCAGCTCGCGCACCGAGGCCTCTTCGCGGGTGCGGAGCAGATCGATGATCCGCAGCCGGGTCGGATCGGACAGGGCGAGGAAGCGGCGGGCGATGAGCTCGGCGGCGTCGGGGGTCAGCGGGCTTTGCATGTCTCTGCTAGTCTCTCTTCCACAACTGTGAAGTTGTTAATTTGTACTCCTTAGAAAGGATAGCGCGATGGTTACGGTGGACGCGACGAACGGTGCCAGGACGGCCCGACGGAGGTGGCCGCTCGAGCGGGTCCTCTTCCTCCTGGCGGGCACGATGACCATCCTCAGCGCCCTCCTGGCCGCGGTGGTCAGCCCCTGGTTCCTCCTGTTGACCGCCTTCGTCGGCGCCAACCAGCTCGCCTTCGTCGCCTTCGGCAACTGCCCGAGCTCCTGGGCCCTGCAGCGCTACCTCGGCTTCCGGCGGGGGTGCCCGCGATGAGCGCGCTGGGACCGATCGGGCGGCTCGGCCGCTTCGCCGCCCTGCACCGGCGCGCCGTCTTCGTCACCTGGGCGCTCGTCGCCGTCGCGCTCGGCATCTTCGCCCCGCGGGTCGAGACGGCGCTCTCCGGCGCGGGCTGGCAGGCCAACGGCTCGGAGTCGGTGAAGGTCCGCGAAGCCGCCGACTCCGCCTTCGCCGGGTCCGGCGCCTACGCGATCCAGGTCGCCGTCCACTCCGACCGGCTGACCGCGAGCGACCCCGCCTTCCGCCGCACCCTGGCGCGGGTCGGCGGCGTCCTCGCCGCGGACCCGAAGGTGGGCCGGGTGGTCCCGCCGACCGCGAGCGGCCAGGTCTCCCGCGACGGCCACACCGCGGTCGTCCTCGGCACCGCCGCGGCGAGCCCGAACGAAATGGTCGCCGCCGCCGACAACCTGAAGGGCGAAGTCGCCGCGGCGGCCGCGCCCGGCGTCGAAGCCAACCTCACCGGCGCCGCCGGCATGTGGTCGGACTTCAACGAAGCCAACCGCGAAGCGATGATGAAGTCCGAGCTCTTCTCGTGGCCGGTGACGCTGGCGATCCTCGTGCTCGCCTTCGGCTCGCTGGTCGCCGCGGGGCTGCCGCTGCTGCTGACGATCGTCGGCCTGGTCGCCTCGGCGGGCGTCCTCTACCTCGGCACGCTGATCTCGCCCATCTCGATCTGGGCGATGAACTTCGCCCTGATGTTCGCGCTGGCGCTGGGGATCGACTATGCCCTCTTCATCGTCATGCGCTTCCGCGGTGCCCTCTTCGGACAGGGCGAGAACGTTCCCGAAGCCGTCGGCGAGACGATGGACACGGCCGGCAAGGCGGTCCTCTTCTCCGGGATCACGGTGCTGATCTCGCTCTCGGCGGTGATGCTCGTGCCGAGCCCCGCATTCCGCTCGATGGCGCTCGGGATCATGATCTCGGTGATCTTCATCCTGGCGGCGACGCTCACCCTCCTCCCCGCCGTCCTCGCCAAGCTCGGTCCGCGCGTCGACAAGCTGGCGCTCCCCTGGGCGCACTCCGGCGAGCACCGCTCGCCGCGCTTCGCCCGCTGGGGGGAGCGCCTCTGGCGCCATCCGATCGCCTTCGGCGGCCTCGCCCTCGTCGTGCTGGTCGGCCTGGCGATCCCGGTGCTCAGCCTGAAGACCGGCATGCCGTCGATCAAGGTGGTGCCGAAGAGCGATCCCTCGCGCGTCGGCTACCAGCAGGTGAGCGGCGCCTTCGGCGCGGGCGCGCCCGGCACCCTGCAGGTGGTCGTGCCGCGCGGCGAAGCGGCCGCGACGGTGACGGCCCTGCGGGCGGATGCCGGGGTCGCCTCGGTGGGGCGGCCGCTGCCGGGCGGCGCAGGCCTGGTGATGGTCCAGGCGGTCCCCACCACGGGTCCGTCGACCGCGGCGGCCGGCCAGACGATCGACCGCCTGCGCGCGGAGCTGCCGGCGGGGGCCCTGGTCGGCGGCCCGTCAGCCGAAAACCACGACCTCGAAGCGGCACTCGCGGCGAAGACGCCGCTGGTCATCGGGGTCGTCCTCGGCCTCGGCTTCCTGCTCCTGCTGATCGCCTTCCAGGCGCCGCTGGTGGCGGCGATCGGGGTCCTCGCCAACCTGCTGTCGACCGGTGCCGCCTTCGGCGTCGCCAAGCTGATCTTCCAGGACGGCCATCTGGCCGGCCTGCTCGGCTTCGAACCGCAGGGCTTCCTCGACGCCTGGGGGCCGGTCTTCTTCTTCGCGATGATCTTCGCGATCGCGATGGACTACACGGTCTTCCTGCTCTCCTCCGCGCGCGAGCACTGGGAGGCGTCGGGTGACCCGAAGGAGGCGATGGTCGGCGGGCTCGCCCACTCCGGCCGCGTGATCCTCGCCGCGGGCGCGGTGATGGTCGCCGTCTTCTTCACCTTCGCCCTCTCCGGCCCGCTGCCGCCGAAGGAGATGGGGATGATCCTCGGCATCGCGGTCCTCCTCGACGCCTTCCTCGTCCGCCTCCTCCTCCTGCCGGTCTTCCTGCGCCTGAGCGGCCGCGCCGCCTGGTACCTGCCGGCCTGGCTGGATCGGATCCTGCCCGACGTCAAGTTCGGGCACGGCTCGGCGAGCCCGCCACGGGCGGAGGAGCCGGAGAGGATGCCTGCGGGAGTGCGGTAGTGGGTTGAGGCGATGCGCCGCGGCGCCGGTGCCGGGGATGGCCGCGATCCGCGGCCATCCCCGGCCGTCCGCATTGCGGCCCGATCCACGGCCGGGGACGCCGTCCGAGATGCGGCCCGGGCCGTACTGCGGCGCAGCCGTCCGAGATGCGCCCCGGGCCGTGTTTGCGGAGCGGCCGTCCCGAGTTGCGGCCCGGGCCGTGCTTGCGGAGCGGCCGTCCGAGATGCGCCCCGGGCCGTGCTGCGGCGCAGCCGTCCGAGATGCCGCCCGGGCCGTGTTTGCGGAGCGACCGTCCCGAGTTGCGGCGCCCGGGCGGCGATGTGGAGTGGCCCAAGCTGGAGCACCCGTTCGAGATGCGGTGCGGGTTCGGCCCCTGCGCCCGTCCGAGTTGACTCCCGGCCCCGACCCCGGCGGTCGTCTTTTGGCCCAGCCACCGGCCACCCGCCGTCCCGGGACCGCCCCGCTGCTCCTTAT
>JAFDWO010000139.1 GCA_018268415.1 Actinomycetota bacterium | reverse complement strand
CCGGCCAGCCGGCGGCGCAGCAGGGTCGCCTCGGGGTCGGGATAGCGGTTCATCGAGGCGGCGGCGCGGGCGATCACCTCGACCACCGCCGGGTGGGGCGGGGTCGGCGACTCGTTGGAGGCCAACTGGGCGAGCGGCCCGGCGGCCACCGCCTCCGGCGCCTGCCCGGCCGGCACCCCGGCCTGGTAGCCGGGCATGCGGGCGAGCCTGTCGGCGTAGGTGATGGTCATCGGGGGAGGATTCTTGCGGGTCCCGTTACTGGGCGGCGTTCAGATCGGCCCGCAGCGCCTGCGTCGCGCCGACGTACACGTGCACCGGCTTGGCGTCCGCGGCTGCGTAGTAGTGCAGCATCACCCGGATCACCCGCTCCATCGAGCCCGGCACCGGGATCTCCCGCGTGCAGATCAGCGGCACGCTGTCCAACCCCAGCTGCCGCGCCGCGACCGCGGGGAACTCCGCGTCCAGGTCGGCTGTGGTCGTGAAGATGCAGCTGACCATGTCGTCAGCCTCGAGCGAGTTGCGCTCGATCATCGTCCGCATCAGCTCCTCGGTGGCGGACAGGACGGCGTCCCGCGAGTTCTCCTCGGCCTGCACCGCGCCCCGGAGCGCAAACAGACGGCGCTGCGGTCCCTGGTAGCTGCCAACGTCCATCGGTGCGCATCTTTCCAAAGCGACGGACCGAGCGGCTTTCCCCACCGCCGAGGCGTCCCTGAGGGGGAGAGATTTCCCGCGCGGCTCCTTTTGGTCGCATGGCGACCATTTCGAACCACGCAAGGATGGGCGCAACGATTGCGGCCGTCGCGGGACGGCAGGAAGGGCTCGTCACGCGCGAACAGATCGAAGCGTGCGGGCTCTCGGCGGGGCAAGTAAAGCGCTGGGTCACGGACGGTCGCCTCCACTCCGTGTTCCGCACCGTCTATGCCCTGGGACACCCGACCGTGGGACCGCGGGCGCGCATGCGGGCCGCGGTACTCGCGTGCCCCGGAGCGGTGATCTCGCACCGAAGCGCAGCAGCCCTCCTGGGGCTCCGAGAGGTTGCGCCGGCGGTAGTCGACTTGATCCCACCAGTCGAGCGCGGGCGCAAGATCGACGGGATCAAAGCGCACCGCGTGCCCTACCCGACGCCCGGCGAGATGCGGCGCGTCAACGGAATTCCTTGCACGACCGTCGCGCGGACGATCGTCGACGTCGCAGGGAGTTACGCGATCAAGAAACCCAGGGAGACGGTCGAGATGGCGGCGACGAGGGGCGTCCTCGACATCGCAGCGGTCGAGGACGTGCTGGAGAACGGACCACGGAGGCGTGGAACGCCCGCCCTGCGCGGCGTGCTTGACGAATGGCGGCCCGTCGCGGAGACGGCGAAATACGCGACCGTCCGTAGCCTCTTCGAGGCGAAGCTACTGCCGCTGATCGCGGCGGCAGGGCTGCCGATGCCGCAGGTCAACGCCCGCGTCCGCACCGCGGAGCGGGTCCTCGAGGTCGACCTCCTCTGGGCGGACCAGCGATTCGTGGTCGAGGCCGACAGTCGTCGCCACCACGCCATCGAGGTGGCCTTCGAGCGCGACCGCCGGCGTGACCGCGAACTCCTCGCTGCCGGCCACCAGGTCCTCCGCGTCTCCTGGCGCGAAGCCGAACGAGAACCGGACGCGGTCCTCGCCGTGGTGCAAAGCGAGTTGAGGCGGCGCGGTCGACCCTCCCCACCTCGCTAGCGATCGGGCGAAGAAGGTGGGCGGCGCCCGGGGCCACGCCTTTCACCCGCGACGCGCAGTGCCCGGACCTCGTCCCTGCCCAGCCGCCGCGAGCGACCCTCCGCGAGGTCCCCCAGCCGCAGCGGCCCGAAGCCGATCCGCCTGAGCGCCACGACCCGGTTGCCGACCGCGTCGACCATCCGGCGCACCTGGCGGTTGCGTCCTTCGCGGAGGATGATCTCGATCTCGCGGTCGCCGATCTTGCGCACCTGGGCGGGCGCGGTCGGGCCGTCCTCGAGCTCGACCCCCTCGCGCAGTCGCGCCAGCTCGCGCCCGCCGGGCGGCTTCGCCAGCCGTGCCCGGTAAGTCTTCGGGACTTCGTAGCGCGGATGGGTCAGGCGGTTCGCGAGCGCGCCGTCGTTGGTGAGGAGGAGCAGGCCCGTCGAGTCCGCATCGAGGCGCCCGACCGGATAGAGGCGCGCCTGCGAGTCGACCAGCTCGACCACCGCCGGCCGCTCCCCTGGCTCGCGCGCCGTCGAGACGACGCCGGCCGGCTTGTTCACCGCCCAGACCTCGGGCGTCTCCGCCCCGACCGGGGCACCGTTGACGCGCACGTCATCGCCCTCGTCGACGTCCCGCGCCGGATCGATGACGACCTCGCCGCCGACCGTCACCACCCCCTTGGCGATGATCTCCTCCGCCTTCCGGCGCGAGGCGACCCCGCCGTGGGCGAGGTATTTGGCGAGGCGCATGGGCGCGGCGCTACTCGGCGCGCTGTTCGCCGGCTTTCAACAGCCGCTCGCGCAGCTCGCGTTCGTCCTCAGGGGTCGGGTCGAACTGCGAGGGGTCGGGCAACTCGTCCAGGCCGGAGAGACCGAAGAGGCGCTCGAAGAGCTCCGAGGTCTTGAAGAGCGAGGCGCCGAACTGGGAGCGCCCCGCCTCCTCGATCAGCCCGCGGTCGGCCAGCGTCTGCACCGCCGACTCCGAGCTGACCCCGCGGATGCGGGCGATCTCCGGCCGCGAGACCGGCTGCAGATAGGCGACGATCGCCAGCGACTCGGCCTGCGCCGGAGTCAGCGGCGGGGTGCGCGGTTTGGCGAGGAGGCGTCGCGCCGCGCCCTCGGCCGCCGGGTCGCTCGCCAGGGCGAAGCCGCCGCCGATCACCCGCAGGACGATCCCGCGCTTGCCCTCGGCGAGGTCTTCGCTGAGGAGCTCGATCGCCTCCGCGACCTGGCCCTCGGTCGCCTCCGTCGCCTCCGCGAGTTCGGCGATCGCCACCGGGTCCGGCGAGAGGAAGAGCAGCGCTTCCACCGTGCGCGAGAGGTCGGTCACGCCGCCGCCACCCCGGTGCCGCGCAGCACCCGGATCGGTCCGAAGTTCTCCTTTTGCTCCCAGGTCACCTCGCCCTTGCTGTAGAGGTCGAGCAGGGCGAAGATCGTCACCGCCTGGGTCAGCCGGTCCTCCTTGCCGAACTCCTCGTCGAAGTCGAAGCTCGGCCGCCGTTCGAGGGCGTCGCGCAACACCCGCAGGCGGCGCTGCAGGGAGACGGTCGGGCGGATGTGGGAGACGTCGACTTCCTCGGGCTCACGCAGCAGGTCCCCGATCGCCGTGCCGAGGCGCTGCGGGTCGTAGACGGCAACCGCGGCGTCGACGGCGACGCGGCGCAGGTTCGCGGGCAGCGGCGCCGAGCGGTAGAGGTAGGGCCGCTCCGCCTCAAAGCGCTCGACCAGCACTCCCGAGGCCTCGCGATAACGCCGGTACTCGAGCATGCGGGCGAGCAGCTCCTCGACCGCTTCCTCGGGCTTCATCGCCTCGATGCCCTCTTCCTCGCGCGGCAGCATCAGCCGCGACTTCAGCTCCAGCAGCGAGGCGATCAGGACGAGGAACTCGGTCGCCACCTCCAGGTCGAGCTCCCCCGACTCTTCCAGGTGGTCGACGTAGGCGACGACCACCTCGCCGAGCTGCAGCTCGAGCAGGCTGACCTCCTCGCGCAGGACGACCGCGAGCAGCAGGTCGAAGGGCCCGGCGAAGACATCAAGGTCGAGGTCGAGGTCGGCGACAGCCATCGGGGCAACTTAGCGGCCGACCTGGATGGCCACCACCCACCCCCTCGTCGGGGTAAGGGTGGGGCGCCGGGACTTCTCCCCCACGCCGTCCAAACACCCCGGAATTTGCGTCTAACCGAACCCCATGCGCTCGCGCACGTCGGCGATCGTTACCGCCGCGATCGCGCGCGCCTTCTCCGCCCCCGCCGCCAGCGTCGCCTCCAGCGCCGTCTCGTCGGGACGCAGTTCCTCGTAGCGCTCGCGCACCGGCGCCAGCAGCTCGACCACCCCGTCGGCGACCGCTCCCTTGAAGTCGCCATAACCGGCGCCGTCGAACTCGCGCTCGATCTCCGCCCGCCCGGTCCCCCGCGCCACGGCGAGGATGTCGATCAGGTTCGTCACCCCCGGCTTGTCCGGCGCCGCGCGCACCTCGCGCCCCGAGTCGGTCACCGCCGAGCCGACCTTCTTGCGGATCGTCTTCTCGTCGTCGAGCACCAGCACCGTCCCCTGCTCGGTTCCGCCGGTGGTCGACATCTTCCGGTCCGGCTCCTGCAGGTCCATGATCCGCGCGCCCACCTCGGGCAGCACCAGCTCCGGCACCACCAGGGCGTCGCCGAAGCGCGCGTTGAAGCGCCGCGCGATCTCGCGCATCAGCTCGACGTGCTGGCGCTGGTCCTCCCCCACCGGCACTTCGTTCGCCCGGTAGACGAGCACGTCGGCGGCCATCAGCACCGGGTAGTAGAAGAGCGCCGCCGAGGCCAGCTCGCGCGCGCTCCCGGTCTTTTCCTTGAACTGGGTCATACGGTCGAGGTCGCCGTGCGCGGTGACCGCCGACAGGTACCAGGTCATCTCGGTGTGCTCGCGCACGTCGGCCTGCCGGAAGAAGATGCAGCGCTCCGGGTCGAGGCCGGCGGCGAGCAGGATCGCGGCGGTGTCGAGGACGCGCTCGCGCAGGTCGGCGGGGTCGTACGGCACCGAGATCGAGTGCAGGTCGACGACGCAGAAGATCGCCGGGTCGCCGCGGTCCTGTCCCTCGACGTATTGGCGGATCGCGCCGATGAAGTTGCCGAGGTGCTTGCGGCCGGTCGGCTGGATGCCGGAGAAGATGATCGGTTGCTGGTCAGCCACGGGCCGACAAATCTAATTTGTCGGCGGGCTCGGGGTCTTCACCCGCGACGGCGGGCCGCCGCGGGTTGCGGATGCCGACCGCGGAGGCGATGCCGCCGAGAATCATCAGCACACCCGCGAGCAGCGCGCCGAGGCGGAAGGCGGAGGTCGACGCGTCGGTGGCGGCGGCCTCGATCCGCGGTGCCGCCGCCGCTCCCACTTCCTCGACGTCCGGGACCCCGAGCGGCTGTTCCTTGGCTTCGCCGACGGCGCTCGCCGCGGCCGGACCGAGCGGCCGGGAGCCGAGCGCGGCATCCAGCCGGGCCCCGAAGTGGGCCGAGATCACGGCGCCGAGCACCGCGATCGCCAGCAGGCTCGCGACCCGCGCGACGCCATTGTTGACGCCCGAGGCGATCCCGACCCGGCGTTCGGAGACGGAGTCGAGCACGGTCGCGGTCAGCGGCGCCACCGTCGCCGACAGCCCGAGGCCGAAGACGAGCACCGCGGGCAGCACGTCGACCGGGTAGGACGCGCTCGGGTCGAGCCGCATGAAGAGGAACGTGCCGAGGCCGGCGACGATCGGCCCGAGCGTCATCGGCAGGCGCGGCCCGGTCCCGGAGGCGAGCCTCCCCCAGCGCGGCGAGAGGAAGAAGAGCAGGAGCGAGATCGGCGTCGTCGCCAGGCCCGCCTCGAAGGCCGAGTAGCCGACCACCTGCTGCAGGTAGAGGCCGACGAAGAGGAGCCCGGCGCCCAGCCCGGCGTAGACGGTCAGCGTCGTCACGTTCGCCACCGCGAAGTTGCGGATGCGAAAGAGCGAGAGGTCGAGCATCGGGCGTGCCGCGACCGCCTCCCAGATCACGAACAGGGCGAAGCAGACGACACCCGCGACCAGCGGCAGCCAGACCAGCGGATCGCTCCAACCGTGGGTCGGCTGCTCGATCAGGGCGAAGACCGGCCCGGCCAGGCCCGCCGCCGAGAGCAGCACGCCGGGAACGTCGACTCCGCGGGAGGCCTCGGGGTCGCGCGACTCCTCGACCGCGCGCAGGGCCAGCACCACGGTCGCCGCGATCAGCGGGATGTTGACCCAGAAGATCGCCCGCCAGGAGACGAGGCCGACCAGTGCACCGCCGCCGGCCGGGCCGAACACCGTCGCGATCCCGGTCCAGGCGGTCCACGTCCCCACGGCCTTGCCCCGTTCCTCGCCCGCGAAGGTCGCCGCGACGATCGCCAGCGACCCCGGCACGAGCAGCGCGCCGGCGATCCCCTGGAGGGCCCGCGCACCGATCAGGAACTCCTCGGTCGGGGCCAGCGCGCAGAGGATCGAGGTGCCGCCGAAGGCGACCAGCCCGATGACGAAGAGGCGCTTGCGCCCGAACTGGTCGCCGAGACTGCCGCCGACCAGGAGCAGCGACACCATCGTCAGCATGTAGGCCTCGAGCACCCACTGCTGTCCGGCGAGGCCGGCGTTCAGATCGCGCCCGATCGCGGGCAGCCCCACGTTGACGATGGTCGAATCGAGGAAGACGACGGTCGAGCCGAGGATCGTCGCGATCAGGGTGAGGCGCTGCTGTCGGGTCACAGCGCGAGTCTAGGAATCGCAAGTTCCCGACCGCCTCCCGTGACTCGACTTGCGCCCAGGACAGAGGCTGGAACAATCCTCGGCATGGCGAGAGCGATCTGGTCCGGCTCGATCAGCTTCGGGCTGCTGAACGTCCCCGTGCGGATGTACAGCGCCGTGGCGCGGCGCAACATCGCGCTGCGCGAGATCCGCGCGTCGGATTCCTCGCGGATCAAACATCGCCGCGTCGCCGAGGGCACCGACGAAGAGGTCCCCTACGACGAGATCATCAAAGCCTACGAGCTGACCCCGGGCCAGTACGTGCCGCTTACCAAGGACGAGATGGCGGCGCTGGCACCGGAAAAGACGCGCGCGATCGAGGTCCAGGACTTCGTCGACCTCGACGAGATCGACCCGATCTACTTCGACAGCCCCTACTACCTGGGCCCTGCCGACGGCGCCGAGAAAGCGTATTCGCTGCTGGCGAAGGCGATGCAGGCGTCGGGCAAGGTGGCGATCGCCCACTTCGTCCTGCGCAACAAAGAGAACCTGGCGGCGATCCGCAGCGACGGCAAGGTGCTGACGCTGACGACGATGCGCTTCGCCGACGAGGTCGTGCCGGTCGACGAGCTCGAGATCCTCCCCGAGAAGGCGCAGAAACCGGCGAAACGCGAGCAGGAGATGGCCGAGCAGCTGATCGACTCGCTCTCCACCGCCTTCAAGCCGCAGGCCTACAAGGACGATTATCGCGAGCAGCTGCTGGCGCTGATCGAACGCAAGGCGGAAGGCAAGGAGATCGTCGCGTCGGAGGCCGAGGCGCCGCAGGCGACCAAGGCGCCTGACCTGATGGCGGCGCTGGAGGCGAGCATCGCCGCGGTGGCCGACAAAGGCACGAAACCGGTGAAAAAAGCCCGCAAAAAAGCTGCCGCCAAGGCCAAAGCCAAGAAATCGCCCGCCGGCCCGCCGAAAAAAGCGGCGTCGCGGGCGAAAGCCAAGACGAAGTAGGCCCGCCCCGTGGCGTCGAGCCGCCAGGTCGAGATCGAGGGACGTGAGCTGAAGCTCACCAACGTCGACAAGGTCCTCTACCCGCGGAGCGGCTTCACCAAGGGCGAGATGATCGACTACTACGCCAAGGTGGCGCCGGCGATGATCCCCCACCTGAGCGGGCGCGCCGTCACCCTGCGCCGCTTCCCGGAAGGGGTCGAAGACCTCGACGCGGCGTTCTTCGAGAAGCGCTGCCCCAAACACCGGCCGAAATGGGTCAAGACCGCGACGGTGGAAGCCGGCCCGCGCGCCGGGAAGATCGACTTCTGCGTCTGTGATGGGCTGCCGACGCTGGTCTGGATGGCGCAGCTGGCGACGGTCGAGTTCCACCCCTCCCTCTCGATCGCCCGGGCGCCGAAACGGCCGACCGTCCTCGCCTTCGACCTCGACCCCGGCCCGCCCGCCGACGTCGTCGACTGCTGCCGCGTGGCGCTCCGCCTGCGTGATCTCTTCGGCCACTTCGACGTCCGTTGCTTCCCCAAGACCTCCGGCTCGAAGGGCATGCAGGTCTACGTCCCGCTCAACTCCAAGAAGGTGAGCTACGACGACACCAAACCGTTCGCCAAAGCCATCGCCCAGCTGCTGGAGAAGCAGACCCCCGACAAGGTGGTCTCGAAGATGAAAAAGGTCGAACGGGAGGACAAGGTCTTCGTCGACTGGTCCCAGAACCACCAGCGCAAAACGACGATCGCCGTCTACAGCCTGCGCGCCCGCGAACGCCAGACGGCCTCGACCCCGGTCACCTGGGACGAGGTCGAGGCGGTCGCCGACTCGGGCGACAAAAGCAAGCTGGTCTTCGAGTCCGACGCGGTCCTCGACCGCGTGGAGAAGCACGGCGACCTCTTCGCCCCCGTGCTGGAGCTCGAGCAGGAGCTCCCAGACCTCTAGGCCTCTAGTCGGCGAGCTGCTGGCGCACTACCGGCTTCCTGGTGGCGCGGACCTCGTCCAGGCGGCGAACCGGGGTCGAGTACGGGGCGTTCTTGGCCAGATCGGGGTCGGTCTCGGCCTCGGCGAGGATCTCCTCGACCGCGTCGGCGAAGGCGTCAAGGCTCTCCTTCGTCTCAGTCTCGGTCGGCTCGACCATCAGCGCCTCGTCGACGAGCAACGGGAAATAGACGGTCGGCGGGTGGAAGCCGAAGTCGAGCAGGCGCTTGGCCAGGTCGAGGGTGGCGAGGCCGAGCTCGTTCTTCATCGGCCGCCCGGAGAGGACGAACTCGTGCATGCAGTGGCGGTCGAAGGCGACCGGGAGCCGCTCTCCCGCGCGCCCCGCCGCGAGCCGCGCCTTCAGGTAGTTGGCGTTCAGCACCGCGGTCTCCGAGGCGTCGACGAGGCCGTCGGCGCCGAGGCTGAGGATGTAGGCGTAGGAGCGCACGAAGACGCCGAAGTTCCCCTGGAAGCCGCGCAGGCGACCGATGGACTTGGGGCGGTCGAAGTCGAGGTCGAAGCTCGGATCACGGCCTCCCGAGCTCTCGCGTCGGACCACCTGGGGCCGCGGCAGGAACGGCTCGATCCGCTCGCTCACCGCGATCGGCCCGGCACCCGGACCACCGCCGCCATGCGGCTGGCTGAAGGACTTGTGAAGGTTCAGGTGGACGATGTCGAAGCCCATGTCGCCGGGCCGCGTCCGCCCCAGGATCGCGTTCAGGTTGGCCCCGTCGTAGTAGAGCGTCCCGCCCGCCTCGTGGATCAGCGCCGCGATCTCCTCGATGTTCTCGTCGAAGAGCCCGAGCGTGTTCGGGTTCGTCAGCATCAGACAGGCGATCTGGGACGGGTCCTCGGCGATCTTGGCGCGAAGGTCGTCCATGTCGACCCCGCCCCGCTGGTTCGTGGCGACCTTGACCACTTCGTAGCCTGCCATCGTCACCGACGCCGGGTTGGTGCCGTGCGAGGTGTCCGGCGCCAGCACCTTGGTGCGCACCTCGCCGCGGTCGGCGTGGAAGGCGCGGGTCAGGAGCAGCCCGGCAAGCTCACCGTGGGATCCGGCCGAGGGCTGGAGGCTCACGTGTGGCATGCCGCTGATCTCCGCCAGGCTCTCCTGCAGCAGGTACATCAATTCGAGCGCGCCCTGGGCGCGGCGCGGGTCCTGCGCCGGGTGCAGGCGCGCGTGGCCGGGCAGCGCCGCGACCCGCTCGTTCAGTCGCGGGTTGTGCTTCATCGTGCAGGAGCCAAGCGGGTAGAAGCCCGAATCGAGGTCGAAGTTACGACGGCTGAGCCGGTTGTAGTGGCGGACGATCTCCGGCTCGGCGACCTCGGGGAGGTTCGGCGCCTCGGAGCGCAGCAGGTTCGCCGGGATCAGGTCCTCGATCGGCGTCTCCGGCACTTCGGCGCCAGGCAGCACGGCGGCGCGGCGCCCCGCCTTCGACTTCTCGTAGATCGTCGTCGCCCGTTCGCGCTGCATCGGCGCCTCCGCGAGCGTCATGCGATCACCCTCTCGGAAGCGGCCTGTGGTGACTTACCGTCGCCATGCGACGGTTTCTCTCCACGCTCGGCGGCGACAGCGGCGGCGAGCGCGTCGGCGAGCGCGTCGATCTGCTCACGCGTGCGGCGCTCGGTGATGGCGACGAGCAACGCGTCGTCGTACTCGGGGTACTCACGCCCCAACGCGTAGCCGGCGGCGATGCCGCGCTCCGCCACGCGGTCGAGAACGCGGTCCACCGGTGCGTCGAGGCGCACCGCGAACTCGCGGACGACCGGCGCCTCGTGCAGCAGCTCGATCCCGTCGACCGCGGCGAGGCGCTCGCGCGCGTAGGCCGTGCGCCGCACCAACAGCTCCCCGAGCTCGCGGAAGCCCTCGCGCCCGAGCCAGGCGAGGTGCACCATCGCGCCGAGCGCGTTCAGCGCCTGCGCCGTGCAGATGTTGTTCGTGGCTTTCTCGCGGCGGATGTGCTGCTCGCGGGTCTGCAGCGCGAGGACGAACCCGCGGCGCCCGTCCACGTCCTCGGTTTCGCCGGCGATCCGGCCCGGCATCCGCCGGATCTGCGCCTCGGTCGCGCAGAAGAAGCCGAACGAGGGGCCGCCGAAGTCGAGCCGGTTGCCGAGCGGCTGGCCCTCGCCGAGGGCGATGTCGGCACCGCACTCCCCCGGCGACCTGAGGATCCCCAGCGTCATCGGATCGCAGGCGACGACCAGCAGCGAGCCGTGCTCCTTGGCCGCCGCGCCGAGCGCCTCGACGTCCTCGACCGCGCCGAGGAAGTTGGGGCTCTGCAGGATCACCGCCGCGGTCTCGCCGTCGACCGCGGCCGCCAGCGCCGCCGCATCGGTGACGCCGCCCTCGAGCCCGACCTCGACGACCTCGGCGCCGTACCCCACCGAGTAGGTGGCGAGGGTCTCGCGGCTGTGCGGGTGGACGCCGCGCGACACGACGAACTTGCGTCGTTTGGTGGCCCCCATCGCCAGGTATCCGGCCGAGGCGACCGAGCTCGGTCCCTCGTACAGGCCGGCGTTCGACACCGGCAGCCCGGTCAACTCCGACATCGCGGTCTGGAACTCGAACATCACCTGCAGCCCGCCCTGTGAGATCTCCGGCTGGTAGGGCGTGTAGGGCGTCAGGAACTCGGACCGCGAGGTGATCGCTTCGACGATCGCAGGCACGTAATGGTCGTACATCCCCGCCCCGAGGAACGTCACCTGCTCTTCGGCATCGGCGTTCCGCGCCGCCAGCGCGGCGAGCCGCTCGTAGACCTCTGCCTCGGTCATCCCGGCGGGCAGGTCGAGCGGCCGACCGAGGCGCAGCGGTCCGGGGATCTGCTCGAACAGCTCCTCGGTGGACGCGACGCCGATCGCGGCCAGCATCGCCGCGCGATCGTCAGGGGTGGCTGAGGTGTAGCGACTCACTCGTCAAAGGCTAGGGAAGCGGGACGGCGGGCCGGCTGTCCGGGTCCGTCCCCAAAATGCGGCGAAATACGCCGCCTTACCGATCAAGGAGCTTTTGGTACTCGGCTGCGGAGAGGAGCGCTTCGGCCTCCTCCGGGTGCGAAAGCGTCACCTTCACCAGCCAGCCCTCGCCGTAAGGGTCCTCGTTGATCCTCTCGGGGCTGTCGGTGAGCGCGTCGTTGACCTCGGTCACCTCGCCCGACATCGGCGCGATCACGTCGGAGACCGCCTTCACCGACTCGACCTCCGCGTAGGGCTGGTCTTTGCTCAAGGTCGTGCCGGGCTCCGGCGGCTCGAAGAAGACGACCTCGCCAAGCGTGTCCTGGGCGTACCAGGTGATCCCGAAGGTCGCCGAGTCTCCTTCGACCCGCACCCAGTCGTGCTGGTCGTGGTAGCGCAGATCCTCGGGGTAGGTGGCCTCGGCCAAGTTCAGCTCCTTTTGCGGTAGAGGGGCCTGGAAGCTATCCGGGCGGCCCGATGCTTGCCGCGCACGTCGATCTCGACCGCGGTGTCGGGCTCGGCGAGATCCGAGCGAACGTAGGCCATCCCGGCGCCCAGCTCCAGCGACGGCGCGAAGGTGCCGCTGGTGACGACCCCGACGTGCTCCCCCCGCTCACCGAGCACCGGATTGCCGTCGCGCGGGATCCCGGCCCCCTCGATCGTGAAGGGGGCGAGGCGCTCGGCGGTGCCCTCGGCGCGCGCCGAGGCGACCGCGGGCGACCCGAGGAACCCGGTCGCCTCCTTGCAGCACCAGCCGAGCTCGGCCTCGATCGGATTGCGCTCCGGCGTCAGCTCGTGGCCGTGCAGCGGGTAACAGACCTCCAGTCGCAAGGTGTCGCGGGCACCGAGCCCGCAGGGAACCACGCCGGCGAGCAACAGCTCCTTGAAGATCGGGACCGACACCTCGGGGTCGATCAGCATCTCGACCCCGTCCTCGCCGGTGTAGCCGGTGCCGCAGATCAGCGCCGGGCGACGGCCGACGTTCTGGGCGATGACGTGGAAGCGCTCGGGCAGGTCGATCTCCAGCGTCGCCGCGACGACCTCGCGGGCGTGCGGGCCCTGCACGGCGAGCATCGCATAACGGTCGGCAACGTCACGGACGGCGACGTCGTATTCGCGCGACCAGCGGCCGAGCCACTGCAGATCGGTCTCGTGGTTGGCGGCGTTGGTGACGATCAGGAAGCGGTCGGTGCCGAGTCGGTAGGCGAAGAGATCGTCGATCACCCCGCCCGACTCGTTGCAGAGGCAGGAGTACTGGGCGCCGCCGACGGCGACCTTCGCCACGTCGTTGGACAGCACCAGCTGCAGGAACTCGAGGGCGCCCGGGCCCTCGACCTCGACCTCGCCCATATGGGAGACGTCGAACACCCCGACGTGGGTGCGGACCGCGGCGTGCTCCTCTTTGATCCCCTCGTAGAGGACCGGCATCTCCCAGCCGGCGAAGGGCACGATTTTCGCGCCGAGCTCGGCGTGCTGCTCGAAGAGGGGAGTGCGTCGCATCGGCGGCAGGCTATTGCAACGGCCCGCAGGGCTCCGCCACGAGCCCCGCCGGGATCGCCGACCTACTCTTTGAGGAAGCCCGGGACGTCGATGTCGTCGTCGGACACGCGCAGTTTGCGAATGTCGGTGTCCTCGGCGGAGACCCGCGGCCGCGACTCGTAGCGCCGCCGCACCCGCTGGGGCGAGCGGGCCAGCAGCTCGAAGCCTTCGAAGCCGGTGGCGATCACGGTGACGCGGATCTCGTCGCGCATCGACTGGTCGACGACCGACCCGAAGATGATGTTGGCGTTGTCGTCGGCTTCCTGCTGCACCAGCTGGGCCGCCTCGTTGACCTCGAAGAGGCCGAGGTCTTCCGGCCCGGTGATGTTCAGCAGCATCCCGGTCGCGCCTTTGATCGACTCCTCGATCAGCGGCGAGGTGATCGCCATTTTCGCCGCTTCGAGCGCGCGTTTCTCGCCCGAGGCCGAGCCGACGCCCATCAGCGCCGAGCCGGCATCGCGCATGATCGTGCGCACGTCGGCGAAGTCGAGGTTGATCAGCCCGGGGATCGTGATCAGGTCGGTGATGCCCTGGACGCCCTGGCGCAGGATGTCGTCGGCCTGGCGGAAGGCGTCGAGGACGCTGGTCCGCCGCTCCACCGCCTGCAGCAGCTTCTCGTTCGGGACGATGATCAGGGTGTCGACGTTGTTGCCGCAGTTTCTCGATGCCCTCGAGCGCCTGCTGCATGCGTCGTTTGCCCTCGAACTCGAACGGTTTGGTGACCGCGCCGACGGTCAGCGCGCCGATCTCCTCCTTGGCGATCTCGGCGATGACCGGGGCCGAGCCGGTGCCGGTGCCGCCGCCCTCGCCCGCGGTGACGAAGACCATGTCGGCGCCCTTCAGCGCCTCCTTGATCTCGTCGCGGCTCTCGGCCGCGGCGCCCGCGCCGACCTCCGGATTGCCGCCCGCGCCGAGGCCGCGCGTCAGCTCCTGGCCGATCGAAAGCTTGATGTCGGCATCGCAGGCCTGCAGCGCCTGCGCGTCAGTGTTGACGGCGACGAACTCGACGCCGCGGATGCCCGCGTCGATCATGCGGCTGACCGCGTTCGTGCCGCCGCCGCCGGCGCCCACGACCTTGATCACCGCTAGGTAAGTCGATTCCATCTCCCGATTTCTTTCTGGTTGGTGGCTGCCGCGCCTCCTCCAACAATTCGGCGTCGAGGCTTAGCCACCTGTATGTGAGTTGAGCCTTGTTCTGTCCGAGGCTGTAGTGATGCTCAAGGGTTGTCTGAGCGGCTACTACCTCGGAAATTGCGCTTGAACGTAGGGCATTCTGGTGGACCTGTCAAACGCGCGGAAGGCTCCTGCAAGGCAGATTTCTCGACCACGGCTTGAGGGTTTTCCCAACCTCACCCTGTGGTTGAGGGTTTGGCTCAGGGCCGCATTCCGCCTCAGGATGCGGGCGGCAGTTGGTGTTCTTCCCCGCCCGTGGCAGGACGCGTCGGCGCCGCCACGTTCACATAACTCAGCCTGGTCACGGACGGATCGGCAAGCACCGCTGCGGCGGCTTTCCACTTCCGTTCCGCTCCGCGATCGTCGCCGAAGCGGATTTCGATCCCTGACGTGAATTCGACGTCCACCCCGGTCTTGCCGTAGGCGGTGCGCGCGATGTAGGGCCGAAACGCCTTCGGCGCGGCGGCGAGAATCCTGACCTGCTCGCGCACGTGGCCCTTGACGCGGTCGCCTTTCGGGCGTTCCTTCAGCGGCAGGACCGGCAGGTGGGTCTTCTTGCCGGTGGCGGTCCCGATGACCCTGCCGTCGCTGCCGACGACGAGCACCTGCTTGCCTTCGCCGATCTGGGCGACCGGCCGGGTCGGCTCCGCCTTGGCGGTCGGGGTCGAGGAACCGCGCAGGGCGAACCAGTAGACGGCGACCGCGGCGACCGCAACGATCGCCAGGGCCAGCGCGATCCGCTTCACGGCGTGCCCTTCGCGCTACGCTCACGCCGACCCGGCACCTCGACGTCACCGAGCACCTGCACCTCGGGCTCCAGCTCGACCCCGAACTCCTCCTTCACCCGGTGCCGGCCCGCGGCCATCAGCGCGAGGACGTCGGCGGTCGTCGCCTCCCCGGTGTTCTCGACGAAGTTGGCGTGCTTCTCGGAGAAGCGGGCGCCGCCGTGCCGGAGGCCGCGGCAGCCGGCCGCCTCCAGCAACTGCCCCGCGGAGCAACCCGCGGCGCGCGCGTCGTCGGGGTTCTTGAAGGTGGAGCCGAAGGTCTTGATCCCGGAGGGCTGGGCCTCGCGGCGGCGGCCCCGCATCGAGGCGAGCGTGGCCTTGATCTCGTCGGGATCCCCGGGGGTGAGCGCGAAGGAGGCGCGGGAGACCACTTCGCCTTCGGTGAGGTTCGAGTTGCGGTAGACGAACTCGAAGGTCGCCGGGTCGCGGCGCTCCGTTCCGGTGGCGGTCGAAACCTCGACCCACTCGAGCACCTCGGCCAGCTGTCCACCGTAGGCGTTCGCGTTCATCCGCACCGCACCGCCCGCGGTGCCGGGGATGTTGATCCCGAACTCGAGACCGGAGAGCCCCCACCCCGCGGCCTTCGCCGCGGCCGAGGGCAGTCGCGCGCCGCCACCGCAGCGCAGGTGGTTGCCGTCGCGCTCGATCGCGGTCAGGGCACCGCCCAACTTCATGGCAAGTCCTCGGAATCCGTCATCCGCTACCAGGAGGTTCGATCCCGAACCGATCAGTCCTACCTCCACCCCGTTCTTCTTTGCCCAGGCCAGGAGGGCGACCAGGTCATCCTGGGACTCGGGGCGGGCGAAGAAGTCGGCATTGCCGCCGGTGCGGACGGTGGTCAGGCGGGCGAGGGGGTAGTCGCGCTCGACGGCGGGAGGAGGTTCGGGTTTGCGGGAGGGAGATCCGGGCGCTGATCCGGGTGACCCTTCTCTCACGAACTGCGGGGCGGTTCGTTCAGGGTCACCCGGATCTCCCTCTACCAACGCCTCCCCCAACTTGAAGATGTCTCCGGCGCCCACGGTGACCAGGATGGAGCCGGGGGGCAGTGAGTCCAAGCGTCGCGAGAGGAAGGCTTCGGCGCGCGCCGCGGTCGGAAGCCAGGCAACGGGTTTGCCGTGGCCGGCGTCGGCGGCGGCGCGGGCCACGTCGAGGCCGCTGACGCCGGCCAAGGGGCCGACGGGCTCCTCACGAGCGGGGTAGACGTCGAGCACTGCGACCTCGTCGGCGAGCGCCAGCGCGGTGCCGAACTGGGTGGCGAAGACCTTGGTGCGTGAGTAGAGGTGCGGCTGGAAGACGGCGACGAGGCGCGGCGGATTCAGCTCGCGCAGCGCCGAGAGAGCGGCACGGACCTCGGTCGGATGGTGCGCATAGTCGTCATATATACGGACCCCGCCCCGCGCGCCCTTGACCTCCAGCCGGCGGCGGACACCGCGGAAGCCGGAGAGCGCGGTCGCGGCGCCGTCGAGATCGAATCCCGCGGCCCTGAGCGCGGCGAGACAGGCACGCGCGTTCAGGACGTTGTGAGCGCCCGGAACAGCGAGGTCAAGCGCGGCCGGCCCGGGCGCCTCGGCCGAGAACTCCGCCGGCTCCTCCTCGGCCGCGCCGGCGTCCGTCGGGCGTCCCCCACCGGGAACTCCCGCCGAAGGCGGCCCGAGGAGCGACGCCCGCCGGACACCCCGCCCGCCAAGCTGCGCCCGGACCTCCTCGACCGCGCCGCCGATGCGGGTCGGGGCGGGCAGGACGGCGACGCGGGCATTGCCGGCGAAACCGGCGAAGGCCTCGATCAGGGGCTCGAGGGAGCCCCATTTCGAGTGGTGGTCCATCTCGACGTTGGTGACGACGGCGATCTCGGGGTCGAGACGCAGGAAGCTGCCGTCGGACTCGTCGGCCTCGGCGACCACCCACTCGCTCCTCCCCCAGCCGGCGTTGGCGGGGGCGCCGTCGGGGCCGAGCCCGGGGACCTCGCCACCGACGAAGAAGGCCGCGTCCTCGCCGAGGCCGCGCAGGGCCCAGACCACCATCGCGGTCGTGGTCGTCTTGCCGTGCGTGCCGGCGATCGCGATCAACCGCTTCTCCGCACACAGCTCAGCCAGCAGTTCCCCCCGGTGGATGACCTTCTGGCCCCGCTCCCGGGCCAGTGCCAGCTCCGGGTTCTCGGCGGCGATCGCGGTCGAGACGACGACTTCGGCACCCGCGGGCAGGTTGGCGGCGTCGTGGCCGATCCGAGGCTCGAGCTCGGCCGCCCGCAGGCGCTCCATATAAGAAGACTCGCTGCGGTCGCTGCCGGTGACGGTCGCACCGAGCCCGGCGCACACCACCGCGAGCCCGCTCATCCCCGCGCCGCCGATCCCGATGAAGTGCAGCCGACGCCCGCTCCAGTCGCTCACTTCGCGCCCCCCGTGCCGGCGGCGAGGACCTGGTCGGCGATCTCGCGGGCGGCGCGTGGCTTCGCCAGGGCGCGGGCCGCGGCGCTCATCCGAGCCAGGCGCTTCGCGTCGCCGAGGATCCCGCCGACATCGGCCAGCAGCGCCGCCGGATCGAGCTCCCCGTCGTCGACGATCGTCGCGGCGCCGCCCCGCTCCATCCACCGGGCGTTGGTCCGCTGGTGGTCCGCCGTGGCGTGCGGGTAGGGCACCAGGACCGCGGGGCGCCCGGCGGCGGTGAACTCGAAGATGGAGCCGCCCGAGCGCCCCAGGATCAGGTCGCTCGCCGCGAGCAGGTCGCCGAGATCAGGCTCGTACTCGATCAGCTGATACCCCTCGGCGTGCGGCGCCGCGGCGAGGCGCTCGCGTACCGCCGCGTGGTCGCGCCGCCCGGACACGTGGAGCACCCTGAAGTCCCGCCCCTCGCGCTCGGCGAACGCTCCCACGGCGGCGAGATTGACCGACCGCGCCCCAAGGCTGCCGCCGACCACGAGCAATGCCCGCTCGTCCGGGTCGATCCCGAACCGCGCCCGCGCCACACCGCGGTCGGCCGCCAGCACCGCCTCCGGCACCGGCCGTCCCGTCACCAGGTAGCGCGCCCCCTCACGCCCTTCGATCGGGAACGCCAGACACACCCGTCGCGCCCGTCCGGCCAGGAGGCGGTTGGCCAGGCCGAGGTGGCTGTCGGCCTCGGTCAGGACCAGCGGCGTGCCGGTCAGTGTCGCCGCCATCCCCGCCGGCGCGGCGACGTAGCCGCCCGCGCCCATCACCACGTCGACCCGCCGCCGGCGCAGTGCCGAGCGCACCGCGCCCACCGCGCCGAGCGCCTCGAATCCCGCCCGCGCGGCGCGCAGCGGGTTGCGCCGGTCGATGCCGTGCACGTTCAGGAAGTCGATCTCGTAGCCCGCCGCGGGCACCAGGTCCGCCTCGGCCTTCTCACGCGTGCCGAGGAAGCTGACCTCGGCACCGCTCTTACGGAGCTCGTCGGCGACCGCTATGGCGGGCACCACGTGCCCCGCGGTTCCCCCCGCCGCCACCACCACTCTTGGCCCTTCTGGCACCGCCCGCACCGCTCCTTTCACGCGCGGGCGCACGCCCGCCATCGACGACCTTCAGTCTGCCGGACCGGGTGGTCGTGCCCCGCGCCACGGTCGCGGTGCCGCCCCGGGCGACGTTCAAGATCAACCCGACGGCCAGCAGGCACGACAGCAGCGCCGAGTTCCCGTAGGAGATGAACGGCAGCGGCACGCCGGTCAGCGGCGCCAGCCCCATCACCGCGAAGAGGTTGATCATCGCCGTCACCAGGACCATCGAGGTCAGCCCGGCGACGAGGATCTTGCCGTAGTTGTCCTTCGCCTTCTGGGCGATCCGCAGCCCGGCGAAGCCGAACATGCCGAAGAGGCCGACGACGCCGACGATCCCGACCAGGCCGAGCTCCTCGCCGATCACCGCCGAGATCATGTCGGTGTGAGCCTCGGGCAGGTAGAAGGCCTTCTGCACGCCGTTGCCGATCCCGACGCCGAAGAAGCCACCGGAGCCGAGCGCGATCTTCGCCTGCGCCGCCTGGAAGCCGGCGCCTTCCGTTTCCGCGCCCGGATGCAGGAAGCTGGTGAGGCGTGCCATCCGGTAGGGCTCGATCAACGTCAGCAACAGAACCCCGGCGACGATGACCAGCCCGATCTTGCCGAGGTCCCGCGGGGCGACCCCGGCGGCGACCAGGGTGGCGCCGACGGCGAAGGCGATCACCATCGTCGTCCCCATGTCCGGCTGCAGCATGACCAGCAGGCAGGCGGCGCCGGTGACCAGGAGGATCGGCATGAAGCCCTGGATCGAGCGGATCCGCTTCGGCTCGCGGGCGAGCATGTCGGCGGCGTAGAGGACGAGCGCGACCTTGGCCAGCTCGGAAGGCTGGATCTGGAATGAGCCGCTGCCGATCCAGCGGGTCGCGCCGTTGACGCTCTGCCCGGCGCCGAGCACGAGGACGAGCATGAAGAGCGACCCGGCAAGCAGGATCGGCGTCGCCTTGCGGATCGCCAGCAGGCCGTGGCGGGCGGTGAAGTGCATGATCACGAGGCCCACCGCGCCGACGATCAGCGTGCGCTGCAGGTAGTAGGCGGAGTCGGCGAGGCCGCCGTTCTGCAGGACCTGGGTGGTCGAGGAGGCGGAGAAGACCATCACCGCGCCGAACGCGAGCAGGCAGAGCGTCGCGGTCAGCAGCAGGCTGTACTCGGTCGAGACGGCGCGCGCCCTCGACTTCGACTTCTTGCGCTTCTTCGACTTGGCGGGGCGCGCGCGGCCGAGCGCGACGGAGAGGCCGCTCATCCTCGCTCCACCCCGAGGTCGGCGACGATCCGGCGGAAGCGCTCGCCGCGCGCCTCGAAGTTCGGGAAGGCGTCGAAGCTGGCGCAGGCCGGCGAGAGCAGGACGACCTCCCCGGGGGCGGCGAGGCGCGCCGCGGTGCGGACCGCGTCCTCGAGGTCATCGGCGCGGTGCAGCGGCACGCCCGCCGCGGCGAGCGGCGCCAGCTCGGCGGTCATGCGCTCGACCGTGTCGCCGATCAGGTAGGCGGCAGCGGCGCGCTCGCGCAGCGGCGCGACCAGCGGGGCGAACGGCTCACCCTTGTCGCTGCCGCCGAGGATCGCGTGCACGCCGCGATCGAAGCTGCCGATGCCGACCGCGGCGGAGGCGACGTTGGTCGCCTTGGAATCGTTGACGAAGCTGACCCCGTCGATCTCGCCGACCGGCTCGAGCCGGTGCGGGACGCCGCCGAAGCCGCGCAGGCCGGCGACGACGGCACCGCGGTCGACGCCGAAGGAGAGCGCCGCCGCGGCGGCCGCCATCGCGTTCTCGACGTTGTGCTCGCCCGGGATGCCGAGTTCGGCGGTCTCGATCAGCGGCTCGCCGCCGTAGAAGATCGCGCCCTCCGCCGCCGCCACCTCACAGTCGGGTGAGGCGCCGCGGCAGAACTCGACCCGGCGCGCGCAGCCGCCGAGGTCGACGCCCGCCAGCTCGGGATCGTCGCCGTTCCAGACCGCGACGTCGTCGTTGCCCTGGTTGGCGAAGATCCGCAGCTTCGCGTCACGGTAGGCCGGAAGGTCGCCGTGGCGGTCGAGGTGGTCGGGCGCCAGGTTGAGGAACACGGCGCCCTCGGGGCTGAAGAGGCTGGTGTCCTCGAGCTGGAAGCTGGAGGCCTCGCAGACGACGGTCGCCTCGGGGTCGATCTCCCCGACCAGCCCGGCCAGCGGGACGCCGACGTTACCCGCCACCGCGACCGGCTCGCCGGCGCCGCGAAAGACGTGGCCGAGCAGCTCCACCGTGGTCGTCTTGCCGTTGGTGCCAGTGACCGCGAGGAAGCGGTTGGGCAGGGCGCGCCAGGCGAGCTCGAGCTCCCCCGTCACCTCCATCCCCCGCTCCAGAGACGCCGCGATCACCGCCGCCTCCCGGGGAACCCCCGGGCTCTTGACGACCGTGTGCACACCCTCGAGCTGAGCAAGTCCATCCGTATCCAGGGTTACTTCGACACCGAGGTCCGAAAGACCTTCCGCGCCCGCGGGATGACCTGAGTCGACGGCGCGGACCCGCTCCCCGCGCGCCGCGAGGAGGCGCGCCGCCGCCTGGCCCGAGCGGGCGAGCCCGACGACGAGGAACGGCCCGCGCGGCAGCGGCGGTCGCACTTCCTTGGCGGGGATGAGGGACATAACTCCGATGTTCGCCCCGGCGAACGGTCCCCCTGCGTGCGGCGCCGGAGAAACGAGGCGGACCCGCCGCCGGGATTCCCAAGCCATCCGCTGCGGGCTCCCGGCGGCGGTCGATCGCCGCCTCGGACATGCGCTTCTGGCCCCCTTGCCTTTGCGCGCTCCCGCTCATTGGGGGAGCGGATTCACGTTATTTCGATGCGCGCGAACCGGTCAAGGCCCCTCGTCAGACGCTCTACGCAATTTTGAGGATGCAGGTGGAATCGATGGGACGGCGTGGACGGGGGAATGGAGAGGGATGGGATCTGGGGAGGCTGGCGTCCGGGAAGGGATGCGACCTTCTGAAGCTGGCGCCCGGGGGGAAGGGATGGGGCCCCTCAAGCTGTCGCCCGCAGGAAAGGGATGCGGCCGTCTGAAGCTGTCGCCCGGGTGGGAAGGGATGCGGCCGTCTCGTCCACGGCCCTGGCAGGCCGTGGCCGTGGCCGGGACGGCCGAGGGTGCGGGGGGTGTGGAGGAAGGCCCACGGGAGCGTCACGGATGTGTGGCCGGGGTCCGACCTTCGTCACAGAGATGCCGGGAGATGCCGGGAACCCCACGCTTCCTCCCGGATCTCTCCACGGTCGGGGATCTCCGTGGAGGATCGCCGTTGCACGGCAACGGCAGGTCGACGCGCGTCCCGGCGACCCTCCCTTCGGGCCCGCCCCCCACCGGTCGGGGATCTCCGTGGTTCGAAATGGTCGTATGGCGACCATTTCGAACCACGGAGACGTCGGGGGGCCCACGCCTGCTCCAGGGTCCCTCCACCGCCCGGGGTCCCTCCGCCGCCCGG
>JAFDWO010000138.1 GCA_018268415.1 Actinomycetota bacterium | reverse complement strand
CCTGGAGGCGACAGCTCGAGGGGGCCGGGCCCTTTCGCCCACGGGCGCCAGCTCGAGGGGGCCGCATCCTTTTCCCGCCGGGCGACAGCTTGGAGAGGCCCCGTCCCTTGCCGGGGGCCAGCTTGAGGGGGTCCCATCCCTTTCCCTTCCCGGGCGACAGCTCGAGACGGCCGCATCCCTTTCCCTCCGGGCGTCAGCTTCGAAGGGCTCCGTCCCTTGCCGTCCCCCGGGCGCCGGCTTGAGTCGGCCCCGACGCCCCCTACGGCTTCTGGCCCGCGCTGCGCGTCTTCGGCGGGTTCTTGCCGAGGATCGTGAATCCCTTGGTCAACGGCTTCGAGGTGTTGTTCGACTTGTCGGTCGCGCGCAGCACGGCGACATAACGACCGGGGCGGGCCTTGAAGTGCTTCCAGCGCGCTGCCAGGCGGATGTGGTTGATGCCGATGTAGGTGGCCCATTCGTGGTAGCCGTTGTAGACGCGGTGGCCTTTCGAGTCGAGCCGGTAGTACTCGGCGTCGAGTGAGCCTCCCTCGTTGATCGAGGCGCGCATGGGCGTTCCGTGGGGGCCGCGCAGCTTGGTCTTCTTCAGCTTCACATCGCCCATCGTCGGCGGGGTCAGGTCGATGTTCAGCGGCGGCCGCGGGCCCGGGTTCGACAGCGGATTGCCCGGGGTGTCGGCGACGACGACCTCGCCGCGGACCCAGGCGTGCAGCTTGCACTGGAAGAGGTAGGTGCCGGGCTGCGTGAATTCGAGCGTGTATTCGTCGCCGGCGCGGTGGTGGGGGACGTCGGTGCCCGGGTCGGAGTCCCACTGAAGGTCGTTCGGCGAGACGCCGGTGACCGAATGCTCGAGGTCGGGCCCGAGCCAGTCCCAGGTCACTTTCTCACCGAGGTTGATGTGGACTTCTTTGTTCGACCACTGGTAGTCGAAGATCGAGACCCGCGTGTTGTCGGCCGCCGCCGCGGCGGGGAGGATGAGCGCCGCGGCGCAGACGGCCGCCACGGCTAGTCGACGATGTACCACCCGTTCATCCCCATGTGGAAATGCGTGAAGACGTGGCAATGGTAGAACCACCGTCCCGGGTTGTCCTCGACGAATTCGAGCCGGAACGAGTCGGCCGGGCCGAACGTTTTCGTGTCGATGATCGTCCCGTCCGGGTCGGTCCAGCGGTGCCCGTGCAGGTGGAAGGTGTGGAAGAAGTTGTCGAGGCCGTAGACGTGGAAGCCGACCCGTTGGCCGACCTTGGCGTGCAGGTCGGGCGTGTTGCCGGCGTAGGCGCGCCCGTTGATGCAGGCGAAGTTTTCCTTGAGGCCGGTGATCGGCGGTTCCCAGGAGTGGAAGCCGAGGAAGAACTCCGCTTCCGGGGCCTGCTCGCCGGGTGCACGGACGACCAGCGGCCCGAACAGCCCTTTGAATACCGGCAGCGGGTCCATCGGCCCGTGGTCGTGGTAGAGCCAGGTGCCTTCGGTTCCCGGTTTGGCTTCCCAGACGTAGGTGAAGGTGCGGTTGTGCTGGACGAAGCCGCCCGGGTCGGTGAACTTGCCTTTGTAGCCGCCGTCCATTTCGTTCGAGTACCAGATTCCATGCGGGTGCATCGTCACCGGCGACTTCAGCTTGTTGCGGAAGTGGACGATCATCGTTTCGCCGACGCTCACTTCGAGCAGCGGTCCGGGCACCTTCGCCGGCCCCAGCGGTTCTTTGAAGTGGGGCGTCCACGCCCGATAGGCCCAGGCGGTGAACTTGGTCTTGCCCTTGATCGGCATGTTCATCATCTGGTCGCGGCCGGTGGGGACGATGTTCCACTCGACCGGCTCGGCCGTGATCCAGTATTCGCGCGCCGGGCCGCCGGTGGTGAAGGCGGCGAGCTCGGTGCGTCCGGCGTCGGGCGCGGCGCTTGCGGTCGCCTGGGTGGCGTCCGCCGCCACCACCTTGGGCGGCACCGCGAGCCCCTTGGCATGGGCGTCGATGTCGATCTGTCCTTCGCCCGCGCTGATTTTCTGCCCGGCGAGCGTGCAGAAGAACATGCCCCCGCCGAGCGCCAGGAAGCCGCGCCGGTCCAGCCCTCCGTCACCCCAGTTCATCGCTGCCCCGCAACCTGTCGGACTACTTCTTGACGACGATCGTCATGTGCATCTGCGTCGGGTGGATCGTGCAGATGAACTTGTAGGTCCCCGGCGTCGTGAACGTCTTTTCGAATTCGGCGTCGGTGACCGCGGTCGTCTTGGTCGAGTAGGTGGCCTTTCCCTTCAGCCCCTTCGGCCCGCTCTTCAGGTGGACGTCGTGGGGGTAGGTGTTGGTTTCCGCCCAGACCCAGTTGACCGCCTGACCCTTCTTCAGGGTGAGCTTTTCCGGCCCGAAGTAGAAGTCGGCCACCGACACTTCCTTCGGCTTCGATTTCGACTTCGACGGCGCGTCGGCCGCGGTGGCGGCCGCCCCCGAGAGGGCAAGGGCCACCACCGCGATCGCGACCAGCTTCAGCGCCCGCATCAGCAGGTCACTTCCCCGGGCTTCGGGGCGATTTCGACCGGTTTGTACTGCTGGAACGCCGGGTGCGGGGCGTTCGGCCTCTTCCAGCTGCACTGCTGGTTCTGCGGCGGGGTGGTGCCCGCGTAGCCGAGGATCGTTGACGGGTTGCCGGTTTCCGAGAGGCTGGCGATCTGCAGCCCCGCGGCGATGTTGATGCTCGGCACCGACTTGCTGGCGTATTCGACTTCCGCCTGCGGGCAGAGCGGGTAGATCTGGCTCAGCGGCACTTTGCCGTTGCCGGGCGCGAACGTCGAGTTGGCGCTGTTGGCGCCCCAGCAGTTGCCGCCGCCGGTGTCGTCGTTCCACATGTCGTATTCGCCGTTCGGGTCGGCGCCTTCCCGGCCCATCACGTTTTCGACGATTTCGTTGTTGACATTTTTCGCTTCGTTGCCTTCGTTGGCGACGAAGGTTTCGCCGGGGCCGGAGAAGGAGGCGATGCCCCACTTGTAGTTGCCGAACACGCGGTTGCCGCGGACCACGTCGTGGTCTGAGCCGTAGAGGACGATGCCGACGCCGGTCGGGTAGTTGACGGTCTGGCCGCTCAGCTCACCGAGCCCCGAGGAGACGGTGTGGAAGGCCGACCCGGCGAGGAAGTAGTTGTAGTTGTTCCAGAACACGTCGTTGCGTTCGATCACGTTCCAGCCGTTCGGCTCGTACCCCTCCGAGTCGAGCGTGTTGGGGACGATCCCGGCGCCGTTGTTGTAGAAGGCGTTTTCGATGATCCGCACGTACTTGGAGTTCGTGCCGGAGTAGCCGAGGACGTTTTCGTAGCTTTTGTCGTTCTTCAGCAGCGTCCACACCGGCTTCTTCTGGCAGGGGGTGTTGCTGTAGACGTTCCAGTTCTTCTTGTCGCACGGCGTTTCGCCGACGTAGAAGGCGGAGTCGCCCTGGTGGTAGCCGGCGGAGTTGATCATCTTGCCGCCGATGCAGTGCTTCGCGAACAGCCCGTAGGAGCGATTACCGGAGGCCAGCAGGTTGTTCATCGTGTAGCCGTTACAGTGCTGGCCGCCTTCGTCGGCGGCGTGGATGAAGAAGCCGTTCGACTCGTAGTTGCGCGCCCACATGTTCTTCAGCACGAGGCCGTCGACGCTGATCGCCTCGATCCCGTTCTGCGCCGCGCCGAGTTCGCCCTTCGCGTTCTTGCCTTCGAGGATGACCCGCTTCGGGTCCTTCTTCGTCCCTTCGATCGTCATCCCGTCGTAGCGCTTCTTCGGCTGGGTGCCGTCGACGACCACCCCTTCGACGTACTTGCCCGGCCGGATCGCGACCTTCACCTTCGCCTTCTTGTTCTTGAAGGCATAACCGCCGGCGGCTTCGACCGCCTTCTGGACGGTCCGGTAGTGACAGCCGTGACGGCAGGCTTCGAAGACGGTCGCCTTCGACTGGTTGGCGGGCTTGGCGGCGAGCGCCGAGCCCGGTAGCGCGGCGAGGCCGACGAGGGCCACCAGCACGGGGACGAGCGCGAATACAGGCAGGCGATGCTTCATATCTCTCCTTGCAGCGTCGGATACTGCGTCCCTGCCCCTCCAAAGGCGGGGACCGACGCCGTCCTCCCTGGAGCGGCGGCGCCTTGATGTGCGGACTGTATCGAAGGCCGAAGTCGATTCGGCTGTTCAGCCAGGCAGGATCGTGGACATCGCTTCTTCCAATTCGTCCACCCCGTAGGCACCGGACAGGCGATCCCTGACCACGCCGTTGGCGTCGATCAGGTAGGTCCACGGCTCGGTCGGCAGGTGGAACGCCTTCAGCTGGGGGCGGAGGCCCTTGCTTTTTTCGTTTTCCACGTAGACCTCCTGGTGGATGAAGTCGGCCTTCGGTTCGTACTTGTCGGCGACCTGCTGGGCGACGTCGACGACCGGGCCGCAGACGCGGCTCTGGCAGAGGGCCGGGGTGGCGAAGACCAGGACGATCGGCTTCTTGCCCAGGACTTCGGCGAAGTTGACCTTGTGCATCTGGTCGGGCGGCACCCGGGTGTCGATCTTTTCGAGGTCGTTGCCGACGTCGGCGGCGGTCAGGGTTTCGATCTTCGGTGGGCGTTCCCCGACCTTCGGCACGCGCGGGTACCTGCCGACCACGGGGGAGGGGACGCGGCTCGCCTCCAGCTTGCCGTCCTTGGTCTTGATCATCGCGATCGCGAGGTAGGAGCCGTTCTTGGGGAAGTCGACTTTCGGCACCACGTAGACGGACTTGGCCTCGCCCGGGCCGGAGCCGTTCTGGGAGCGGTAGGCGGGCTTGGTCTGCAGCGTTTCCAGCTTGGCCGGGAGCGGTCCGCTGACCTTCGACTTGCCGTCCTTGGCGAAGTAGAGGGCGACTTCGACGTCTTCGACCTGTTCCAGTCCGGTCGTGAAGACGCCGAAGGGATAGCGTTCCTCGCCCTTGTCGAAGACCTCCGAGGCGGGCGCGATCACGAGTTCCGACGGGGTCGCGCCGGAGCCGTGCAGGAGCTGGGAGATCGTCTTGCCCTGCGCCTGCGGGAACTCCTTCGGAGGCGGCGCCGGCCGCGTTTCGCCGGTGCCGCCGCCGCAGCCGGCGACGACCACGGCGGTGAGGGCGGCGAGCGCGAGCGACGAGGCAAGGCGGCGGAGGGGACGGGAGCGCATCGTCGGACAAGTTACAAGTCGTGGTTAAGAAGCTGTCTCAAAACCCCCGCGCACGCCTGGACGGCGCCGGACACACTTCGCGGGGCGGCGCCCTCGGTCGTTCTAAGCGGTCGTAAGCTGCGCGGGTGGCGAACATCGACGATCCGGACTTCCAGCCGCGCGAGGGCGCGCCGCCGGGCTTTCGGGCCTTCCGGGCGCGGGTCGGCTACGAGCTCGGCAGCGAGCGGCTCGGCGCGAGCGTCTGGAAGCTGCCGCCCGGCGAGGCCGCCTACCCGTACCACTTCCACTACTCGGACGAGGAGCTGGTCTTTGTCCTCAGCGGGCGACCGACGCTGCGCACGCCGGCGGGGACGCGGCAGCTCGAGCCTGGCGAGGCGGTCCACTTCCCGCTCGGGGAGCGGGGCGCCCACCAGATCGCCAACCCGACCGACGAGGAGGTCCGCTTCCTCGCCGTGTCCACCAACGGCGCGCCGGACATCGTCGTCTATCCGGACTCGAACAAGCTCAGCGCGTCGGAGCGCTTCCCCGAGGGCGGCGGCCTCCACACCTTCTTCGAGCTCGATAGCCAGGTCGAATACTGGAAGGGCGAGTCGGCGCCGGAGGGATAGTGCCCGCGCGCGGCCGGCCGGCGAGTGGACCTCCGTAGGGTCCGTCCCACAACCACTTCCCACAGGAGGGCCGCGATGAGCAAAGTCATCTACACCGCCGAGGCGCACGTCACCGGGGGCCGGGCCGAGGGGCACGGCAAGACGAGCGACGGGGCGCTCGAGGTCGACCTGCGCCTGCCGAGCGAGATGGGCGGCGAAGGCGGCGGCACCAATCCCGAGCAGCTCTTCGCGGTCGGCTATGCGGCCTGCTTCGAGGGCGCGATCGGCGCCGTCGCGCGGCGCACGAAAGCGGAGGTCGGCGATGTCGCGATCGACTCCAAGGTCTCGCTCAACCCGGGCCCGGAGCGCACGTTCCTCCTGGCGGTCGAGCTCGACGTGATGCTGCCGTCGGTCGAGGGCGAGGCCGCCGCGGAGCTCGTCCGCGAGGCGCACAAAGTGTGCCCCTACTCGAACGCGACCCGCGGCAACATCGAGGTGACCCTGACCGCCAACGGCGCCGCGGTCTGACGGCGAGGCGCCCCTGCGCAGAGTTCGCGGCGGAGGACTGCGAACTCTGCGCCGGCGGAAGGAGTCGGCCCGCGGGGGGAGAACCGGGCAGTCGTGAATCGACCGACCCTGCGCTTCCCAGTCACCGCCATCGGCGTCATCGCGATCGTCGCGATGGCGATCATCCTCCCGACCGCATTCGGCGCCTCGGCGCCGGCCCCGACGCCGTCGCGCGTCGCGATGGCGCAGACCGAAGCGGTCCAGGGTGCGCCCGACCGCACCATGGTGCTGAGCAGGGTGACGGTCCCGGCGGGGGCGAAGATCGCCGTCCACCACCACCTCGGCACCCAGATCTCGCGGGTCGTCTCCGGGACGCTCACCTACACCGTGCGGCAGGGCAAGGCGGAACTCTTCGAAGGCGAATCCGACGAAGAACCGCGACTGGTGCGTGTCATCACTGCCGGGAAGACGGCACAGATCCGTGCGGGCCAGTGGTTGGTGGAGCAGCCCAGCGACATCCACCAGGCTGCCAACCACGGCTCCTCATCGGTCGTGATCTACCTGGCGACGCTCCTCAAGGATGGCGCCGCTCCTTCGACTCCTGTCGATCTGCGTCAGCCCGCCGCTCGTTAGTCGCCTGCCGGTTCGGGTGCCGCTCCTGGGGGTCGGGCTCGTTCGCCCCCGGCTCTTTCACCGCCTCGGCGGCCTGCTTGGCTTTGTCGGTGAGGCTCCCTTTGCCTTTCGCGATCCCGGCCAGTTCCTGAGCGTCCTCTTTCAGCGACTCGACGCCGCCCCGATCGTCGACCATTTTCTTGCCTTTGTTGAACAGGCCTTTCAGGTCCATCTCAGTCCTCTCCTAGTAGCAACCGTGTCCGAACGTTAACCGCGACCCGACAACGCGCGCTACACTGCCCCGCAATGGCGATCCAGGGCGGACAGAACGTGGTTCTTTGCGCGTCCCCCGCGGTCGTCGTCGTTGCGCTTGTTACCGAGGCCGAGCTCGTTAAAAGCTCGGTCGTCGTCTGACACCGCAAGAACGCCCGCCGACCAAGAAATCACACGAAAGGGACGCGGCGGAGGCGTTGCCGGCCGTGCCGATCCCTTCGAAACACTGGCAGGAAGCCCTCGGAATCCTCGCTGCCCAGCGCTTCCCCCAGCCCCCGTATCCGACATCCTTCGAGGACCGTCGGCCCGCATCCTGACCCAGGTCGTCGCCCGCACGGGCAGACCAGGCGCCCCATCTCCCCGAAACCACGCCCCGCCGAAGCCATCCCAGCCGCCCCGGCTCCCCGAAGACCCTCTAAGATCGTCCCCTGCGATCCCCGCGGGGACGATCGCGATCCGCCCGGATAGCTCAGTTGGTAGAGCACTTCCATGGTAAGGAAGGGGTCACGAGTTCGAGTCTCGTTCCGGGCTTCGCAAAGTCGCCGCTAACCGAGGGTTTTTCCTTTTCGAGCGGCGCGGTGAGATCGCGATTTCGGCCTTGTGGAAGCGTTTTGGAAGCGTTGTTCCGAATCTGGCCCGTCGTCGGGCTCATAACCCGAAGGTCGCTGGTTCGCGAATCCCGCCCCCGCCATGGAGAAGGGCCCTGGAAACGGAGCTCTTCTCAATTTTTTTGGGGCCCGTCCTTCCGGACGGCCGGGTACTAAGTGGGTACTAATTCAGGCGAACGACGAATGTTCGGATGCAGCGTCGGTTGCCGACAGCGGGGCGATGGTTGGCTGGTTCGGCGATCAGCGATCTCTTGCATGTGAACGCCCCACGGGCCAGCCGTGGGCTTTAGACTCGGGGAGACGTCGGTTTGTTTTTTGGTTCAGGAGCATTCGGGTGGAATCGGTGAGCGTTTGAGCCCATGAATCTGACCCCACGGCCTCCGCATCCGGCAATGCGTAGCTCACGCAGACCGCCGAAGACCTGGCCCGAACCTAGTCCATACGACTACGCTCGTGAACTTCAAAAGGACCGTGGTCGGGATTACGTCATTCTGTTTCAGCTTGGCCCCAAGACGAAGGCCTGAAGGGGCTGCATACCCATCGACGGGACCTGCCGCAGCGGGAGTCGATCGATGAGCTCTTCGCGGCTGGCGCTGGGTGCCGATCCCGATCACGCGCGCCTTGCCGGGCTGCTGCGCCGCGCGCACACGATCGCCCTCGATACTGGAGTCCCGCCACAGGCCGTGAGGCAAATCGTCTCGGACTCGTGGCGTCGGTCGGTCGCTGCCGGCGTCGATCCCGAGAACCCCGCGCCGCGGATGCTCGACGCGAGGCGCACCGCCGAGCGCCTCGCGATCCATCCGGTCGGCGCGCATCTGTCGCGGATCAGCGGCTTGCTGAGCGAAGCCCTGGTCGAGTCGGGTTACTTCGTCGCGTTCAGCGACGCCGACGGCGTGTTGCTGTGGACCGACGGTCCGTCGCGGGCGCTGCGGAGCGCCGTCCAACCGCGGTTCCTGCCGGGATTCTTATGCAGTGAGGACGGCGTCGGGACGAATGCGATCGGGACCGCGTTGGTGCTCGGTCGGCCGGTGCAGATCTTCTCCGCCGAGCATTTCAACCGGCTGCTGCACGGCTGGACGTGTGCTGCCGCGCCGGTCCATGACCCCGACACCGGCGAGGTGCTGGGCGCGATCGATCTCTCGGGTGACTTTCGTACGGCGCACGTACACGGCCTCCCGCTAGTCACCGCGGTCGCGGCGGCGGTGGAGGCCTGGTTGGCCGCCGAGCGTCGTCACGCCGCCGAGCTGCTAGCCCGTCGCTTCGGCGATGGCTTGAATTCTCAGGGCCCGTCGTTCCGGGCCGTCGTCTCGGCGTCGGGACGTGTCGTCCACGCCGACCCACCGAAGTGGCTCGAGTCGCCGGTCTGGACCGATCGGGGGGCAAACGTCTGGCCGCAGCGCGATGGCTTGCGGATCGAGGCGGAGTCGATCGCGGACGGCTACCTGGTCTGGCGCGCGGACGAGGAGAGGCCGCGCGGGGACCAGGTGTCGGTCGCTGTCACCGGCCGCCCTCGCGCAGTCGTGACCAGGTCTGGCGGTCGCGCCGAGCTGAACCTTCGCCATAGCGAGATCCTCGCGCTGCTCGCGCTGCACCCCACGGGCTTGACGGTGCGCGACCTCGCGCTCGAGCTGTACGGGTCGGCCGAGGCGGGCGCGACGGTCCGGGCGGAGATCACGCGCCTGCGTCGGCGCGTCGGCCCGGACGTCGTCCTCAGCCGGCCGTACCGACTTCATAGGCGCGTGGGGACGGACATTCGCGAAGGCACGGGAGGTCCTCTGCTGCCCGAGTCGCGGGCGCCGGGGATCGTCGAGGCTCGATGCAGCCTCGACGCAGCCTTCCAACTCGACTAGCCCCGCCCCGTTCCCCGGCTTAACCTGCGGCCGCGTCCCGCCTGCCCTGGGCGGCGAGCATCGAACTTCGAGGAGGACACGATGGCTGAGACTCTGGCGGGAGCCTGCCTGTGCGGCGGGATCGAGTACGAGGTGACCGACCCGGAGGGCATGGGCGTCTGCCACTGCACGCGCTGCCAGCGCTGGACCGGCTCCAGCCTGACCGGAGTGCTGGTCTCGCCCGGCAACTTCAATGTCACCAAGGGCGAGGACCTGGTCAGGAGCTACAAGAGCGAGTTCGCGCCGCGGCAGTTCTGCGACAACTGCGGCTCGGCGCTCTACGACGACCTCGGCGAGAAATACTACGTCGCCGCCGGCCTCATGCGCGAGCTCGACCTGAAGCCGCAGTTCCACCTCCAGGTCGCCTTCAAGGCGCCGTGGGAGGTCATCGGCGACGACGCGCCGCAGTACGACGAAAACCCGCCCGCGTGAGGATCCGCGCCGCGGTCCTGGAGGAGTTCGGGCAGCCACTCGCCGTCCAGGACGTCGACCTCGCCGGCCCCGAGGCCGGCGAGGTCCTGGTGCGCCTGCACGCCTGCGGGGTGTGCCACACCGACATGTACAGCGCCTCGGGCGTCGACCCGTCCGGCTACGCGCCCTGCGTGCTCGGCCACGAGGGCGCCGGCGTGGTCGAGGCGGTCGGCGAGGGGGTCTCCTCGGTCGGCCCGGGCGACCACGTCGTGACGCTCTTCTCGCCGCAGTGCGGCGAGTGCGTCAACTGCCGCTCGGGCCGCACCAACATCTGCCTCGCGATCCGCGAGCAGCAGAACCTCGGCTACCTCCCCGACGGGACGACGCGGCTGACGCGGGAGGGGGAGCCGCTGCGCCACTTCATGGGTTGCTCGACCTTCGCCGAGGCGACCGTGATGCCGGAGATCGCCCTGGCCAAGGTCGACCCCAGCTCGCCTCACGCGGCCAATGCGCTCTTCGCCTGCGGCCTCTCTACCGGCCTCGGCGCGGCGATGTTCCGCGCCAAGGTCTTCGAGGGCTCGACCGCCGTCGTCTTCGGTGCCGGCCTGGTCGGCCTCGGCGCCGTCGCCGGCGCCCAGCTGATGGGCGCCGAGCGGATCATTGCCGTCGACCTCTCCGAGGACCGGCTGAAGCACGCCGAGCACCACGGTGCCACGGACCTCTGGGTCGGTGGCGAGGGCGTCGTCGATCGCGTGCTCGAGGAGACCGGTGGCTTCGGCGCCGACTTCACCTTCGAGGCGACCGGCAACGTGGCGGTGATGCGCCAGGCGGTCGAGTCGGCCAGGATCGGTTGGGGAACCGTCTGCGTCACCGGGGTCGCCGGTCGCGGCGAGACCCTCGAGGTCGTGCCCCGCTACCTGATCACCGGCCGCACGATCATCGGCGCCTCCTTCGGCGGCGTCAAGGGTCGCGATCAGGTGCCGCAGCTGGTCGATCGCTATCTCGGCGGCGAGATCGACGTCGATGCCCTGATCTCCCACCGGACCACGCTCGAGGAGATCAACACCGGCTTCGACCTGATGCACGAACAGGACGGCATCCGCACCGTCGTCGAGTACGTCTGAGACGGGGACCTGGACGATGAACCTCGAGCGGACCGAGAGCGACGGCTGGCTGTCCAACTCCTACCTGATCGACGACGGTGAGGGCACCGGCGTCCTGGTCGACGGCAACGGCGTCGCCGGCCCGCTGTTGGAGAGCATCTCCGAGCGCGGCCTGGCGGTGCCGGCGGTGCTACTGACCCACCACCACGTCGACCACGTGGTCCTCGACGGCTACGGCGGGCTCGGCCCCAAGGTCTACGCCCACGAGCTCACCGCGGGCGAGCTGCCCGGCGTCGTCGACGTCCTCCTGAGCGACGGGGAGGTGGTGGAGTTCGGCGGCCTCTCGATCGAATCCCTCCACACGCCGGGGCACGCCCACGGCCACCTTGCGTTCCTCGTCAACGGGACCGACGCCATCACCGCGGACGTTCTCTTCCGCGGCACGGTCGGCGGCACCCGCGCCCCGGAGGCCACCGGCATCGCCGACCTCCGCGCCTCGCTCGAGCGCCTGCTGGCGCTGCCGCCGGAGACGCGCGTGCATCCTGGCCACCGCGAGCCGACCACGATCGGCGAGGAGGCCGAGGGCAACCCGTTCGTCAAAGCCCTGCTCGGCGACGAGACTCCCGAGGGCGTTCGCTGCAAGGTGGGCGGGCAGCAGGCCGAGCTCCTGCTCTGGGGGCCGGACTACGACGGCACCAACAAGGCGTGGGTCCGATTCGCCGCCGACGGCGAAGAGGCCATCGTTGGCGGCTCGCAGGTCGAGCGCGAACGCTAAGTGCTGGTAGCGATCGACCGCCAGGTCCTCAGAAAGCGTAGATGTTTTCGGAGGCGCGACATCTTCCGCGACGGGGACACTACGCCGATGTCTCACCGAAGTCGGATCGTCCGCGCCGGGCGACGGGCTCTCAGATTAGAGAACAGCAGGGCAATAGGGCGTTCCTATCCGGACCCTTTAGCCCTTCATTCAACCCCGACGTGCTGTTCCCCGACGTTCGCCGACTCCGCCCAGCTGAGCATTGGCCGGCTTCGCCGGTTTCGTTGCCGCCCGTTCGGGCGACCGGGGGAAAAGAAAGAGCGAATCAAAAGTCAACTGTCTGTAAGCTCGCCGTGTGCGGGAGGCTGAATCGCGCCCTACTTCCACGCTGCTGAGCATTCGGCAAGCTGTCGCACGGGGGACCGCGCGCCTCGCCGCGAGAAGCGTTCCGCCGACGACGCCGTCCGAGACCCGGGTTACAGAAACTTCATGGAATCAGCTGTGGCTGTTGATTCTGGTTGAGATTCTGGCTTTGTCGGTCTGGTTTTCGGCGGCCGCAACCGTGCCGTCTATTCGGTCGGAATGGGGGATTTCAGACGGCGAAGCGAGCTGGCTAACGACGATGGTGCAACTTGGTTTCGTGGTGGGCGCCATTGTCTCGGCTTCGTTCAATCTCTCTGATCGGGTGGACGCTGGGAAGCTGATTTGCGTGTCGGCTGGGGTCGCAGGGACCACGGTTGCGATTCTTCCTGTCGTCGCAACGGGCTTGGCAGTGGCTCTACCTCTTCGGTTTCTGACCGGTGTTGCATTGGCTGGCGTTTATCCGGTCGGCGCCAAGGTGGTTGCGTCGTGGTTCTCTAGTAACCGCGGGATTGCTATGGGACTTCTGCTCGCGGCTCTGACCATCGGGTCGGGGCTACCCCACCTCGTGGCCTCGTTTGGTACGGCTCCCTGGCGTACGGTGCAGTTCATCACCGCCGGGATGGCGATCGCAGGCGGAGGGTTAGCCTTGTTGATCGAGACGGGTTCCCGCGTACACGCAACGCCAGCGCTTCACCCTCGCTATGTGTTCACCATGTTTGGGGATAGAAAGCAGCGCAATGTCAACCTGGGTTACTTCGGACATATGTGGGAGCTTTATGCGTTTTGGACCTGGCTGCCTGCCTTTCTCGTCGCGGCTCTTGGTCAGAAGGAGCACTTCACAACGGGAAATGTCGAGTTGGCAGCGTTTGCGATCATCGGAATCGCAGGGGCAATCGGGACGGTGATAGCGGGTGCCAGATCCATCCGCGAAGGGCCATATCGGCCAGCGCGAGTATCGCTCATGGTGAGCGGTGCCTGTTGCGGTTTGAGCCCTGTTTTTTTCGTGATGCCGACTGTGCTTCTTTTAGCTTTGGCCGCTCTGTGGGGGGCAGCGGTAATAGCTGATTCTCCGATGTTTGCGGCAGCGTTGAGTAGCGTCGCGGACGAGCGATATGTGGGAACAGCCCTGACTGCGCAGATGGCCATTGGCTTTCTGATAACCGCCATCGCGATCCGATTCTTACCGTGGGCTGCCGGTATGGTTGGATGGCGTTGGACGCTCTTGTTCCTCCTTCCCGGGCCACTTTTCGGGGCAATCGCCATGAGGGATTGAGGGGCTAGAGCGTTGGATCAGCAGCGCTGTCGGTCACCCTCGGCGCCAGAGTCATTCGACTGAATGCTCGTCGGGACCGCCGAGTCGTCGCCGCTATCGGATCTATCGGATCCCAACAGTCCGCGTTTGAACTCACGCATTCCTCGTCCAACTCCAGAACCGATCTCCGGCAAGCGCTTTGGGACAAAAACGAGTAGCGCGACGAGAATCAAAATTCCGATCTCAGCGGGCCCGATCCCTCCAAGCATCAGAAGCTCTGTCCGGTGATTCGCTCGTAGGCCTCGACGTATTTGGCCCGCGTCTGCTCGACCACGTCCGGCGGGATCTCCGGCGCCGGCGGCTTTTTGTCCCAGCCCTGGCCGGTGGCCCAGTCGCGGACGAACTGCTTGTCGAAGGACGGTGGCGTCTTGCCGGGCTCCCAACTGTCGGCCGGCCAGAAGCGCGAGGAATCGGGGGTCAGGACCTCGTCGCCGAGGACGATCTCGGCGCCGGCGGAGCGGCCGAACTCGAACTTGGTGTCGGCGAGCAGGATGCCGTGCTTCGCCGCCTGCTCGGCGCCGCGCTGGTAGACCGCGATCGAGACCCGGCTCAGCTCCTCGAGCAGCGCCCGATCGCCGAGGATCTCGGCGGCGCGGTCGAACGAAACGTTCTCGTCGTGGTCGCCGATCTCGGCCTTGGTCGAGGGGGTGAAGATCGGCTCCGGCAGCTTGTCGGACTCGATCAGCCCCTGGGGCAGCTCGATCCCGCAGACCGCCCCCTCTTCCTTGTATTCCTTCCAGCCGGAGCCGGTGAGGTAGCCGCGGACGATGCACTCGACCGGGTACATCTCGAGCTTGCGCACCCGCATCGCCCGTTCGCTCACCTCCTCGGGGACGTCCTCGGAGATGAAGTGGCTGGGGACGATGTCCTCGGTCAGCCCGAACCAGAAGACCGACATCCGGCTCAGCACCTTGCCCTTGTCGGGGATCGGCGTCGGCATCACCACGTCATAGGTGGAGATGCGGTCCGAGGCGACCATC
>JAFDWO010000137.1 GCA_018268415.1 Actinomycetota bacterium | reverse complement strand
TCCGGTGGTGCATAGCGAAAGGGAGACACCTCTTCCCATTCCGAACAGAGCAGTTAAGCCTTTCAGCGCCGATGGTACTTGGGGGGCAACCCCCTGGGAGAGTAGGTCGCCGCCGGTTCTTCTCTGCAGCCCGCGCCCTGACTGGGCGCGGGCTGCACTTGTTTATGGCCGACCGACGCCCTAGGCCCGTCCGGCGGTTCTCGCCGTGCCGACGGGAAGGCTTCGCTGCGCGCCTGATGCGCGGCACCGGCAGGCCGAGACCGCCCAGCGGCCGTGCGGATCCCGCCACGGTGAGTTCGCACCTTGCCGTACCGGTTACGGCAAGGTGCGAACGCGTTGTGGCGGCCCGCCCTGCACGGGTCACGGGGCGGAGGCCCGATCCCCCTTCGCTGTTCCTTATGGTCCTGTGGGGACCATAAGGAACAGCGGGGAGATCCCCGGGGACGGAGGGGTGCACGGAAGCGTCACCTCTCTCCCTTCCGTGGGCATACCTGGGTTCGTGCGCCCCTCGCCCTCGGGGGCGGGCCCTGAGGCGGCGTGTGCCAGCCTCGCAAGGAGGCAGGGAAGCGAGAGGCGCTGTGTCCCAGGTCGCTCGCCTCGGGTGGCGCGGCCAGCGCCCGAAGCGACGAGGGTCAGGCCCTTGAGTGCGCTCCCCTCGTTACCGCGCCGATCTTCCAGCCCGGTGGGTGGGGATTCCGGTAGGGGTGGAGCGTCTTGTACCCCGAGGTCGTGGCTTGGAGGTGCCAGTGCGGGGAGGATCATTCCGCGGGGTTAAGCGGAACCCCTTCCGAAACGCCTCTCGACTTACTTAGAAGCTGTAGTGGCGAGAGACGCGGTCGAAAAGACGATCGCCACGTTGCCGCCGCGGCACCGGGCAAGGAGCCGGGGCCGGGCGGCGGTGGCGGGTCTCGCAGCTCGGCGGAGTTCTCCCAACGGGCTCGAGCCCGTACTCGCCAAGCGTTGCGAAGTCGATCATCAGGTCGACGGCGTTGGTCAGCCGTGCCGTTAGCGTTTGCTTAGAATCGAACATGTGTTCCTAAGATAGGCCTGCGTCCGGACGACCCGGTGGTTCTGCAATGAAGCTTGCAGTAGAGCCAAAAAGGCCCCGTAAATAGCGGGTTTGCGCGACGGGATGCGAACAGGCGTTCCCGCGCGTTGCGGTTGTTAGGAGGCGTTGATATTCGCGCAGTCCGCTGCCGCCGGCAAGTGGCGGTCGGTCGCGGACACGTCGCGGTCGCCGCCTGACTGTGGCAGCGCCCGCGAACCCCCAGAAGCGCAATGCGAAACGTTCATCCCGGAGCATCTGCTGTGGCTATTGCCACGCTCCTTTGTCTCGCGCGCTGGATCGTAGCGTGACGGCCGTCACTTTGCACGGCGAGCGGTGAAATTTAGAAACTTGAACTGCCGGGTGCGGCGTCCGGGAACCCGGCGTGGCCGGCCGTTACCCTCCTGGGTCGATGGAGAAATTCGTCATCCAAGGTGGGGTCCCGCTCTCCGGCGAGGTCACCGTCGCCGGCAACAAGAACGCGGCCCTGCCGATCCTCGCTGCATGCCTCCTGACGGAGGAGGAGGTGCTGTTGCACCGGGTTCCGCGCATTCGCGATACGGAGGCGCAGATCGCGCTGCTGGAGCAACTCGGGGTGGAGGTCGACTGGGTCGGGGACAACAGCGTCCGGCTGTGCGCCGCGAACGTCAGCGACCCGGTTGTCGACGAGGAGCTTTCGTCGCAGATCCGGGCCTCTTTCCTCCTCGCCGGGCCGTTGCTGGCCCGGTTCGGGGCCGCCAAGATGCCGCCGCCGGGCGGCGACTTCATCGGCCGCCGGCGCCTCGACGCGCACCTCGACGCCTTCAAGGACCTTGGCGCCCGCATCGACGGCGAGCGCTGGATCGAGCTGAGCGCGCCCACCGGCCTCTGTGCCTGCGCGATCTTCATGGACGAGCCGTCGGTGATGGGGACCGAGAACGCCTTGATGGCGGCCGCCCTGACGCCGGGTCGGACCCAGATCTCCAACGCCGCCTCCGAGCCACACGTCCAGGACCTGGCACGGCTCCTCACGGTCATGGGGGCGGAGGTCGAGGGCGTCGGCTCCAACGTGATGGTCGTCAACGGCCGCTCGAGTCTGGGCGGCGCCGAGTTCACCATCTGCCCGGACCACATCGAAGTCGGTAGCTTCATGGCGCTCGCCGCGGCGACCGGGGGGGAGCTGCGGATCCGTGACGCCGGCCCCGGCGACCTGCGCAACGTTCGCCGCCAGTTCCGGCGGCTCGGGCTCAATTCCGTCGTGGAGGGGGAGGACGTGGTCGTCCCCGCCGGCCAACACCTGGAGATCGAACCCGACCTCGGCGGCGCGATCCCGAAGATCGAGGACGGCCCCTGGCCGGCCTTTCCCGCCGACCTCACCTCGATCGCCCTCGCCCTCGCCACCCAGGCCGACGGCGAGATCCTGATCTTCGAGAAGATGTTCGAGAACCGCTTGTTCTTCGTCGACAAACTCGTCGCGATGGGCGCTCGGATCACGCTGTGCGACCCCCACCGGGCGATCGTCAGCGGTCCGAGCCGGCTTCACGGTGAGCGAGCCGCCAGCCCCGACATCCGCGCCGGTATGGCGATTCTCATCGCCGCGCTGGCCGCCGAAGGCACTTCGGAGATCGGTGACATCCACCAGATCGACCGCGGCTACGAGCAGATCGACGAGCGCCTGCGCGGCCTCGGTGCCCAGATCGAGCGTGTCTCGGCAGAGGTCCCGGCCTAGCGGGTCCGCGGTCCGGCTTCCCATGCCGCCCGGCAGGGCGGTGCAATGACTATCGTCCGGCGCATGATTCACCCGATCCCACCCGGCACGCGCGACGTGCTGCCCGACGAGATGCGCGAGCTGCGCCGTCTCAACCGTCGCCTGGTCGACGTCTTCGAAGACGCCGGCTACGGCGAGGTCGCGACGCCGGCGATCGAATACGACGAGGTGCTCTCGCGCGGCGACCGGCCGTCCTCGGCCTCGCCCTACCGCTTCTTCGACGAGAACGGCGACCTGCTGGCGCTGCGCAGCGACATGACGGTGCCGATCGCCCGCCTGGTCGCCACCCGCTTCGCCGACGCGCCGCTGCCGCTGCGCCTCTGTTACCTCGCCTCCGCCTACCGCGCGGTGCTGCCGCAGCGGGGCGAGATGCGCGAATTCGTCCAGGCCGGGATCGAGCTGATCGGTGAGCCCGGTCCCGATGGCACCGCCGAGGTGATCGGCGTGCTCGAGGCGGCGCTCGACGCGGCGGGCCTCGACCGTGCCGTGATCGGACTCGGTGACGCCGACCTCTATCGCGGCCTGCTGGAGGAGTTCGGGGTCGAGGGGGAGGCGCGCGACGCCGTCCTCGACCGGCTCGCCACCCACGATCTGGTCGGCCTCGGGATCGCGCTCGAAGCGGCGGGGATCGGCGCGACGGCGGCCGAGACCTGCATCGCGCTCTCGCAGCTGCGCGGCGGCAGCGAGGTTCTCGACCGTGCCCGCGAGCTCGGCGGCGAGGCGGTCGAGCGCACCGTCGTCCGCCTGCAGGAGACCTACGAGACGTTGGTCGACCGCGGCACCGCCGAGCGCGTGCAGATCGACTTCGGGCTGCTGCGCGATCTCGGTTACTACAGCGGCGCGATCTTCGAGGTCTACGACCCGGCGGTCGGCCACGTCCTCGGTGGCGGCGGCCGCTACGACGATTTTCTCTCCGGCTTCGGCCTCGACCTGCCCGCGGCAGGCTTCTCCCTCTACCTGGAGCGCGTTCATGTCGCCCAGATGGAGGAGGAGTCACGACGGCGTGAACGGGCGGCTGCCGATGTCTAGTGAGGGTGGCGTGATCGGCGGCCCGACCCACCCCGAGGGCCCGTTGACGCTGGCGGTGCCGCGCGGGGCGCTCTTCAGCGAAACGCTGGACCTGCTCGACGCGGCGGGTGTCGACACGGCCCCGGCGCGGGGGGACTCGCGCTCGCTGATCTTCCACACCGACGAGATGACCCTGGTCACGATGCGCCCTTCCGACGTGCCCACCTACGTCGAGGCGGGCGCCGCCGACGTCGGCATCACCGGTAAGGACGTGTTGCTCGAGCAGTCCGACCGGGTCGTCTACGAGCTGCTCGACCTCGGCTACGGCAGGTGCCGCATGGTGCTGGCCGGCCGGCGCGGCGACGAGCGCCTCGGCGAATCGCAGCGGCGCCTGGGGATGATGCGGATCGCGACCAAGTATCCGCGGATCGCCGAACGTTATTTCGAGGGCACCGGCCGCCAGATCGAACTGATCGAGGTCAAGGGGTCGGTCGAGCTGGCGCCCCTGATCGGGCTTGCCGACGGCATCGTCGATCTCGTCGCCACCGGCCGTACGCTGGCCGAGAACGACCTCGAGGTGCGGGAGGAGATCGTCGACTGCACCGCCCGCCTCGTCGCCAACCGCGTCGCCCACAAGCTGCGCGCCGCCGAGGTCGATGATCTGACCGCCCGTCTGCGGGCAGCGAGCCAGGTGGGGGGCGGGCGATGAAGGTCAGGCGCTTCGAGTGGGCGGGGGCGACCGCGACCGCGACCGCGGTCCGGGAGTGGAGCGCCGAGGCGGAGCCGCCGGTGGAGGTCGACTCGATCGGCGGGCTGGTACGCGAGGGCGGCGACGCCGCGCTCCTGGCGCTGACCAGGCGCTACGACGTGTCTGACGGTGAGATCTCGAGCCTGCGGGTCGAGCCCGCGGAGGCGGCCGCGGCGCTCGCCGCGATCGACGGCGGGCTGCGGGAGGCGTTGGAGACGGCTGCCGCCAATATCCGCGCCGTCGCCGCGGCGCAGCTGGGGGAGGAGCGCCGGGTCGACCTGCCCCAGGGCCACTCGGTGCGCCTGCGCGAGGTGCCGGTCGGCGCAGCGGGCCTCTATGCGCCGGGCGGCCGCGCCGCCTACCCCTCCAGCGTGCTGATGACCGCGGTGTCGGCCCAGGCCGCCGGGGTAGAGCGGATCGTCCTGGCGACGCCACCCGGGCCCGACGGCAAGGTGCACGGGGTGACGCTGGCCGCCGCGGCGCTCTGCGGGATCGAGGAGATCTACGCGATCGGCGGCGCCCAGGCGGTCTTCGCGCTCGCCTACGGCACCGAGACGATCGAGCCTGTCGACGTGGTCGCGGGCCCCGGCAACGCCTGGGTCCAGGAGGCGAAGCGGGCGGTCTACGGGACGGTTGGGATCGACTCCCTGGCCGGCCCTTCGGAGCTGATGGTGATCGCCGGGCACGACACCGAGCCCGAGTGGGCGGCCCTGGACCTCTGCGCGCAGGCCGAGCACGGCGACGGGGCGCTGGTGGTCGCCGCGGTCGAGCTCCACGTCCTCGATGCGGTCGCCGAGGCGACCGCGGGGTTCGCCGCCGAGCGTCCCGGGGTCTCCGCCACGGCGCCGCTGGCGCTCGTCCACGTCCCCGATTCGAGCGACGCCGTCGACCTCTGCAATGCCTTCGCGCCCGAGCACGTCGAGATCTTCGAGGAGGACGCGAGCCTGCTCGCCGAGCGGATCACCACCGCCGGCTGCGTCTTCGCCGGCCGCTGGGGGGCGACCGCGTTCGGCGATTATGCAGCGGGCTCCAACCACGTCCTGCCGACCGGCGGCGCGGGTCGCTTCACCGGCCCGCTCGGCCCTGGTGCGTTCCGCCGCCGGATCTCGGTCGTCGAGATCGATCACGGCGCCGCCGCGTCCCTCGCACCGGTCGTCGAGGAGATCGCGCGCGCCGAGGGATTCTCCGTCCACGCCGAATCGGCGATGATCCGCCGATGAGCCAACGGAGCGCCCAGAAGGCCCGCAAGACCGGGGAGACCGACATCACGCTCGAGCTCTTCCTCGATGGGGTGAGCGAGTACGAGAACTCGACCGGGGTCGGTTTCTTCGACCACATGCTCGATCTCTTCGCCCGCCACGGTCGCTTCGGGCTGACGGTGAACGCGAGCGGGGACGTCGAGACCGGTGCCCACCACACGGTCGAGGACGTCGGCATCGTGCTCGGGCAGGCGCTCGACGAGGCGCTCGGCGATCGTGTCGGGATCCGCCGTTACGGCGCGGCGCTGGTGCCGATGGACGAGGCGCTGGCGGAGTGCGCGATCGACATCTCCGGGCGCCCGCACTGCGTCTTCCGGGCCGACCTGCCGAAGGCCTCGATCGCGGGCTTCGAAACCGAGCTCGCCGAGGAGTTCTTCAACGCCGTCGCCAACTCGGCGAAGCTGACCCTGCACGTCTCGGTGCGGTATGGGTCGAACGTCCATCACATGATCGAGGCGGCCTTCAAGGCCTTCGCCCGGGCGCTGCGGGTCGCGGTCTCGATCGACCCGGAGGAGAACGGCGTCCCGTCGACCAAGGGGACCCTCAGTGAGTGACGCGGCCCGCATCGTCGTCCTCGACTACGGGATGGGGAACCTGCGCTCGGTCGAGAAGGCGCTCGAGCACGTCGGCGCGCGCGCCGCGATCGGCGCCGACCCCGACGAGGTGCGCGCCGCCGACGGGCTGATCCTGCCCGGCGTCGGCGCCTTCCCGCGGGCGATGGAGCGGATCCGGGCGACGGGCCTCGACGAGCTGATCGCCGAGCGGGCCGCGGCGGGGACGCCGGTCCTCGGCATCTGCCTGGGCCTGCAGTTGCTCTTCGAGCGCTCCGAGGAGCTCGGCGGAGCCACCGGCCTCGGCCTGCTGTCCGGCGCGGTGACGAGGCTTGATGCGCCGGGGCTGAAGGTCCCGAACATCGGCTGGGCGCCGGTCCGCTGGGAGCGCGAGTCGCGCCTGGTCGAGGGGATCCCCTCGGAGACGCCCTTCTACCTCGTCCACTCCTTCGTCGCGCGCCCTTGCGGCGACGGGCCCCGGGACGAGGACGTGCTCGGCACCGCCGAGTACGGCGAGCGCTTCGTCTGCGCGGCCGAGCGCGACAACGTGTTCGGTGTCCAGTTCCACCCCGAGAAGTCGAGCGCCGCGGGGCTGCGGCTGCTCGCCAACTTCGCCGGGATCTGCGCAAAGGCACCCGCGGCGGCGTGATCCTTTATCCGGCTATCGATATCCGCGACGGCCACGCGGTGCGGCTGGTCGAGGGCGATTACGACCGCGAGACGGTCTTCGACGACGACCCGGTCGACGCGGCCCTGCGCTTCGCCGAGGCGGGTGTGCGCGTCATCCACGTGGTCGACCTCGATGGTGCGAAGGCGGGCAGGCCGGTGAACCTCGAGGTGATCCGGCGGATCGCCGACGCGGTGCCCTTCCCGATCCAGGTCGGCGGCGGCCTGCGCGATGCCGACAGCGTCGCCAAGGTCCTCCGGGCCGGTGCCGAGCACGTGGTGATCGGCACCGCGGCGATGCGCGATCCCGAATTCCTGGCGGCGATGCTGAAGGCCCACCCGGAGCGGATCGTCGTCTCGGTCGACGCCCGCGCCGGCAAGGTGTCCCTGGCGGGTTGGACCGAGGCCTCCGACGTCGACGTCGCCGACGCGGTCGCCGACCTCACCGGGCGCGGGGTCGAACGGTTCCTCTTCACGCCGATCGAGGTCGACGGGACGCTCACCGGACCGGGATTCGACCAGATGGCGAAGGTGGCGGCAGCGACCGCGGCCTCGGTGATCTACTCGGGCGGCGTCGGGACCCTCGCGGACCTGGAGCGGTTGCGGGCCGAGGCGGCGCCGAACGTCGAGGGTGTGATCGTCGGCCGGGCGCTCTACGAGAAGCGCTTCACGGTCGACGAGGCGCTGACCGCACTGGCGTAGCCTGGAGGAATGCCGCTCAAACGCGTCATCCCCTGCCTCGACGTCGACGCCGGGCGCGTCGTCAAGGGCACCAACTTCGTCGGCCTGCGCGATGCGGGCGACCCGGTCGAGCTGGCCGAGCGCTACGACGCCGAGGGCGCCGACGAGCTCGTCTTCCTCGACATCACCGCCTCCCACGAGCGCCGCGAGACGATCGTCGAGCTCGCCCGCCGCACCGCCGACAACGTCTTCATCCCGTTCACGATCGGCGGCGGGATCGGCTCGGTCGCCGACGCCCAGGCGGTGCTCGACGCGGGCGCCGACAAGGTCTCGGTCAACTCGGCGGCGCTGGCGCGGCCGGAGCTGCTGACCGAGCTCGCGGACCAGTTCGGGTCCCAGTGCGTGGTGATCGCGATCGACGCCAAGCGCGATGTCGACGAGGAGCCGCCGACGTCCTCACCGACCTGCGCGGCGCCCGCCGGCTGGTTCGGCGGCACCTGGGGCGTCTACGTGAAGGGCGGCCGCGAGCGGGTGCCGGGCCGCGATGCCGTCGCCTGGGCTCGCGAGGCGGTCGAGCGCGGGGCGGGGGAGGTCCTGCTCACCAGCATGGACCGTGACGGGACCAACGATGGCTACGACCTCGAGCTGACCCGTGCGGTCGCCGACGCCGTCCCGGTTCCGGTGATCGCCTCCGGCGGCGCGGGCGAGCTCGCGCACCTCTCGGCGGCGATCGCCGAGGGCGGCGCCGACGCCGTCCTCTGCGCCTCGATCTTCCACTACGGACAGCACACGGTGGCGGAGGCCAAGGCCCGCTTGGCCGCCGACGGCATCGAGGTGCGGCGCTAGGCGACCGGGGCCGGGCTGGTCTTGGAGCCGGCGCCCGGGGTCGGGGGAGGGACGGGCCCCCTCGAGCTGTCGCCCCTTGCGAAAAGGGATGCGGCCGTCTCGTCCACGGCCCTGGCAGGCTGTGGCCGTGGCCGAGACGGCCGAGGGTGCGGGGAGCGGGCGGGGGAAGCACGGAGGGCCCCCGCGGGAGGGTGCGGGCAGATCCCTCGCGCGATGGACACGGCGCTCCCACGGATCCGGGACGCGCGTCCCAGGACCCCCCCCGATCCCGGCGTCCGGGGGCCGGAGGGTGCGACCGATCCGTCACGGGACCGTCACGGAAGGGAGACCCCTTCACGAAGACGTAGGGAACTCCACGCCTCCTCCCGTGTTGTCCAACGCTCACGGACACGTTCCGTACTTTGACCCTGCCATGGCAGGGTCAAAGTACGGAACGCGTTCCCGGGCCCTCTTTCCGGGCCCGGGAACGGACCGAAGATTGCGGAAAGGGTGACGTTCCCGGCATCCTCGTGACCGATCGGGGCGGGGTGTGGCCTCTCCCGCACGGACCCGTCACGGAGGTCCGACCTCGTGACGTCCCTGTCCCGCCTTTTCACGACCTCCTCCCGTTCCTGTGTCTCCCCTCGTCCCTGCGTCGTCTCTTTCACGACCCCCTCCCGTCCCTGTGCCCGCTTCCCCACGACCCCTCCGTCCCGGGCGCCTCATGGCGCTCACAGCCTGCCGGGAGCGCCATGAGGCGCCCGGGACGCAGCTCGGACGGGCGAGGCGGTCGGGGTCGCGGCGCGACACGGACGGGTGGGGCGGCCGGGGCGCCAACGAGCCCCCGCTCGTCGCCTACCCGCCGCCTTCCGCGGTCGCGCCGGCGCCGTTACGCAGGTCTTCGGCGAGGCCGGCGACGTGGCTCGAGCGGAGGATCTCCAGGCGCGCGAGTTCGAACGGCTTGTCCTTTTCGGCGAAGCCGGAGATCTCGGTCGTCGCGCCGGTATAGCCGGCTTCTTCGACTGCTTCGATCACGGTTTCGTCGAACTGTCCGGCGGGATAGCAGAAGTTGTTGACCGGGACCTTGAATTCCTTCTGCAGCATCCGGCGCGAGCCCGCAACTTCTTCCTTGAGTTCTTCGGGCCCGAGTTCGGTCAGGTCGAGGTGGTGGATCGTGTGGGCGGCGAGCTCCCAGCCTGCCGCGAGCATCGCCTTGACGTTCGATTCGTACAGTTCCGAGCCTTCGGCCTTGAGGTTGAGGACGCCCGCCCAGCCATGTTTGCGGAGGGTCGGCAGGGCGAAGGTGTACTGGGGGCGATAGCCGTCGTCGAAGGAGATGACGATCGGCTTCGGCGGCAGCGTGCCGGCGTGGTACCAGGCTTCCTGCACCTGTTCGAGCGTGACCGCCTGGTAGCCCTGCTTTTCGAGCCAGTCCATCTGCTTTTCGAAGTCGGTGCGGCCGACGTAGAGTTCTGGATAGGGGGCGCCTTCGGGCGGGCTGCCGAGGACGTGGTACTCGAGGATCGGGACCGGGCCCTCGTCGGGCTTCCAATCCGCCTGCGGGGTCGCGTTGCGGACCTTGCTCGACTTGCCGGCGCCGGCTTCGTCCTTCTTGGCCTTCTTCTTCTGGTGGGCGGTGCTGGACGCCGGCTTCGTCGCGAGCCCGGCGTCTTCGTCGCCGGCGCTGGTCAACACGATGACCACGGCGACGACCACCACGACCAGCGAGGCGAGCGCGACCAGGCGGCGGCGCATGATCTGGCCGCGCGTCGGCCCCCGACCGTTGGCACGGCCGGGACGCTTCTCCGGCAGTCCCTCCTCGTCTTGCCAGTCGCTCGCCATCCGCGTCACCGATCATCGTAGGGGGCAAGCGATGATGTGCGCGCGATGACCAGTGGAGACCAGCTCGCCGAGGCGCTCGCCGCCGCTTACCCGGAGCTGGCCGAGGTGGCCGCGGCGGCGCCCGATCCCGTCTACCTGGTCGGCGGCGCGGTGCGCGACCTGCTGTCGGGACGGGGGCGCGCCGACATCGACCTGGTGGTCGAGGGTGACCCGGGGGCGCTGGCGCGGGCGCTGGGGGCGGAGCCGCTCGCGGCGCACTCGCGCTTCGGCACGTTGAAGGTCGACCTCGACGGCCACGAGGTGGACATCGCCGCGACGCGGCGCGAGAGCTACGTGCGGCCCGGGGCGCTGCCGACGGTCGAGCTCGGGGCGCCGATCCGCACTGACCTGGCGCGCCGCGATTTCACCGTCAACGCGATGGCGGTGGACCTGGCGGAACCGCGTGAGCTGATCGACCCCTATGACGGACGCGCCGACCTCGGGGCGGGTGTCCTGCGGGCGATCCACGGTGCCTCGTTCCGTGACGACCCGACCCGGGCGATCCGCGCCGCCCGCTATGCGGCGCGCTTCCGGTTCGAGGTCGAGCCGGGGACGCGGGAGCTGCTGCGGGCCGCGGACCTGAGCACGGTCACGCCGGAGCGGCGCGGGGGGGAGCTGCGCAAGCTGGCCGAGGAAGGGACCGCGGTGCCCGCCCTCGAGTTGCTGGTGGGCTGGGGCCTGATCGAGCTGCGGGGGGGCGGCTCCTTCGCCCTGGCACATGAGGTCGACCGCCTGATGGCGGGGCCGCCGTGGTCGGAGGAGGCCGACCGCGCCGAGGCGATCCTGGCCGCCGCGTTGGGTCCGGTGCGCCTGGCCGAGGGTGGCGGAGGCACTGCTGCCGCCAGGTCCTCCTGGCGGCCGCCGACGCCACTTGCCGACACCCGCCCCTCGCGTCCCTCGGAGGCCGTGCGGCTGGCCCGGGGTCACGATCCGATCGAGGTCGTCCTCGCCCGCGCCGCCGGTGCCGAGTGGCTCGACGACTGGCTGCATTGGCGCGAGGTGTCCCTGGACATCACCGGCGCCGACCTGACCGCCGCGGGGCTCAGTGGCCCCGCGGTCGGCGAGGCCCTGGAGGCGGCCCTGACCGCGAAGCTCGACGGCGAAGCCCCGACCCGCGCGGACGAGCTCCGCCTGGCCCTCGCACAGCGACGTTGACGGGCCGAAAACTCAAGCAGGGCTTGAGTTTTCGGCCCGTCAACACGGGTTCCCCCCGAAAAGGCGCGCGGGATCGGGGCCAAAGTTGGCGATCTGCTTGGCTCTGCGGTCATGGAGTGGCGTGAGAGTGACGGCGTACGGTGGCTGGCGGCCACGCTCGGGCCCGCGGGGAGCGGGACCGGGCGCGTGGGGTTCGGCTCTCGGGTCGGGGGCGTCTCCGAGATGCCCTACGACACCCTGAACATCGGCGTCCTCACCGACGACGCGGACGCGGCGGTGGTGGAGAACCGGACGCGGCTTGCGGCCGCGGTCGGGGTCGAGCCCCGGCAGGTGCCGATCGGGCTCCAGGTCCACAAGGCAGACATCGCGGTCCACGACGGGCCACAGGAGCCGAGTCCCTACGCGGCGCCCGGCACCGCGCTGGAGGAGGTCGACGGGCACGTCGTCCGCCGCCCCGGGCTGGCGCCGCTCGTCCTCACCGCCGACTGTCTGCCGGTGGCCCTGGCCGGGCCGGGCGGCGTGGCGGTGCTCCATTGTGGCTGGCGCGGGCTCGCGGCCGGGATCCTGGCCCGTGGCGCGCGCGCCGTCGAAGCCACGTCCGCCGCGATCGGTCCCGGGATCGGCCCCTGTTGCTACGAGGTGGGCCCCGAGGTGCTCGAGGCCTTCGCCGACCTCGGCGAGGGGATCGCCGACGACCGCCTGCTCGACCTGCCCGAGGTCGCCCGGCGCCTGCTCACCCGTGCCGGGGTCGGCCGGGTCGAGTCGGCCGGACTATGTACCTTCTGCGAGGCCGATCTCTTCTTCTCCCACCGCCGCGACCGGGGTCGCACCGGCCGCATGGGCAACCTCGCCTGGATCGACTGACGCAGACCGACGACATGCCGCGCACCCTCTTCCACGACATCGACCCTGCCCTCGTCCGCGCCAATCTCGAGGAGGTGACCGGCGAGGCGGAGGGCCGCGCCGAGGTCCTCGTCGCCTGCAAGTACGTGCCGCTGGAGGAGATGGGGGCGCTCGCGACGGCCGGCGTCACCCTGGTCGGCGAGAATCGTCAGCAGGACCTTGCGGCCAAGCACGCCGCCTACGCGGAAGACTTCACCTGGGACTTCATCGGCAACCTGCAGAGCCGCAAGGTCAAGCAGATCCTGCCGCTGGTGCGACTGATCCACTCCGTCGCCACCGACTCGGTGCTGGAGCAGCTCGGACGTCACGGGACGCCGGACACCGAGGTCCTGGTCGAGGTCAACGTCGCCGAGGAGGAGGGGAAGGGGGGCGTCGCACCCGCCGACCTCGCCGATTTCATCGCCCGCTGCCCGGTGCGGGTCGGCGGCCTGATGACGATGCCGCCCTACGCCGAGGATCCCGAGGCCTCCCGCCCTCACTTCGCCCGGCTGGCCGAGCTCGCCGCCGCCAACGGCCTGCCCCGGCTGTCGATGGGTACCTCGCAGGACTGGCGGGTCGCGCTGGACGAGGGCGCGACGATCATCCGCCTAGGCTCGGCGCTTTTCGTGTGATTCCGCGCTGCTCAGCGCTAATCTGGGTCATCGACCAAACTAAGTAAAACTTGCAAGAGGAGTCGGCGTTCGGAAGCCGAAACAGGCGTCATGGCCTTGAGGGATAGCTGGCACAAAGCACTTGTCTACTTCGGTCTCGCCGAGGAACACGACTACGGTCCGGAATACGAAGAAGACTTCGAACCGGAAACCGGCACGGAGGAAGCGTACGAATCGCGCCGTGAGCGCGACCGGGATCGTGAACGCGATCGTGAACCGGCCTCGGTCCGCCGGCTGCCGACCTCGCGCCGCGCCCGCCGCGACGAGATCGACGACATCTTCGGCGACGACGAACCGATCTCCGCGACCCGCACCCGTACGCTGCGCCCGGTCGACAACGGCGGTGGTGCCGGCGGCGACGTCCAGGTCCACCTGGTCATCCCGCGCAACTTCAACGACGCCCAGCAGGTGGCCGACCAGTTCAAACGGCAGGTGCCGGTGATCCTCAACCTGCAGACCGCCGACCACGAGCTCTCCAAACGCCTGATCGACTTCTGCTCGGGCCTCACCTACGCCCTCGACGGTGGCATGCAGCGCATCGCCGAGAAAATGTTCCTGTTGACGCCGCGCAACGTCGAGGTCTCGGCGGAGGAAAAAGCGCGGCTGCTCGATAAGGGCTTCTTCAACCAGTCCTGATGGCCTGGCCCTCCATCTCCTACCCGGAGTGGAGTGCGACCTGCGACACCCTGCACGCCCACACGCAGGTGCTGGGCAAGCTGGCCGCCGAACTGGCGCCGCCCGAGCCGCAGCTGCAGCACGCCGCCCTGCGCCTCACCGCGCGGGGCTGGGAGACGCTGCCGCTGCCCGCGCCTGACGGGAGCGGCGCCTTCGTCGTCGCCATCGACCTGCACCGGCACGAAGCGCTGGTGGAGACCTCGGCGGGGAAGCGCCAGACGGTGCCCTTGGCCCCGAACCGGCCGGTCGGGGAGGTGACGACGGACCTGCTCGCCGCGGTGGCCGGCGTCGCGGGGGAGGTGACGATCGACTTCGAGCCGCAGGAGGTCCCGTGGACCGTCGCGCTCGACCAGGACACCGAGCACACGACCTACGACGAGGGGGCGATCGCCGAGTACTTCGGCATGGCGACGCGCGCGGCGCAGGTCTTGGCCGCCTTCCGGGCGCCGTGGCGCGGCCGCTCGACCCCGGTCAACGCCTGGTGGGGCTCCTTCGACCTGGGCGTCAACCTCTTCTCCGGGGACCCGGCGACCCCGCCCGCCGACGACTTCATCATGCGCAACGCGATGGACGCCCAGGAGGTCGCGGTCGGCTGGTGGCCGGGCGATCCCAAGCATGGCGGCGCCGCCTTCTACGCCTACGCCCACCCGGCCCGGCCGGGGTTCCCCGAGGCCGACCTCGGCGTCCCCGGCGCCCGCTGGGCCGGCGACCTCGGCGAGTACCTGCTCGAGTGGGATGACGTCGTCGCGGCGGCCGACCCGTTCGCGCTCGCCCTCGACTTCTCCCGTTCGGTCTTCGCCCACGCCTGCGCCTCCTGCGGCTGGGACCCCACCTTGGCGGCGACCGCGGAAGGAACGCCGCCTCCGGTGGCGTAGCGGCGGGGGCCCGGGCCCCCGCACCCGTCCGAGGTGCGTTGCGGGGCGCGTGGCCGCCCGACCCCGGCCCGGCACCCGTCCGAGGTGCGTCCCGGGCGCCTCATGGCGCTCCTGGCAGGCTGTGAGCGCCATGAGGCGCCCGGGACGGGAGGGGGTCGTGAAAAAGACGGGACAGGGATGAGGAGAGGCAGGGACGGGGGGAGGTCGGAC
>JAFDWO010000136.1 GCA_018268415.1 Actinomycetota bacterium | reverse complement strand
CCTGGAGGCGACAGCTCGAGGGGGCCGGGCCCTTTCGCCCACGGGCGCCAGCTCGAGGGGGCCGCATCCTTTTCCCGCCGGGCGACAGCTTGGAGAGGCCCCGTCCCTTGCCGGGGGCCAGCTTCAGGGGGTCCCATCCCTTTCCCTTCCCGGGCGACAGCTTGAGGGGGCCGGGGCCTTCCCCGCGCACCGAAAACGTGTGCGATGGCAGCGTCGCCACCGAGGCTTACGGCCGGCTGGGTTCACGGGGGTGGCGTGAGCGCGATCTCCCTACCCTTGGTGGAAAGATGCGCCGCGCCTCGCGACCTCGCTCGCTGCACCGCCTCCGCTCCGACATCGAGGCGCTGAGTGCGGGTGGGCTGTCGGCGACGCGGCTGAGGCTGGAGGCGGCCGAGCGGCTCCGCAACCTGATCCCGGTCGATGGCTTTTGCGTGTCGAGCGCCGATCCCGATTCGCTGCTGATCACCGCCACCGACGCCGAGAACGTCGAGCCCTCCTTGGCCCGGGCGTTCTACGAGAACGAGTACGGCCAACCTGACTTCGCCAAGCACGAGCAGCTGATCGCCGGCCCGCAGCGGGCGCGAGTGCTCGCGCGGGAGACGGGCGGCGAGCCCGGCCGCTCGCGGCGCTACCGGAGCATCGTCCGGCCGATGGGGTTCGAGCACGAGCTGCGCGCCGCCCTGGTCGAGCGCGGCACGGCCTGGGGGTTCGTCCACCTCTACCGCTCGGCGGACCGCCGCGCCTTCGACGCCGACGAGATCACGGCGCTCGAACGCGCCGCCGCACCGCTGGGAGCCGGACTACGAGCCGCGGCGAGCGCCCCGGCGGGCCGCCCCGAGCCGGCGGGCGGCGCACCGACCGTGCTGCTGCTGGCGGGCGACGGGCGCGTCCTCGGAAGCTCGGGGCCGCTCGAGCGCTGGCTCGTGACGATGCATGATCCGGGGCGGACGGCGCCCGGCCCGCTCCCCGAGGTGATCCAGAGCGTCGCCGCGAGCACCCGTCGGAGCGATCACGCGGGCGCCGGGCAGGGCGATCACGCGAGCGCCCACCGTGGCGATCACGCGGGCGCCGGTCGGGCCTCGACCGCGCGGGTGCAGGCCCCCGACGGCTCGTGGTGGACCGTGCACGGCTCCGTCGCCGACGGCGCGCCGGCTCCGGGCGGACCCCGGGCGCCCGGCCCGGCCGACTGGGAGCTGACGGTGACCGTCCAGCCCGCGGGCGGAGCCGAGCTGACCGGGATCCTGATGCGCTCCCTGCGACTCTCGCCCGGCGAGCGCGACGTCTGCGAGCTGCTGCTCGCGGGCCTGCCGACGAAGGCGATCGCGGCCGCGATGTCGCTGTCCCCCCACACCGTCGACGACCGCCTCAAGATCATCTTCGCCAAGGCCGGCGTCACCTCGCGGCAAGAGCTCGTCGCGCGGCTGAACCCCGCCGCCGTGCCCGGCTGAGACAGGTCCCCCGGTACCCCGATCTCCGGGGTGTCCGCGCGCCCGCCGGGCGGTCAGGATCCCCGCATGGGGAAGCTGTCGGCGGGTCTCGCCACGATCGCCGTCATCTGCGCACTGGCGCCGGCCCAGGCGACGGCAGCGGTCACCTGCAACTTCGACTCCGGCGCGGCCGTGGTCACGGTCAGCCTGAGCGCGGACGAGGACCGGCCGGAGCTGAGCATCGGCCCCGGCACCGAAGTCGTCGTCTCCGGGAGCCCGGTCCTCCCGAGCTGCACCGGCCTCCCCGAAATCCACAAGGTGCGGCGGATCGACGTGCTGCAGCCAGGGGCCAACCACGACAGCCAGCTCGTGATCCGCACGGAGGTGCCGTTCGCGCCGGGGGCGGGCGATGCATCCGAGGGCGCCGGCGCGCCCGAGCTCGAGCTTCGCGTCGACCTCGGCTCCGGCTCCGACGTCCTCACCCTGGTCCTGGGCGAAAGCGCCGACACCATCCGCCTCGGCTCCCTGGCGGGCGGCAGGTCGGGCGTCAACCTGAACACCGCCGCCGAGCCACTGGCTCCCGACGGCGACGACATCAGCATGAGCGGCGTCGACTCGGTCACGATCTTCGCCGGGAGCGGTGGCCCGGGCGATGTGATCGACGGCCGCGGTGGCCCGGAGTTCACGGGGCCGCTGCCCCTGCCGATGAGCGTCGCCGGAAGCGAAGGCGCCGACCAGCTGAGCGCCGGCACGGCGGGCAGCTTCATCGCCGGCGAGGGTGGCGACGACACCCTGCGGGGCGGGCCCGGTAACGACACCCTGCGGGGCAACGCCGGGCGTGACACGCTCGCCTACGACGGGGCGCACGACGCGGTGACGGTGAACCTGACCGCGAGCGGGCCGCAGGGCACCGGCGGCGGCGGCGTCGACACCCTCGACCACGCCGGCGATCCCAACCCCGACATCGAGGACCTGATCGGCAGCCCGTTCGCCGACATCCTGATCGGCAGCGCCGCCGCCAACCGGATCGTCGGCGGCGATGGTGTCGACACGATCGCGGCGCTCGACGGTGCCGACGAGGTTCGCATCGACGACGCCGTCCCCGGTGACCGCGCCGACTGCGGCCCGGGGGCCGACAGCGCCGCCGCCGACGCCCTCGGGGCCGCGCCGCTCGACACCCTGGTCGCCTGCGAGGCGGTCGCGCTCGTCGACCGGACCCCGCCGACGGACAACCCGAGCCCGCCCCCCGGCGATCCGGTCCCCTCGTCGCCGCCAGGCGAGGGTGCCGTCTCCGGCGGCGCGACCCCGGACCGCGGCACGACCCCCGACACGACCCCACCCCGCCTGCGCCTGTCGTGGGCGAAGCGAGGGCGGCTCGGCTCGACGGTCCTCGTCTGGGCCGCCTGCCCCGAGGAGGCCTGCTCGGTGCGCGGCTCGGGCGCCCTCCGGATCGGCGGAACCGCGAGATCGCGGCCGCTCCGAGCCCGGCCGATCCAGCTTCCCCGGGGCGGCCGCGGCGCCCTGCGCTTCAACCTCTCGCCACCGGCGAGGAAGGCCGCGCGGCGCGCCCTCCACGATGGCCGCCGGGCCACCGCCGCGATCGCCGTGAGCGCCGGCGACGCCAGCGGCAACGTCACCACGCTGAAGCGCACGATCTCCCTGAGGTAGGGCACCGCCCTCCCCGCTCAGACGAAGAGCGCCGAGCCGACCCAGTCCTGGCTGCCGCGGGCGCCGGGCGGGAGAAAGAAGTAGCCGCCCCCGGTGGGGACGATGTAGTCGACCAGCGGCTCCCCGGCGAGCCGGTTCTGGACCGCCTCGAACTGCGCCTCGAGGTCGCGCTGGAAGGAGATGAAGAGGAGACCCATGTCGAGCTGGTCGGCTTCGTCGTAAGCGCGCGAGTAGTTGTAGGGGCGACGCAGTATCCGGCTGCCTTCGTCGGCCGGCGTGCGCGGCCGCGCCAGCCGGATGTGGGCGTCGAGCGGGATCCGCTTCCCGTCGGGGTCCGACGCGTAGTCGGGATCGTCCATCTCGGCGTCCTTGCCGAGCGGCGCCCCCTTCGCCTTGTCGCGGCCGATCATCAGCTCCTGCTCAGCGAGCGAGACGCGGTCCCAGAACTCCACCCTGTTGCGGATGATCCGGACCGCGGCGTAGGTCCCCCCGCGCGCCCAGGCGGGCTCCTCGGAGCCGGTCCAGACGAGCTCCGCCATCGTCCCCTCGTCGGCGACGTCGGGGTTCGCGGTCCCGTCCTTGAAGCCGAGGAGGTTGCGGCCGGCGCCGCTCTCGCGCCGGGGCGAGGGAAGGAAGCCCTCGACCTTCCAGCGCGGGCCGAGGACGCCACGGGTTTCGCGCGAGATGTCACGCAACGCGTGCAGCAGCGTCTCCTCGGTGTTGGCGCAGAGCTGGACCAGCACGTCGCCGTGGCATTCGGCGTCGACGAGGGCGTCGTCGGGGAAGGTCGGCATCGGCTTCAGGCCGATCGGCCGGCGGGCGGCGAGCCCGAAGCGCCGGTCGAACAGCGAGGCGCCGAAGCCGATCGTGATCGTCAGCGCGTCCGGGTCGACCCGCGGGCCGACGATCCCGGAGTCGGGCGTCGGGCCCTCCCCGGTCGGACCGAACAGCGCGTCGTAGCCCGCGGTCAGCGCCCGCGCCCGGTCCGACACGGTGCGCAACCCGGCGGCGAGCTCGCCCCGGGATGCGCTGATCGCGTCGAAGGAGACGACGATCGCACGGTTCGGGCGCGCGTCGAGGATCCCCGCCTGGTGCGCGCCCTCGAAGGGGATCGCCGCGGTCAGGGACGCATCCGCGGGTGCGTCCGTCGCCTCGGCCGCCCCGGCGGTCGCGACGCCCGGGATGCGCGCGGCGAGCGCGCCGGCGCCGAGCGCGGCCCCACCCACCAGGAGCTCGCGGCGGCGCACGCTCATTCGGCCTGCACCTTCCCGATCGCCGAGCGCACCGGCAGGAGCGGGCGCGGGTCGACCACCGCGGGAACGTAGGCGAGCTCCTCCGCGGCGGCGGCCGTCTGCCCGGCGACGAGCGTCTTCTCGCCGGCGGGCAGCCGATCCCAGCGCGGCATCGTCCCGTCCGGCCGGGCGAGACCGCGGAGGGTCTTCGCGAGCGCGTCGAGGCTGCGGTCGACCCGGCCCATCAGCAGCGGTTCGCGCGGCTCGATCAGGGGGCGCAGGGTGCCGATCACGACCCGCGTCCCGCGCAGGTTCGCCGCCAGCGCGACCAGCGCGTCGCTGCTCCACGGGGCGGCGCGGCCGGTCAGCTGCAGGTCGAGCGCGCCCTCGACCACCTCGTGCCCGCGCAGCACGTATTCGAGCGATTCGATCCGCATCGCCGGGACCTTGCGGCGCAGCGCCCGCACGTCGGCGGCCAGGCGTGGGACGTAGGGCGTCGCGTCGGCGACCGAGCCGCGGCCGAAGAGCGCCAGCTCGATCCGGTGCAGGCCGATGAAGTCGGGCGAGGCGGCACCGCCGGGCAGGCCCGCGGTTTCGCCGTTGATCCGCGCGTCGAGATCGCCGAAGGCACCGTAGGCGGCCCCGATCGACTCGTAGGTCGAGTCGGCGTCGAGCCAGGCCCGGCGCGCCGCCGCGAGCTTGCCCGCGGCGACGGCGTCCTGGAGCTCGCGAACCTGGCCTTCCATCGTTCGCAGTTCGGCCGCGACGTGGCGCTTATAGGAGGCGATCGGGCCAGCGAGGTCGGCGGGCTTGACGGTCGGGTTCGCGCCCGAGACGAGGACGCGATCGGCGAGCTTGGACGGGGCCGCCTGCGCGGTCGTCGAGCTCTCCTCCCCACCGCCGCCGCAGCCGGCGACGGCGACGCCGGCGAGCGCCGTGAGGGCGGCAACCGCGAGCACGAGGCGCGCCCTCACGCGCAGCCCTTCTCGGTCCCGACCAGCACGTTCAGGGGGTGTTCGGAGTAGGCCTTGATGGTCGGGTCGATGTGCGGCGGCAGGCTCGGCCGGGCCGCGGCGTCGAAGCAACCGCCGGCGAACAGGCGGATCCGGTAGTCCGTGCGCCGGGACTCGCCGCCCAGCGTCTGCCACCGCACCGAGCAATGGGTGACCTTGGTCCGGGACGCGCCCTTCCGGGTGGCGGGAGGCCGCCCGCAGGTGACGCCGTCGACGAGCCCGGTCGGCAGCGCCTGGCCGAGGTCGGTGGCGCCGTCGGGCGGCTGCGACATCACCGCCAGCCGGTAGAGGCCGGCCGCGAACGCGTTGCCGAGGTCGACACGCAATCGCAGCGGCGAGAGGTACTGCGGCGCAGCGGTGGTCGCGGCGACGCCGGACGAGGCGTCGCCGGACCCCCCACCGCACCCTCCCAGCCCCGACGCGAGCGCCAGGACCAGGAGGGCGACGGAGACGAGACGGGCGGTCAGCCGCCGACCTCGTACTTGATCTTGCGCGTCGCCGTGGCGGTGCTGCCGCCGCCGGTGGGCGCGAACTTCACCTCGAGCGTCGCCGGGACGGTGGTCCCGCGGAGGCCGCGGACGGCGCCGGGGCGCTCGCGCAGCGAGACCCTGGCCACCCCCGAGGAGCCGGCGGTGCCGCTGCCGGCGGCCAGGACCAGGGACTTACCGCCCTTCTTGGCCGTGACCTTGGCGGAGACGACGCCGGCCGAGCTGGTCGAGGTCTGGATCCGCGCGTTGCCGCCGACCTTGCCGAAGACCAGCTTCACCGTGACCGAGGACTTCGACCCGGGCTGCCCCGGCTGACCCTGCGGCCCGGCCGGGCCGGTTTTGCCGGCAGCGCCGTCCTGACCCTGCTTGCCGTCCGCTCCTTGCTTACCGTCCTGGCCCTGCTGGCCCTGCTCGCCCTGCGGACCCTGCGCACCCGTCGGCTGCGTCACCGCCGGCGGCACGATCTCGTAGGTGTTGTTCGCTCCGTGCTGCTCGGTGAAGAAGATCCGAGTGCGCGAAGAGGCCGACGGATCGTAGGCACCGAGCAGGTCACCGGCAGCGGTCCCGCCGTCGGAGACGTAGATGCCGGTCGGCTCGTTGTCCTCGGCGCCGACGCCGGAGGCTTCCGGGTCACGGCCGAGTGCCACCAGGCGCTGGGCGTCCCCGTTGATCTCGCTGTACGTCTTGTTCAGGTCGTAGGACCAGATCGAGTCGAGGACGTTCTCCTGATCGTGGAGCGTGTCGCCGCGGTCCTCGCCGGCGATCAGGGTGTGCGAGTCGAGGAACGTGATGTTGTCGAACGAGTTCTGGGTCTCGTCGCCGAGCACCACCGTCTTGACGGTCCCGTTCGTCGCGCCCACTTCGGGCATGTCGATCTTGATCAGCGCACCCCAGGCACCGCGTTCCGCCGCGCCGGGGTAGAGGCCGGCGGTTTTGTTGGTATCCCCCGTCTCGGTGACGATGAACGAGCGGAAGTCGCTGCCGGGGACGAACTTGCCGTTCTCCGGACGCTTCAGCGGGGTCGCTTCATGCGCCTTGGCGGCGGCGTTGGCGTCGAAGGCGGCGGTGCCGTCGACGGCGGTGTCGTGCACGGTCACCCAGCGCGCCTGCAGCGTGGCTCCCGAGTGCAGGAGGCGGATCGGGTCGCCGAGGGCGTCGTCGCGGGCTCCGGCGCCGGAGTGGAAGGTGATCGGCGTGCCGTTGGCGATGATCTGCAGCGCCTGCAGTTCACCTTCGGTGAGGTCCGCTCGGTCGGTCGGGACGAAGCGGTAGACGAACGAGTTCGGCTGCTTGACGCTGGTCGCCGTGCCGCCGTCGTTGACGTTGCTCCCGCCGGTGTCCTCGACCAGGTAGATGTTGCCGAGCGAGTCGGGGACGACACCCTCGTAGCCCGCTTTGCCCATCGAGTCGTCGAGGCGATCGATCGCCGGCGCGGTCGTGCCCGCCCAGTGCAGCGGCGTCTGCACGACCCCGCCGCCGTTGCCGGCCTCGCTGGTGAAGAGGAGCTGGTCGTTGAACGGGTCGTAGACGGAGCCGTCGATGCTGGTCAGCCCGAGGCTGCTCGCTTCGTTGCCGAGGTAGGTGATCCGGTGGGCGGGATCGGTGATGTCGAGGTTGATCCGCGTCAGGTAGGCCTTGTTGGAGCCGTTCTCATGGCCCTGGATGAGGAAGTGGCGGCCGTACTCGAAGCCCGCGGTCGGGCCACCGGGGTTGGACTTGGTGACCAGGTAGGTGTTCTGATCGGGCTCGGTGCGAGTCCCGTCATCGAGGAATCCGTATTTGGTCTGCGTCGCGGTCGGATTCTCCAGCGCATCGGATCCTTGGGCGACGGTTTTGGTCGTGAACCCGGTTGCGAGCAGGTTCGCTTTTGAGCCTTCCGCCGGCTGTGCCGACGGAACCCCGGAGACGATCTGAGCGACCGCGACTCCGGCCAAGACAAGAGCTGCAAGCGCCACGCAGGCGCCGATCAACTTACGCATCGGTTCTCCCTACTGAGAGTGGACAAGACAGGGACGAGACGAGAACGAGCGGCAAGCTAAAGCGGCGCCCTACGGGATTTGTGACGAGTCAGTGACCGACTTGTGAACACCGCGTGACCGAACGAACCGCGCACAGCACAAAGGGAAACCTGCCTGGTTGCTCCCCGCGCTCCCCCGCGCCTTCCCCACCTCCCGCTGCCCGCTGGAGCCTTTTGGTGCCATCACCACCAAAAGGCTCCAGCAGGCAGTTCTGGCGTCCTCAGGCGGGGATCCCGGGAGGGCCGGTGATCTCGATGCCGTGCTCGGCGGCGATCGCGGTGAGGGCGGCGATGTCGGGGGGCTCGGTCGCCGCCGGCGGGATCTCCAGCCGCGGCGCCGGCTCGCCGACCGCACGGACGAACCGGTCGAAGCCGGCGGGTTCGGCGACGACGACGAAGCGGGCCTGCTCGGAGCTGACGGTGTAGGTGTGCGGGACGCCCTTCGGGCCGAAGACGAAGCCCCCGGCCGGGGCGACGATCGTCTCGCCGCCGACCCAGAGGGTCACCTCGCCCTCGAGCACGTAGAACCACTCGTTGTCGCGGGTATGGACGTGCAACGGCGAGCCGTTGCCCTGCCGGGCCAGGTGCTCGATCACGGCGACGGATCCGGCGGTTGACTCACTCGAGGCCTTGATCGTGACGAGGCCGCCGAGGAACCACAGGGCCTCGCCCTCGCCGGGGCCGGCGAAGATCGGCGCGACCGTATCGGTACTCGTGTTCATCGCTCTCTCCTTTGAACTTGCTGACGGTCGGCCAAGCCTGGCGCCGCCGACGCCGCCTTCCCATCCCGCGGCAGCGGGGATCTTTTGCGCATGCGGGGCGGATCGGGGCGATAATCGGGCCATGCGCGAGCCGGAGTGGTCGGTCGACCGGCTGAAGAGCGAGATCGAGGTCCTCGGGACCCGGGGCCTCCCGCGCGAGGAGTACTTCGCCGAGCTATCGCCGCGGCTGCGCCGCGCGATCGACAACGACGCGAGCTGCTGGCACACGCTCGACCCGCAGACGCGCCTGCTGACCAGCGACGAACCGCGCGAGATGATCGACCGCGGCATCTACGGCGCCGACGACGTGACCGCCGCCGGAGAGCTGATCGTCCGCAGCGAGTACCTGGCCGAGGACCGCAACAGCTTCGCCGAGCTCGCCGCCCGCCGCGTGCCGGTCGGCATCCTCGCCCAGGCGACGCGTGGCAGGCCGGAGCGCAGCGCTCGCTATCGGGACCTGCTCGAGCCGTCGGGCATCCCGCACGAGCTGCGCGCCGCGTTCGTCGCGCGCGGCCGGGTCTGGGGCGCCGTCCACATCGCGCGGCGGGCGGAGAGCGGCGCCTTCACCGCGCGCGACGCCGACGTCCTCGCGCAGGTCGTCCCGGCGATCACCGCGGGGATCCGCGGCTCGCTGCGCTTCGACGCCGCCCGCCGCGCCTCCGGCGCCGAAGCGCCAGGGCTCGTCGTGCTCGACGCGGCGGGTGAGGTGGAGCTGATCACGCCGCCGGCGCGCCCGCTGCTCGAGTCGCTCGCCAACGAGGTGCTCGACCTCGACCGGGGCGAGCTCCCCGCGGCGGTGGTCGCGCTCGACTCGCACGTCCGCGCCGGCGGCACGACGGCGGAGGAAGGCGACGTCGTCACCGTTCCCGGCCGTGATGGCTGGGTGACGCTGCACGCCTCGAAGCCCGACCCCACCGGCGACCGGGTCGCGATCGTGATCGAAGCGGCCGCCGGACCGCGGGCCGCTACCGTCCGCCTCGAGGCCCACGGCGCGACCCCGCGCGAGCGCGAGGTGGCGACCCTGATCGCCCGCGGCCTCGCCAACCCGGAGATCGCCGAGACCCTCGTCCTCTCCCCCCACACCGTCGGCGACCACGTCAAGAGCCTCTTCGAGAAGCTCGGCGTCTCGACCCGCCAGGAGCTCGTCGCCCGCGTCTTCCTCGACGAGTACCTCCCCGAGGTGGCGCAACGGACGCCCCTCACCTCACACGGTCGCTTCGAGGTGGAATGAGAGGGCACAATCACTTCGTGCCTGCGTCGGGATGAATCTGGTTAGAGAGACCGCCCGACACCTTGACAGCGGCTCGGCGCGTGGGTTCTACTCGGGTTGAGCAGGGATCGCAACTAAAAACTTCATAGATCTCCTGGAGATGATGACGATGGCCGCGACTGAGATCGATCCCGAGAAGCTCGAAGCGTTCATGGGCCAGGCGGTAACCGACATGGGGGCGGTGATCAGCGCGCCCCTCTTCGTGATCGGCGAGCGCATGGGCCTCTACAAGGCGATGGCGGGGGCCGGGCCGCTGAGCTCGGCGGAGCTGGCGGAGCGCACCGGCGTCGCCGAGCGCTCGGTGCGCGAGTGGCTTCGCAACCAGGCGGCCGGCGGTTACGTCACCTACGACGCGGCGGGCGAAACCTACGAACTGCCCCCCGAGCAGGCAATGGCGCTCGCCGACGAGGAGAGCCCGTTCTACCTCCTCGGCGCCTACGAGCTGATCGCCTCCCTCTACGCCGACGAGGACAAGATCGCGACCGCCTTCAAATCCGGCGGCGGCATGGGCTGGCACGAGCATGACCACCGCCTCTTCGAGGGCACCGAGCGCTTCTTCCGCCCCGGCTACAAAGGCCACCTCGTCGCCGAGTGGATCCCGGCCCTCGATGGTGTCGAGACCAAGCTCAAAGAAGGCGCGAAGGTCGCCGACATCGGCTGCGGCCACGGCGTCTCCACCATCCTCATGGCCGAAGCCTTCCCCGACTCGGAGTTCCACGGCTTCGACTATCACCAGGCCTCGATCGACCGCGCCCGCGAGCTCGCCGCCAAAGCCGGCGTCGACAATGCCCACTTCGCGGTCGCCACCGCCAAGGACTATCCCGGCCACAACTACGATCTCGTCGCCGTCTTCGACTGCCTCCACGACATGGGCGACCCGGTCGGCGCCTCGACCCACATCCACGACACCCTCGCCCCCGACGGCACCTGGCTCATCGTCGAGCCCTTCGCCGGCGACCACGTCGAGGACAACCTCAACCCCGTCGGCCGCGTCTTCTACGGCGCCTCCACCATGATCTGCACCCCCGCCTCCCTCGACCAGGAGGTAGGCCTCGCCCTAGGCGCCCAAGCCGGCGAAAAACGCCTCGCCGAAGTGATCAAAAGCGGCGGCTTCACCGACGTCCACCGAGCAACGGAGACCCCGTTCAATCTGATCTTGGAGGCGCGGCCTTAGGAGCTGTCCCAAAACCCGCGTGTGCGACCGGCGAGTGCCGGACCGAGCGGGGGTAGGACGCAAGGAGGTCGAATGGCAGGCCATTTGGCCGACTGAGGACGCCGCCCCGCGAAGTGTGTCCGGCGCCGTCCAGGCGTGCGCGGGGGTTTTGAGACAGCTTCTTAGGGCGTGGAACGACTCAGGCCCCGTTGTCCCGCTTCTCGAGCAGCGCCCGAAGCGTCGACAGCAGAGGGTCGGCAGAGTTGATCCGTAATGGCGAACCATCAAGCCGAGAAAGTTCACGAAAGGATCGCAGGGACGGATCGACCCGGATCTTCAAGTCTCGATCAACGGCTATCAGCCGGGCATCAAACAGTGCGTGAAGATCTGCCCTGAGCAGAAGCCCCCCGGCGAGTTCGTGTCGTGGATCTCTTGCGTAATCGATCACGTGGGCCGCATGCAGGCTCTTTTCCCGGCTGGGGCCCGGTGAACGCGCAAACGGGACCGAACCGCTCGAGCAGGCGCCGACGGAACTCTCCCTGCCCGACTCGCGCAAGGGCCGTGAGTCGACGATGGCCGCCCGGGATCTCCAAGGCTTCGACGGCACCGCCGGTCCTCCACCACTCGCCGGCAATCAGGATCTGCCGGGTAGCGGCCAGTTGCCTGAGCGCCTGCGGGTCCACAGGGCGGATTGCGTGCTGTTTCGCCCCCGATAGATAACAATCGGCCTCCAGCTCCCCGGCCGTCACCGCTCCCCCTACCGAGACCCAGCTCCGTCCGTAGTCCGCCCGGTAGACGGTCACCTCGATCGGCTGTTCGATCGGCTCGTCGAACGCGGCTTTGCAACTACTGCACCTATAGGTCGGCCGCACCGTCGCCCGACTCTTGAGTGCAGTGCTTTCGCACTCCCGACAACGCAATCGGGTCTTTTCTTCCCCCTCGCTACGCGTAATCTCGTCTATCTGCGAGATACCCAGCAGGCCTCGCGAGTCCCGAACCGCGCAAAGATCTCCCTCCTGCGGTCCGTCTCGGTTGGGCACGGTCGAGTCCCAGCTGTAGTACCGGCTGGGCTCATCGTCGTAACCCTGATTTCCCTGGTGCTGGCGGTCGCCCTCGTTGACGACCAAGAACGACCATGCTCGACTCGGATCGGCCCCCTCCACAGGGGCCGATTATTCAGGATCCCGCCGATGGTGGGTAGCCTGACCGCTACTTCTTCTTGGGGTGCCTCGGACCCGGGGTGGTCGCGAGGTGCTTGCGGACGATGCGGCCTGGGGCCGCCTGTTCGTAGTCGTAGGCATAACCGATCAGTTGGGCCTCGCTCCAGAGCCTGCCGACGAAGACGAGGGCAAACGGCTTTCCGCTCGGATAGCGCCCGGCCGGGATGACCACCAACGGTAGCCCGGCGACGTTCACCGCGGAGACCGTCGTCAGATCGATCGATTCTCCCCACAGCTTTCCCAGCGCCTGGGTGGTTTGCGGAAACATCAGGGCGTCGAGGTGATTTTTGTCCATGACCCGATCGAAGATGCGTAGGTACTTTTCACGCGCATTGACGAAGCTGGAGATGTCCGGTGGGACGGCCGGATGCTTCACCGAAGGGATCATTTCGGGGTACAGTTCCTCGAACAGGTGGGCAGGCCCCCCGGGGTCGAAGATGTTGACACCGAGAGCCTTGTCGAGTTCCTTCAGCGAGTGGACCCGGGCGCCCGGACCAAGGTTCTTGAGGTAGTTGTTGAAGTCGTACGGCATCGACTTCAGACCGATGAGACCTGCCGTCGCCAGGGACGCGAAACCGCTGCCCGCAAATGGATCGGCGACCGGCGTGGCCCCTTGTCCTTCCAAGACCTTGATCGCCTTGTCGTAGAGGGCCGTCGTGGCGGGATTGAGGCGACCGTGCTTTTTCCAGCCCGGGCCGTAGAGGCCGATTCTCGTCCCCGCGAGCGCAGTCGTGGAGAGGTCGCTTTTGTAACCGCCCGCCGGAATGTTCCCGACCGAGGCAACCGTCTTCGGATCCTTCAGCGTGTAACCGGAGATCACGTTCAAGATCTCGGCCGCATCAGAGACCGTCTTCGTGATCGGCCCCAGCACGTCACGCGTCGGTCCACCAAGCGGCTGGGCACCGGTGTTGGGCACGAGGCCGAAGGTGGGCTTGATGCCCACCAGGCTCTGCGCTCCGGCGGGCACCTGGATCGAGCCGGCGGTTTCCTCACCGAGCCCCGCCGTGGCGAAATCGGCCGCGACCGCGGTCGCGGTGCCGGTCGAGGACCCGCCGGGGAGCCAGTGCCGATTCAGGACGTTGAAGGTCGGCCCCGCCCAGCTGTCGTTCGCGTTGTAGGCGAACGAGAAGGCGGGCAGGTTGGTCTTCCCGAGGATGATCGCCCCGCCGCGGTGCAGACGGGCGACCGCAGGCGCGTCGTGGTCGGGGACCAGGTTGATACCCCCCGCCTGGGCGGAGAGCCAGCCGCCCGTGGTGGGTAGCCCGGCAACGTCGATGGAGTCCTTGATCACGATCGGCACACCGTCCACGTAGCTCCGCGCCTGGCCCATCGCACGCCGCGCATCGGACGCCCGAGCTTCGGCGAGTGCCTTCCGGTTCATCGCCGTGAACGCGTTGTAGAAGGGCTCGTACTTGTCGATGCGCGCCAGAAACGCGCGGGTCAGTTGGACCGAGGTCACGCGGCCCGAAGCCAGAGCTTCATGCGCTTCGTCGAGAGTCATCGTGGTGGTGGTGGCGGCCGACGCGCTACCGACGGGAAGAGCAATGACGGCCAACACCGCCACAAGGACGGCAAGGGATTTTCCATACGACGCTGCCCGGTAGCGATCCATGACCAACTCTCCTCTTCTCGTAGCCGCGTAGGTCCGGCGAACCAGAGGAGCTACCCAAGCTCCTGGCGGTCACCAGTCCGTCTAACCCTGGCGCCAACCATAGATCAGGTGCATTCAAAATCCTAATTTCGGATCTATTTGTCCTGATCTTGGATCCAAAACTTCCCATCACATGGTTTAGAACAGCGCCGGTCGCCAAATAGACTTTCCCCCGTGCGCAGGCTGGCCGGTCGAGCCCTCCTCCTCCTTGCTGCCTATATCGCCTTCCTCTTGGCGACCGGCATCGCGGGGTTCATCGCCCAACGGGTCGGGATCTGGGCTTCCGTCCTCTGGGGAGCGGCGCTCATCGCCGGTCTGGTCCTCTACATCAGGCGACGGCGTCACCGGTCGCGAACCGAGCCCTGAGCCGCCGAGCATCGAGCCGGCCCCGTGCGGACTGTTTTGCGGTTGTCCTCGCGATGTCTGTCATCTCGCTTCGAGATGACAGACATCGGGTGAAGAGGAGAAGGCCGGCTCCTGCCGGCCTCGGTGAACAATTGGCCGCACTCGGCCTGCTCCCCACCGTCGCCCGCCGGAATCTGTTGGGACAGTGGGCGCGGATAGGCCTCCCGGCGGGCGCCGAGGGTCGCGAACGGCGAGCGGAACAAGGAGGATGCCCTACAGATTCGAACTGGCGATTTTCGGCTTGAAAGGACGAAGGTGGCCCGCATGGCAAGCGAGGTCACGGCGCCGATGTGACCGAAATGAGACCACTAGGACGAGGCAATCTCAACAACCTCGGGCGCCATGTAAACGCAGGCATTGCTGGAGGGTCGCGTTCGTCCGGCGGGCGCGAGGATGCCAAGGTCGACGAGCGTGCCGATTGCGTTCAGGTCGGAGTTGAGGCGAGTCGTTCCTTGAGCGAGGTCCCGGGCGCCTTCCAAGCGCCTGGCCGGAGGCGAGTGATCTTGAGGCCGCCGGATTCGACCGTATGAGCCGTCGGCCCTGGCACGCAGTCCGCGAGTGGGTTAATAACCCTTGACGGCCCGGTCCACGAGAGGGACAAGTTCTGCGGCCCGGGCGTTCACGAATGCCTTGTACTGACTTCCCTTCATCCGGGCTGGGTCGACACGATGGCTTTTGAGACCGCCTATGTCGACCTCGGGATTTTTGGCGGAGTACTCCGGAGCCTCGTTCAGCAGTTTCCCGTTCAGACTTGCGGTGATGAGGACCTGATTTGCAGGCGCATCGACATCAGGCAACAGACGCAGGGTGCCTTTGGATTTGCGTGCCATGAATTTCTTCGGGAAGATGTGGTGGACCGCCAACTCGGCTTCAGTTTCGGTTAGGAGCGACGGCAGCCCTCCACCCGCTGCCTTGGTCCAGCTACGAGCACCATCGCTGACCAGCAAGCAGCAGAGCCCCTTGACCAGGATCTCGTTTCCCTCCTCGACGAGGACAAAGTCCTCGGTTGACACCTTGAAATTCTCGACGTAGCGAGGTTCGGGTCCGCTCGGTTTGAGCCACGCCCTCAGGGCCTCTGCGTCCGAAACCGCACGCGTATTCGCCGCGCGCGCATATTGCCTGGAGAAGATTGCGGCCCAGAACCACCGGCCGAGCTTTTTGTGCTTCGAAGATCCGTTGCGGACGTTGCCGCCGTACAGCGCGTCAGCTAACGGCAGCAACTGAGCCTCGGCGGGGACGATCCTCTTCCGGATCACACCCCAGTGTGACTCAGCCAACGTGAGGGCTCGCACATACGCCGCAACGGCCGAGGTCCACTCCTTTTTTACGGTGGCGGGTTTGACTTCTAATACGTCACTCTGTCGTACTCCTTTGACAGTTTGCGGCGATACTCGACGCTCTTTCTGTCGGAGATGCTCACGAAGCGCGATCAGCCGAAGAATCTCGATAGGCGCGACCTCGAAGCGTTTGAGGATCGGGTTCGCAGTTACGGCCCCGCTCCATTTGTCCCTAAGTTTGAAGCCGTGGGGATACATGATCGCGACCATGAGGTCAAAAGCGTCGAGGCGGAGAAAGCCTCTGTTGGTCCTCTCGAAAATCTTTGCGATCGCCTCTACGGGCAGACTGTTGGGCAGGCGCTCAATCGCAACCGTGTGCTCTCGGAAGAGGGACAAGTGCTCGTCGCGCAGCGCCGCATACGCGTTGCGTTCTTTTTTCGGAATGAATCCCAGCCAGTGCGCAAAGAGCTCCGTCGAGTAGAGCTCCTTCAGGAGGATGATCTTGTTTCTGCGACGTTCGTCCTCCGAACCCAGCGTCCGCGTAAGCTGCTTGCCGGTCGCCGAGCCAAGTGCGTCGTCTAGGAATTCCCCGGCATTCAGGACATTGGCGAGGTTGAGGTAGTAGACGGAGTCGCCGAGGCCATTCATCGCGTGATAGAGCGCGGTCACCCGCTGCTGGCCGTCGAGGATCAGGTTTTCCGGACGCTTCTTGCAGTTCGGCGCCTTTTCGATCGAGCGCGCCTCGAGCTTCAGACCTTTGGCGCTTGCAGACTGATCGAGCAGTAGAAGAGTGCCGATCGGCCACCCCCGTGCCACAGAGCGAAGAAGTTCCTCAATGTACTGAGCTGGCCACCGATAGTCCCGTTGAAACTCGGGAAGAGCCAAGTCCCCTTCGCGCACCGCGTCGATTAGCCCAGCGATGGTCGGCTGCATCTTTTTATTGGTATCCGTTTGACCGGACGGCTTCCGGTATGCGTCGCCAAGTTGGCGGGAGCTCTTTTTGACCCGGCGCTCGAAGATCGCGGGCTTGTTAGAGGTGGTCTCGGTTTCGCTCAAACTTGCGGGGGAAAGGGATCGAAGATGGCGGCGACCTCGAGGTGGCGCCCGCCCTAGCCGCCCGGCCGGTCTCCTCCTGGACTATTCGCTCGGAGACCCACTCCAACACCCACCTTCCCCGCGGAGCTTGGAACACAACTCGCGGATGGCGGTGGAGGGCGCCATCGACTCCTAGGCATCAGGAGCCGGGGGCACCTCGCATGCTCGGTCGAGCCGCGAAGGCGCATTAGGGTGAGGCCGACGTGCGAGGAGGCCGAAGCGCTGAGCCGCCGCGCTGCAATCCACGCCCGTCCCTAGATCCATATCTATCCCTACGGAGGCGTCTCGGCGACTTTCGCCTTCCGAGCGCGAGCTTGCCATCCTCTTCCTTCCCATTTATCTCCTGCCGACTTCCCATATTCCCTAGAGTGACCTCCCAAATTGCATAGCTGACTTTCCCAATTTGCACTACGCTCATGGCGATGTCGGCCAACTTCGCCCGCCACAGTCGCAAGCCGATCCTGGAAGCACTGGCCGATACCCGCGTCGTCTACGTGATGGGCGCCAGGCAGGTGGGCAAGAGCACCTTGACGGAAGAGATCGCGGCGACCGAGCATCTCGCTGACGTGCTCAGCCTTGACAACCGAGCAGCGAGAGATGCGGCGAGCAGCGACCCCGAGGGATTCGTGGCCGGCGTCTCGCGCCCGGTCCTGCTCGACGAGGTCCAGCGAGCCGGCCCCGATCTGCTGCTCGCGATCAAGGGGGCCGTCGACGCCGACCAGACGCCGGGCCAGTTTCTGCTGACGGGCTCGGCCAACGTCCTCACCAACCGCAAAGTCCAGGACGCGCTCACCGGACGGATCGAGATCATCACCCTGTGGCCGCTGTCCCAGAGCGAGATCGAGGGATCGGCCGGCAATATCGTCGACTCCCTCTTCTCCGCGGCTCCGCCTCAGATCCGCGATGCCCCGGTCGGCCGCGGGGCCTTCGTCGATCGAATCGCGGCCGGTGGATACCCCGAGGCGCTGAAGCGCAACGGCTCACGCCGGGCCAACTGGTTCGAGAACTATCTGAAGACGACGCTCGACCGCGACCTGCGCGACATCAGCGATGCGCAGAAATTGCGCGAGATGCCGCGGCTGCTGAAGCTGCTGGCGGGTCGCGCCGCGAGCCTCCTGAACTCCTCGGAGGTGGGTAAGCGACTGCAGCTGGAGCACAAGACCGTCCGCAGCTACACGACCCTCTTGGAGACCGTCTTCCTGGTCAAGACCCTCCCCGCCTGGAGGCCGTCGATCGGAGCTCGTGAGTCGACGACGCGCAAGGTCTACATCGTCGACAGCGGCCTCCTTGCCCATTTGCTCGGAGCCGACCCGAAACGCCTCGGCGAGGACGAGCGAGTCACCGGAATGGCGCTCGAGAACTTCGTCGCGATGGAGGTGATGAAGCACCTCGAATGGGCGAGCACCGACGCAAGTCTCTTCCACTACCGAACCGGCAACGACGAGATCGACCTCGTCCTCGAGGATCGCTCAGGAGCGATCGCCTGTCTTGAGGTCAAGGCGGCGGCGACGGTCCGGGAACGAGACTGGAGGCCGATGGCGAAGATCCGGGATGCTCGCAGCGAGGACTTCCGCGCCGGGTTCCTGATTCATGCCGGCGCCCAGACCGTCCCGCTCGGCGATCGACTCTGGGCGGTTCCGATCAGCGCTCTCTGGACATAACCGGGACGCCCGCAGGCATCAAAGCCAATCTCCATCGGATTGAAAGGACGAAGGGCGCTGGCTTGAGGGGTGGGATCGCGGCGGCGATGTGACCGAGGTGAGGCCTGGACCCCGGGATCCCTCAGCCTCAGAGCGGTGGGGCCTTAGCGACGGCTGGCGTGCCGGATCGAACAACCTAAGACGTACCGAGACCTTATGGACGCGGTACCCTGCGCGCTGTGCCTCAGCGGGGGGAATGGAGCTCGGCACAACGGACGCCCGCGCGACGCAGGGGTCTCCGCACGATTTTGGGCGCTCTCGTCTTGTTTGCTGTCACCGCGAGCGTCGGGGGCGTAATTGGCAGCAAGAGTAGCGATACCTTCGATCAGCTCACGCGTGTCCAACCGGATCCCCTGAGCGTGACGATCGGTCAAGTTCGTAGCGGAGGCCCGACGGCGCTAGAAGTCCAAGCTAGCTCGTCAACCGGCATACCCTCGGTCAGTTCGGCAGATAGCTACATCTTTGCCAGATCAGTAGAAGAAATGGCGCGGATCCCGCCGTCCGTCAATCTGGAAGATCCGGGCTGCGAGAGCTGGCGAGCCTGGGCAAAGAGCGAAGGGGGCATCGACGCGGAATCGACGTATGTCTCGCTGTACGTGGGGTCTACCGCGCCCGGCCCACTGATCCTGAATCGCGCCCAAGTTGAGGTGGTAACGCGGGAGCCGCCTATTAGAGGTGTCCGAGCGTATTGCCCATTCCAAGCCGCGAGGCTCCCTACCCGATTGCTGTCGATCGACCTCGATGCGCCCAGGCCATACATTGAATTCCTCGAACCGCGAAGGCGCTATCACTCTGAACGGGCACCGTTTCAGTTCTCGCTCAAGGACGAAGAAGTAGAGCATTTCCTGGTGATCGCGCACACGACTCGGCATTACGTGCGGTGGCGCTTGAAGTTCTCCTATCTTCTGGATGGGCAACGACATTCCTTAACCGTGTCCGACAAGAACGGCGCTCCTTTCCAAACGAGCGCAAGCGCCGATGCTGCACGAGTGGGATATTCAGCCGAAGACGGCTGGAATCGCATACCGCCTCCGTTGAGTCGGAATCCGCTTAAGCGCCCTCCTTCGCTGTCCTACTACTACGGCTGAGCCGCGCAGCTCAGCTCACGTCTTCCGGACGCTTGAAAGCCGAGGCGTTGACTGCCGGGCGGATTCGCGGCGGCGGTCCAGCCGTCATGAGGCACCGGCCAATGATGCTTCAGCGATCGTATGCGCGCCCGCGAGGCAAGACGCGCAGCACGATGATGACCTGATTCTCGTCGTCAAAGCTGAAGCGCACACGCCAGTCGCCTACCCGCAGCCGCCACTGGACCGAATCGAGCTTCCGAATGTCGCCACTGCGTGGAGCGGCGACGAACCGATCGAGCGCATCGAGAATGCGCCGCTGAACCGGTCGGTCGAGTCGCTTCAAATCACGCCGCGCCGGGGGCATGAACCGAAGGGACCAGCCTGGCGTCAATTGAGATCGAGCTCAGACCGCAAGTCGCCGGAAGACACGCCTTCGCCTCGGCGATACGCAGCAAGCGCCTCAGCGGCACTAGCGTCCTCGTCGGGGTCGGAAGGTTCGTCATCGAGCGGAGCAGCCGCAAGCGCGTGCAGCATCGGATCGTCCCGCCGACGCTCGACGATCACCAACGCGGCCTCGGCCTCCTGGTCCGACAGATCATCGACCAGCTTGTGTAGGCGCTCCTTCGTGGTCACATGGCAATGGTATCGCCGACCGATTTCGATGGAGGCGCCTCTGGGGGAGCCCACTTCGGCCCCTTCGGCTCGGATAGACGCGGTCCTGGGTGGAGCCGATGGTCGATGCAGCGAGATGAAATGAATTCGGTGATGGCGGGAGCAGCAGGCCCAGGACGATGGCGCGGTGAGTGAGCTAGCGAAGCTCGCCGAGAAGCACGAGTAGCTGATCGCTCGCACCTCGAAATGAGACACGGATGCGACACAGACCTCCCGGAATGCCCCGGAATCGAGAGGAAGCCTCCGGAACGCATCTCCGACCCGCAACCGACAACTTGGCTTTGCACCGGCCCTCACCGGCACTGCCCGGAACTGCTAGGAATGCGCCCGACCAGATTCGAACTGGCGACCTTCGGCTTGAAAGACCGACGCTCTTTGGGCCCCCGGAGGGACCCGTTGACCACTGAGCTACGGGCGCTCGGGTGGGAACTTTACCCACGCGGCGAAGTCTGAGCGGTGCGGGTGGTAGGTGGGGCTTGGGGGCGGGGGGCGACGGGCGTGGGGAGGCAGGGTGTGGTAGACCGGGATACGTATGCGAAGGGAATGGAGTGGGGGTGGGATGCGGCGGCGATGGGCGGGTGGGCGCCGGATTCGGTGTTGGGGGCTTGGCGGGGGCGGAGGCAGGTCGGGGGCACCGGATCGTCCCGGCGCCTGCGTAGATTGAGGCGACCGATGGCGACCACGAAACGCTCCTCAGGTGCGCAGCGCCCGCCGACCAGCCACGACGTGGCGGAGCTCGCCGGGGTGGCCCAATCGACGGTGTCGAGGGCGCTCAACGGGGACCCCAACATCTCCGAGAAGACGCGCGCGCGGGTCGTCGACGCGGCGCAGCGGCTGAATTACTCGCCGAACGTGATGGCCCGCAGCCTGATCACGCGGCGCGCCAACCGGATCGGCGTCTTCCTCTCCGACATCACCAACCCCTTCTACCCGCGGCTGGTCGAGTGCCTCGAGCGGGAGTTCGGCGCGCTCGGCTACGACCTCATCCTCTTCAGCGAGGGCTCGGCGCGGGGCGACCAGGACCACATCGACCACTTCCTCGGCAGCACGATCGACGGCCTCGTCTTCACCTCCGCCAAGCTCGACTTCCCGCTCGGCGACCGGCTGGCCGCGGCGCGGGCGCCGACCGTCTTCCTCAACCGCCACATCGACGACGACCGCTTCGACCGGGTCGTCTCCGAGAACGTCGCCGGCGGCCGCCTGGCGGGCGAGCTGTTGGTCGAGCTCGGCCACCGGCGGATCGCGCAGATCTCCGGCCCCCCGCAGACCTCGACCGCGCGCGACCGCGATGCCGGATTCCAGGCCGCGCTCGAGGAGCTCGGTGCCACGCTCGACCCCGCCCACTACCGCCACGGCCCCTACACGCACGAGACCGGCTTCGAGGGCTGCCGCTCGCTGCTCGCCGAGGACCCGCCGCCGACCGCGATCTTCTGCGGCAACGACGTGATCGCGCTCGGCGCCTGGGACGCGGCGGTCAGCGCCGGGCTGGAGATCCCCGGCGACCTCACCGTGGTCGGCTTCGACGACATGGAGGTCGGCTCCTGGAGCGCGATCGGCCTGACCACGATCCGCCAGCCGCTCGACCAGATGGCCCGCGGGAGCGCCGAGCTCCTGGTCGGCCGGCTGAACGGCGACTACGACGGGCCGGGCCGGGTGCTCGAGTTCCCGGTCGAGATGGTGAGGCGCCGCACCGCCGGCCCCCCACCGCGATGATCGATTCTCAGCGGACGGGACCGATCGGCGCGAGCTCGGCGATCCAGGCAAGCGACGTCGCGTAGTCCGCACGCGGCGGCACGAAGATGTCGAGGTTGGCGACCGGGCCCTCGATCGGTTCGATGTAGTGCTCCGCGCCCGCGGGCACCAGCATCATCGACCCCGGCCCCATCTCGTGGGGCACGCCTTCGACGAAGTAGCGGCACGACCCCTCGAAGATGCAGACGAGCTGGTCGAAGTCCTCGTGCGAGTGCGGCCTGGTTTCCATCTCCGCGTCGACCACGTTCCACATCAGCATCACCTCGTCGGTCGCGTAGCCGCTGCGGCGCACGCCCGGGCGAACGTCTTCGCGCGGGATCTCGTCCCAGGTGACGACGCGGCGGTAGAGCTTCTCGTTCCTCACGCTGCTCCTCTCTCCTATTGGTTCGGCGGCGAGCCGGGGCTCACCAGGCGGTCCAGCCCCCGTCGACCGGCACCACCGCCCCCTGCACCATCCCCGCCTCGGGGCTGAGCAGGAAGGCGGCAGCGGCGGCGACCTCCTCGACCGTGGCCAGACGCCCGGCCGGGATCCGGCCCCGCACCTCGGCCTCGAACTCCGGATCGGCCAGCATCGGTCGGGTCATCGGCGTCTCGACGAAGGTCGGCGCGAGCACGTTCACGGTCACGCCCCGCGGCGCCCATTCGACCGCCAGCGACCGGACCAGCCCGTTGACGGCGTGCTTGGCGGCGCAGTAGGCGAAGCGGCCCGGATAGCCGACCGAACCCATCTGCGAGCCGAGGGCGCAGAGCCGGCCGCCCTCGTCGCGCTCGAGCAGGCGGGCGGCGACCTCGCGCAGGACGAGGAAGGTCGAGCGCACGTTCAGCTCGAGCAGGTAGTCGAGGTCGGCGACGTCATAGTCGAGCGCCGCACCCGGGCGGTTGCCGCCCACCGCGTGCAGGGCGCCCCAGAGCGGCGCCCGCTCCTCGGCCGCGGCAACGACGGCGGCGACGGCGGCCGGATCGGTCGCGTCGGCAGGATGCGCGGTGGCCGTGCCGCCGGCGTCGACGATCGCCGCCTCCACCGCGGCGAGCGCCGCCCCGCCCCGGGCGACCAGCGTCACCACCGCGCCGAGCGCCGCGAACCGTTCGGCCGCCGCGCGCCCGAGGCCCTGGCCGGCCCCGGTGACGAGGATGTGGCGCCCGGAGAGATCGGGACCGGAGGCGGCGGTCATCGCGTCGCCGCGACCTCGTTGCGCCGCAACCGCTCGGCGACGGCGCGCGCGTGGCCGAGCATCGCCTCGGCCTCGGCGACGGCGACGACGTCGGGGCCGATCAGCGCCGCCCCCGCGGGCGTCAGGCGCTGCTGCGTGAGCGTCTTCAGGAAGCGCCCGACCCAGAGGCCGCCGGTATAGCGGGCGGCACGCCGCGTCGGCAGCACGTGGTTGGTGCCGATCCCCTTGTCGCCATAGCTCACCGTCGCCTGCCTGCCGACGAAAAGCGAGCCGTAGTTCACCAGTCCATCTTCGTAGAAGTCGAGGCGGTCGTCGGCGACCTGCACCTCGACGTGCTCGGAGGCGATCTCGTCGGCGACGGCGATCGCCTCCTCGTGGTCGCCGGCGACGATCACGGCGCCATGGTCGCGCCAGGCGACGCCGGCGACGTCGGCGGTCGGCCAGTCGCCCGCCAACAGGCGCTCGACGGCGGCGATGGTCTCGCGCGCCACCTCCTCGCTGATGCTCAGCAGGACGGCCGGCGAGGTCGGCCCGTGCTCGGCCTGGCTCAGCAGGTCGATCGCGATCAGCTCCGGGTCGGCCGTCTCGTCGGCGATCACCAGGACCTCGGTCGGGCCGGCGAGCAGGTCGATCCCGACCTCGCCGTAGAGCTGGCGCTTCGCCTCGGCGACGTAGGCATTCCCGGCGCCGACCAGCATGCTGACCGGCTCGATCCCGAAGAGCCCGAAGGCGAGCGTGGCGAGGGCCTGGACGCCGCCGAGGGCGAGGATCGTGTCGGCACCGGAGAGGTCGATCGAGTAGACCATCAGCGGGGTCATGCCGACGCCGCGTTCGGGCGGCGTGCAACCCACCACCTGGTCGACCCCGGCCACCTTGGCGACGCCGATGGTCATGAACGCCGAGGCGAGCATCTTGTAGCGGCCACCGGGCACGTAGGCCCCGACCCGGTCGATCGGCACGTGGCGGTGGCCGAGCGTGACCCCGGGCTGCGGTTCGACCTCCAGGTCGACGAGCGTCTCGCGCTGGGCCCGGGCGAAGCCCTGGACGTTGGCGAGCGCCGCCTCGATCGCGGCCCGCGTCGCGTCCGGGACCGCCGCCGCGGCCGCCTCGATCTCGGCCCGGCCGAGGACGAAGGTCTCGGGGTCCCAATCGTCGAGCTCGCGCGAGTAGCGCCGCACCGCCTCCTCGCCGCCGCGGCGGATCTCGGCCAGCATCGTACCGACGGTCTCGACCACCTCGCGATGCACGCTTTCGGCGTCTTTCGGGGTCTTCAGATACGTGGCCAAGATCGTTCCTCCGTCCAGCTTCGCGTTGACCTGCATACGTATACAGGTAGAAGCGCCGTAGCGCCTCCCGGCCCTTTCCGGGCGCCGTCCGCCGGCGCCCGGAAGGTCGGGACCCTGGTCCCCGGCTCAGCCACCGAGGCTGCGCGCCTCGCGGCGGGTGACCAGCACCGCCGCGAGCAGGACCACGCCGTCGAAGATCGGCTGGACCCACAGCGGCACTCCCTGGAGCCCGAGGCCGGTGAAGCCGGCGGCGAGCAGGAGGATCGCGATGATCGTCCCCCAGACGTTGAAGACGCCGGGTTTGATCGCCGTGGCGCCGAGGAAGATCGCCGCGAAGGCCGGCAGCAGCAGGTTGACGCCGAACGCCGGCGTCGCGCCACCCGCCTGGCCCAGCTGCAGGATCCCGGCGCAGGCGGCCATGCCCCCGGCGATCGCGAAGGCGGCGATTTTGATCATCTCGGTGCGGACGCCGGCCAGGCGGGCGACCCGCTCACTGCCGCCGACCGCGTAGACGCGCCGACCGAAGGGCGTGTACTCGAGCACCAGGTAAAGGGCGATCGCCAGGGCGAAGACGATCCAGACGGCCGATTTGAGCCCGAGGATGTTGGTGTTGGCGAGCTTCGGGATGATCGGCGAGACGCCCTGGAAGAGCGTGGTGCCGCCGCTGATCCCGACCGTGCCGCCGCTGACCGCGAACCCGACGCCGAGGGTCGCGATCAACGAGTGGATCCTGAAGCCCGCGGTGAGGACGCCGTTCAGGGTCCCGATCAGGATGCCGGTGAGGATCACCGCGGGGACGATCACGCCGCCCGGCAGGTCGGTTTTCCCGCCCAGGGCCGCGGCCTCGACGGCGGCGAAACCGAGCACGTAACCGACCGAGAGGTCGAACTCACCGACCGCGATCGGCAGCAGCAGCCCGAGCGCGAGGCAGGCGAGCACCGCCTGCTGCTGGAGGATCGTGACCGCGTTCTGCTTGGTCGCGAAGGTTTCCGGCGAGAGGATCGAGAAGATGACGCAGACCAGGATCAGCAACAGGACCGAGCCGTAGCGCTGCAGAAAGTCTCGCGGCCTCGACCCCTCGGATTTCGAGCCGATCGCCCGCGGGCGGGCGTTGCCGGCGCCGCCGGTCCCAGCCTTTTTCTCGGTGCTCGTCGTCTCGGTCACTCGTGCTCCAGTCCTTTGCTCGTTTGCAGATCTAGCTCGCCGCGGTGATCCCGCGTTCGGTCACTTCCCGTTCCTTCAGCTCGGCCACGATCCGGCCCTCTTTGATGACGAGGACCCGGGTCGCCAGGCGGGACAGCTCCTCCGGCTCGGAGGAGTGCACGACCACCGCCGTCCCCGCGTCGGCGAGGCCCCGCAGCAACGCGAGGATGTCCTCGCGCGCGCCCGGGTCGACCCCCGCCGTCGGGTTGTCGAGGAGGAAGACCGAGGGCCGCATCAGCGCCCACTTGCCGACGATCACCTTCTGCTGGTTGCCGCCGCTCAGGGTGCCGAACGGACGCCGCGGCTCCGGCGGCCGCACGTCGAGCGAGTCGACGATCGTGCCGAAGTCGTCGAGCGGCCGGCGGCGGCTGACCCCGTAGTACTCGAGGTTGGGCAAGGTGATGTTGTCGAGGAGGGAGAGCGAGCCGATGCCGCCCTCCCGCAGTCGGTCACCGGGGACGAAGGAGAGACCCGCCGCCATCGCATCGCGACTGTTGAAGCCGTGCGGCAGATCACGCCCGCCGATCGTGACCCGCCCCGACCGCAGCGGGGCGGCGCCGGAGAGGAGGCCACAGAGCTCCGAGGCACCGCTGCCGAGCAGGCCGCTGATCCCGAGGATCTCGCCCGCCTCGACCTGCATGGTGATGTCGTCGACGGTCGCGGCGTGAAGGTTCTCGGCCCGCAGCGCCGTCGTCGCCGGCGCGCCGGCGACGGGCCCGCCATCGCTCCGCTTGGCGAGGAAGCGGGCCGGCACCGCTTTCGAGCCGACCGAGCTGCGGTCGACCGAGGGGCCGACGATCTCGTCGACGATCCCCTCGAGGTTGATCTCCGCGGTCGTCGTGCGGCGGACGACCTCGCCGTCGCGCAAGATGGTGACCCCGGTGCAGATCCCGAAGACCTCGCCGAGCCGGTGGGTGACGAAGAGGACGCCGGCGCCCTGCCGGGCGGCGACCTCGACCGCCTTCAGGAAGCGCTCCGCATCGCCGGAGGTGAGCGAGGCGGTCGGCTCGTCGAGGACGATCAGACGGGCGTCACCGTTGCCGAGCGCGAGCGCCAGCATCAGCATCGCCCGCTCCGGTGCCGAGAGGGTCGAGGCGAGCGCGTTCGGCTCGACCTCGAGGCCGAGTCGCTCGAAGGTTTCCCGCGTCTCGCGGGCCAGGCGGCGCTTGTTGATCAGCCCGCCGACGGTCGGGAAGCCGCGGTGGTGGCCGACGGTTTCGGCGATCGTGAGGCTGTCGATCAACGGCGCCTCCTGGTGGACGACGCGCACCCCGAGATCGTGGGCGACCGTGGTCGAGTAGTCCCCGAGCACGTCGTGCCCATCGATCTCCAGGCGCGCCCCCGGGTCGGGACGCTCGACGCCGGTGATGCACTTGATCAGCGTCGACTTCCCCGACCCGTTCGCTCCGAGCAGGGCGTGGATTTCCCCCGCCTCGATCTCGAGATCGACGTCCCGGAGCACGCGCGCGGAGCCGAAGGTCTTCGAGAGACCCTCGGCTCGCAGGCGCGTGGAGGAGGAGTCCTTTACTTCAGACCCCATAGCTTCTGGTATTCGCTGATGTAGTCGAACGGGGCCCGGTACGTTTCTTCGCTTTCGGGCAGGTTGTTCTTTTCGAGCAGAACCCAGGGGATGTTCTCGCCGTATTTGAACCGCGGCGGAACGTTCTTGCTGACCCAGAGCGGTTTGTGCGTGGCCAGGCGGATGATCTGATCGATCGTCGCGTAGCCCTCATACTCGTTGTCCCAGGCACCGTCGCAGGCCTGCACCTGTCCGTTTTTGATGAAGCTCAGGTTCTGAGCGTCACCGAGCTGACTGCAGGACTTCACTTCGATCCCGGCCTGCTGCACGGCGGCGACCTGTTCGGCCATCGCCGGATCGTAGGTCGAGTAGAAGTACCCGACTTCGGGGTGCTGCTGGAGGTACGCGGTGGTGTTGGCGCCGAGCTTGCTGCCGACGTCGGTCGCGACGAAGTTGACCGGCGATTCGATCTTGCAACCCGAGCACTGCTTGAGCTCTTCTTCGATGCCTTCGGAGAAGTCGAGGTTGGTCTGGAACTCGCGGTCGACGAACGGGGTGACGACCGCCTTGCCGCCGCTGTCGACGATCATCCAGTCGGCCACCGCGTTGCCGATCGCGGTCACGTTCGGCGAGGTGTCGATCTTGTAGCCCTGTTCGCCGGGCGCGGTGCCGTTGGTCGTCGAGATGACGATGATCCCGGCCTTTTCGGCTTCTTCCAGCTCGCTTTTCACCGAGTTGCCTTCGACCGCGGCGAGGATCAGCGCGTTGGCGCCTTTCTGGATCGCCTGCTGGATCCGTTTGGCCTGGACCGTCGGGTCGCCTTCGCCGTCGTAGATTTCGAATTCCCAGCCGAGTTCCTTGGCCGCGTCTTCGGCGCCCTGGAGCGGGGTCAGGCAGCCTTCAAGCTGACTGGAGCAGCTGACGCCCGCCACCTTGAAGTGTTTGGGCGGAGTCACCGGAACGGTCGGACCTTCCCAGTGGTTCGGCTCCGTTTCTTTCGCTTCTTCCAGTTTTTTTTCGAAGGAGGCGAGTTCGGAGCTGCCCCCACCTTCTTCGGCGCCGCCGGCTTCTTCCCCCGCCGCGGCTTCTTCGTTGGAGCCGCCCGAGGTAGTGCTGCCGCCACCGCCGCAGGCCGTGAGCCCGACCGTGAGCGCGGCGATCAGGAAGACACCGACGACGAGCGACAGCCAACGCTGTTTCGTGGCCTCGGGGCCGCCGTTCCTACTTGGCACTTTCACCAATCTCCTCCTTTGATCTCGAAAGACCGGGAGATGCCGCAACACGCCACGCGCTTGCCCTCTCCTCGGCCTGCCTCGCAACCGTAATCGATTTGCAAGAGATTTTCAATATCTAGATGAATGACGAAAATTTCTACAGAGCAGGGGTAGACCGAGACGCCGCGCGGGAACCTGCCCACACCTGGCGACCGGACTGCGCGGGTCGTCGGCGGAGTCGACTAGGGGCGAACGCGAACCGGCGCCGAGAGGCTGCCGGTACGCGGGCCGGAGACGCGCTTGGAGTCGATCGCGTCGCGGATCGCCTCGCCGCGCTCCGCCATCTCCTCGGGCCGCTGCAGGGCGACGAGGACGTAGAGGATGTCGATCAGCGTCAGCGTCGCGATCCGCGAGGTGAGCGCCTCCTCGCGGAAGCGGCCCTCGCGGGTGGAGGTATGGAGGTTCAGCTGCGCGATCTCGGCCAGGGCGTTGCCGCCCTGGTTCGTGATCGCGATGACGAAGGCGCCGCGGTCGACCGCCAGCTGCGCGAGCTCGAGCAGGTCCCGCGAGGATCCGGAGTGGGAGCAGAGGACGAGCACGTCGCCCGAGCCACAAAGGGAGGCCCAGATCGTCTGCTCGTGCGGATCGACGAAGTGGAAGGCGTTGGGGATCGCCCGGACGAAGTGGTTCATCGCGTCCTGGGCGGCGATCGCCGAGCCGGCAAATCCGCAGAAAGCAACGCGATTTGCAGCGGAAATGCGCCGTGCGGCCTCGGCCAGCGCCGCCTGGTCGACGCGCCTCACGGCATCGTCGATCGCCCTGATGTTGCCGGCCGCGACCTTGGCCACGACGGTCTCCGTATCGTCGCCCAGCTCGACGTCACCGTGGACCGGCCGGCCGGTCGGAGCGATGTCGCGGGAGAGCGCGAGCTTGAACTCGGCGAAGCTGCCGTACCCGAGCTTGCGGGCGAAGCGACTGACCGCCGCCTCGCTGCCGCCGCTGCGCCCGGCGAAGTCGGTGACGCTGGCGAGGACCAGCCCGTCGGGGTCGGCGAGGACGGTTTCGGCGATCCGCCGCTCGGCCGGGGTGAAGTCCTGGAAGCTGCTCTGGATCCGCGCGATGCAGCCGGGCCCGTCGCCGGTCGCCGCCCGCGCCGCGTCCCCGTTCACCTTCGCCGTGCTTCCGCTCACAGTCTGCCCGCAATCAAGCCAGAAAGCAGCGTATCCGGATTTTGCACAGTCAGTCTCCTCTGTTCAGGGCGAATCGCGTTACGCCGCCGGCGACGCCTCGCTCCACTGATGCTGGCGGTGAGCCTAGATCATCAGGAAGTTGTTTTCAAGAAGGCTGTATGTCTGAAAGAAGTTGTCAAACCCGGCGGAGGCCCGGCGCCCGGCGATCCCTACTCCGCGGTCTCGGCGAGCGGCGAGGCGACCGTGCGGTAGGTCTGCTCGGGGCTCGAGAGGACCTCGACCACGGTCGGCCGGTCGCTTTCCGCAAACGCCCGCCCGAGCGCGTCGGCGAGGTTCTCCGGCCGCTCCACGCGGATGCCCCCGCAGCCCATCGAGCGCGCCATGGCCGCGTGGTCGAAGGGGGCGAACCGCGAGGCGATCGGGCGCGGCTGACCGTGCAGGACCCAGCCGAGGACGCCGTTGTTCAGCACCATGACGACGATCGGCAGCTCCATCTCGATCGCCGTCATCAGGCCGTTCATCGTCATCGCGAAGCCGCCGTCGCCACAGACCGCGACCGCCGCCCGCCCGGGATGGACGACCTTGGCGGCCAGCGCCGCCGGGATCGCGTAGCCCATACCGCCGCTGGCGGCGGGCTGGAGAAACGTCCCCGCCTGTCGGGTCTGGAAGTGGTGGAGCATGAAGAGGCGGTTCTCGCCCGCATCGCAGGTGAGGAAGGCGTCGGCGGGAGCGGCGCGCTGCAGCTCGGCGATCGCCCGTTGCGGCAAGACGGGCACCTCGTCGGAGAATGCCTCCGGGCCTGCCGACCACACCTCCTCGCCGCCGGCCGCCCAGGGCGGGGACGCCGGCCGGCCGCCGGCCGCGCCGAGCTCGACGACCAGCCGGCGCATCGCCTCGCCGGCGTCGCCGAGGAGCGCATGGTCGACCGGGAACGCGAGGCCGAGGTTGGTGGCGGAGACGTCGACCTGGACGATGACCTGGCGCTCGGGATCGATCAGCTCGGGGCTCTCGTTGGCCGTGTCGGTCGGCGCGAGCCGGGTGCCGATCGCGAGCACCGCGTCGGCGGCCCCGACCGCCTCGTTCGCCGCCGGCCTGCCGAAGTTGCCGAAGACGCCGAGCGCGTAGGGGTCGACCTCCGCGAGCACCCCCTTGCCGCCCGCCGTCGTCACCACCGGCGCCCCGAGCGCCCGCGCCAGCTCGGCGAGCTCCTCGTGGGCGCGCGCCAACCGCACCCCGTTGCCGGCCACGATCACCGGCCGCTCCGCCGTGGCCAACGCCCGCACCGCGGCCGCGAGCGCCGCCGGGTCGACCGGCGGCGGGGCGGGCGGCAGGTACGCCGACGTCGGGTACACCCGCGGCACCGAGGCGGCCGAGACCTCGTCGTCGAGCGCCTCGCCGTGGTAGATCATCGCCACCGGTCCGGGGTCGTCGCTGAGCGCGGCCCGCACCGCCTGCTGGGTCACCTGGACCGCCTCGGCGCCATCGCGAACCACCGCCGCCCACTTGGTGACCGCGCCGAGCGCTCCCCGCGCGTCCCAGTTGCCGGGCAGCGCCATCCCCGCCTGGTAGGGCGCGTGATGGGTGAACGGGGCAAAATCGGTGGCATCGCCGAGCAGCAGCATCGGCGCGCTGCCGAGGTGCGCCTCGAGCGCTCCGAGCAACGCGTTGGCGACCAGGAAGGCGCCCTGTCCGATCACCACGCCGGGCTTGCCGGTCAGCCGCCCGTAGACCTCCGCCATCACCCCGGCCAGGGTCTCGTCGCGGGTGAGGACGGTGCGCACCTCGGGGTGGTCGATCAGCGCGTCGAACAGCTTCAGGGTGTAGCCGCCGGGCATCCCGAAGACCGCGTCCACCCCCGCTTCGGCGAGCACGCCGATGACCGCGTCCGGCACCGACACCGGCTCCTGATAGCGCCGCGCGATCACTGCGCCTCGACCTGACGGTCGTAGGTCTCGATCGAGCAGCGCCAGGCGGGCGGCACCGGAATCGATTGCTGCGTGGCGAAGTCGAACATCACCTGGGCGCTCGTCGCGGTGGCGACCGTGGTGCCGTCCGCGCCGACGATCGCGTAACGCAGGCCGAAGCTCTTGCCGCCGATCTGCTCGCAGCGCACGGCCACCTCGAGGACGTCGCCGAAGGAGGCCGGCGCCTTGAACTCGACCGTCACCGACGCCATCACGTTGCGCACGTCCTCGAGCCGGCGGACGCCGAGCACCTCGCGCAGGTAGGCGACCCGGGCGTTCTCCATGTAGGTGAGGTAGACGGCGTTGTTGACGTGGCCGAAGCCGTCGAGATCACGCGGCGAGACCTCCTGGCGGACGCTGAAGCGGAACCCCTCGACCGCCACCTCAGACCACCCCCCCGTCGACGACGAGGACCTGACCGGTGAGGTAACGCGCCGCGTCGGAGGCGAGGTACACGGCGGCGCCGGCGACGTCCTCGGGCCGACCGAACTCGCGCATCGTCACCTGCGCGCGGATCGAGTCCCCGTACTCGCCGCCGAAGACCTCGGCGGTCTGGTCGGTGAGGATGTAGCCGGGAGCGATCGCGTTGACGGTGACGCCGCGGTGGGCGACCTCGCGCGAGAGCGCCTTGGTGAAGCCGACCACCCCGCCCTTCGAGGCGGCGTAGGCGGTGGTCCGCGCCTCACCGCGCAACGGCGTGATCGAGGCGATCGAGATCACGCTCCCGCGGCCCGATTCGAGCAGGCGCGGCAGCGCCGCCCGCGTCACCCGGAAGGTGCCGGTGAGGTTCACGTCGATCACCCGGTCCCACTGCTCGTCGCTGGTCTCCCCCAGCTTCCAGGCGCCGAGGACGCCGGCGTTGTTGACCACCGTGTCGAGCGCGCCGAGCTCCGCCGCCGCCCACTCGACGCAGCCCTCGACCTCGGCGGTCGAGGCCACGTCACAACGCCGGCCGATCACCGCCTCGCCCAGCTCCGCGGCGGCAGCGTCGACCGCCGCGTCGCGATCGCAGATCGCCACCGACGCCCCGGCGGCGGCCAGGGCCGCCGCGATCCCCCGGCCGATCCCGCGCGCCGCGCCGGTGACCAGGGCGCGCCGGCCGCACAGCTGCGGAGCCGCCTCCGACATCAGACGATCGCGATCGGGTTCACCATCGAGCCGGTCGCCCCCATCACCCCGAGCGGCAGGCAGATGAAGGTGAACTCGTAGACCCCGTCGGCGGCCAGCTTCTCGCAGTCGACCCACTCGAGGATCGGGATGCCGAGCTCGTAGATCAGGTGGACGTGGACCGGCTGCGAGCTGCCCTCGACACCCGAGGGGGCGCACTCGAAGGCGACGTTGTCGGCACCGACGGCGAGTGGCTCGTGGTCGGCCAACCAATGCGAGCCGTCCATCCCGACGCCGCTGTCGGCGGCGACCGCGTTGGCCTCCATGTCGGGCCAGAACTGCATCTGCCCGGTGCGGACCAGGATCACGTCACCCGGCTGCACCCCGATCCCCTGCCCGTCGACGGCGGCCTGCAGGTCGGCACCGGTGATCGCGTAGCCGGCCTCGCAGTGATCGATCCCGAGGGCCCTGGGGACATCGAGCATGATCCCGCGGGCGATGATCGGCGCCAGCTCGGAGGCGTCGGAGTTGAGCGCCCCGAAGTCCCCCAGGTACTCGTCCGAGGAGAAGCCGCCGTGCCAGGCGTGGTCCTCGCCACAGGTGACGTGGCAGAGCGCGTCGATGTGGGTGCCGGTGTGTGCCGTCCCCATGATCATCTCCGAGACGAACCCGTAACCGATCGTGTTCTGGGGCGGGTTCAGGTACTCCTGGTCCTTCTGCACCCGCTCGCCGTGCGGTGAGCGGTAGGTGATGACGTCGAACTGCGGGTGCACCGGGTGCCCGGGCATGCCCCGCCACCAGTGCGACTGCAGGCTGTAGACCCTGCCCTGCCCGACCCGCGCCAGGGCCGCCGCTACCGACTCCTCGGTGACCCCCGCCAGCGTCCCGCGGACCTGGCGATCGCTCCTGTCTGCCATGCCTCTCCTTCCCTCGTGGGCGCTCAGCCCCGTTGCTGCTCCGCAGCTTTGTCGACCGCGTCCTGCTCGCTCTCGCCCTTGCGCTTGTCGATGATCCGCTTCGCCTTGTAGACGAAGGTCGGCAGGGTCCCCGGGTCGAGCAGCTCGATCTCGGCGCGCGACCCGAAGTTCATTTTCACCCGATCGTCGATCCGCCGCAGCAGGTCGCGTTCGGCCTCGGCGGAGAGGTCGCCGGCGCGCTCCAGCCGCAGCGTCATCACGTCGAGGTCACCGGGCTTGTCGATGATCACCTGGTACTCGCCGCGAATCTCGGCGAAGCTCTTGACGATCTCGTCGATCGCCGACGGGTAGACGTTGGCGGCCCGCACCGTGATCATGTCGTCGGCGCGGCCGAGGATGCCGTCGGGGATGCGCGCCAGGGTCCGGCCGCAGTCACAGTGCGCCTCGTCGACGCGGGTCAGGTCGTTGACCTTGTAGCGCAGGAGCGGCGCGCCCTTGGTCACGACGTCGGTGAAGACCAGCTCGCCGACCTCGCCCGGGGCGACCGGCTCGCCGGTCTCGGTGTCGAGGATCTCGCAGATCACCGAGTCCTCGGCGAGGTGGCCGCCGCACATCTCCCGGCACTCGGCCCAGATCATCGTGCCGACGTCGGTGACGCCGCCGACGTCGGCCAGCGTCTCGACCCGCGGGAACAGCCGCCGCAGCCGCGCCTTCGCCTCGGCGCCGGCCATCCCGACCTCGCCGCCGGCGACGATCGACCGCACCTTCAGCTGGTCGGTCTCGCCCGCTTCGGCGAAGCGATTGCCGAGGTGGATCAGGTAGCTCGGGGTGGCGTGGAAGGCGGTGGTGCCCATGTACTTGAGCGCCCAGATCTGCTTCTCGGTGTTGCCCATCCCCGCGTTGACGACGACCGCGCCGGTGCGCTGGGCGCCCAGGTGGAGGGCCATGCCGCCGTAGATCCAGTTGTAGGTGAGGATGTTCTGGTAGATGTCGTCGGGGCCGATCCCGACCGCGGTGAAGGCGCGCGCGTTCAGCTCGGTCCAGGTCTCGATGTCCGCCGCGGTGCGCGGCAACAACAGCGGCGTCCCGGTGGTACCGCTGGTGCTTGGCAGCCAGGCGATCTCCTCCCGGGTCGCGCAGACGTGGTCGCCGAACGGCGGCGTCTCGTCCTGCGAGCGGCGCAGCTCGTCCTTGCTGATGAACGGCAGCTTGCGGAGGTCGTCGACGCCCTGCACGTCGCCTGGCTCGAGCCCGATCGCGGCGAACTTGCGCCGGTAGAAGGGGGAGCGCTCGTGGACGTAGGCGACCTGCTCGCGCAGCCGCCGGCCCTGCAACTCGCGCAGCTCCTCGCGAGACATCGTCTCGATCTCCGGTTTCCAGATCCGTGCCGTGGTGCTGGTCGTCATCTGCGCTCGCTCCTTGGTCTCTAGTACGGAAGCTCGGGAAGGTTCAGCCCGGCGAGGCGCTCGAGCTCCGCCGCGGTCGGCGGCTCGAGCTCGGCGAGGTCCGGAGCGCGGGCCGGGACGAAGCCCATCCGGTCCTCGACCTGGTCGGCGCTCACGCCCGGGTAGAGGCCCGTCAGCCGCATCTCGCCGCCCGCGAAGTCGAAGACGGCAAGGTCGCTGACCAGCGCCGCCGGGCCGCCGCCGGGCAGGCCGAGCTCGGCGCGGGTGACGCCGCGGTGACGATGGCCGAAACCGGTGACGAAGTCGACTTCCTCGACCAGGGTGCGCTCGGCGAGATCACAGAGCAGCAGCACCCGGCCCGCGAAGGCGCAGTGCTCGGGCAGGGCCAGCGCCCCACCGAGGCGCTTCCAGCCGCCGTCGGCGGCGCGCACGCGGTTGACGTTGACGTTGCCGTGGCGGTCGATCTGGGCGCCCGAGATGAAGCCGACCGAGACGGCGCCGCGCTTGAAGCCGTCCATGTTCACGTCGGAGCCGATCAGCGCCGGGGCGCGCCAGCCGTAGATCTCGTTGTCGAACCAGCTGCCCGGCGGCTGCTCGAGATCGGGCGCGATCAGAGGGCCGATCTGAAGGTCGAAGTCGACGCCGCGACCGCGCGCCAGGTGGCCGGCCATCATCGGCAGCCCGGTGACCAGGGTGTGGGCGCGGCCGCTCGAGCCGACCCCGATGAAGCCGATCTCGCCGTCGTGGAGGAGGCGCGAGAGCGCCACGCTCATCATCTGGTCGGTGTCGAAGGCGGCGGTCACGCCGTGACCTCCCCGGCGGTCAACTCGCGGTAGCGCGCCGGATCGACGCCGTCGACGTAGGTGGCGATGTAGTCGGCGATGCCGGCGGCGCTGCGACTCGCCTCGGCGTAGGCGGCGAGGTGGGCCAGGTCGGGGTCGTAGTAGCCATCACAGCCGGTCGGGTGGGCGCCGCCCGGAAGGTGGACCACGGCGTCGACGTAGGTGCCCGGGATGATCGTCGCGTCGCGGTCGTCGAGCACCTCCGCGCGGGGCACGATCTCCTCGACGCTGACGATCAGACGGCGCGCCGAGGTCGCGATCAGGTGATCGATGTCGTCGGTGCGGTTGGGGCGGCGGCGGCGGATGTTGCCGAGCTCGTCGGCGCTCTGGGCGTGGATCAGCGCGACGTCGGGGCGCGCCGCCGGGACCGCCATCAGGCGCTCCTCGGTGAACGGCAGGTCGACCTCGGTCGCCAGCCCCGCCGCCAGCGAGGTACCGAGCAGCGCCTTGGTGAGGGCGACGGGAAGGCCGGCGGACCCCGCCCGCAGGGCTTCGGCCAGTGAGCTCTCGCTCCAATCGCGGAAGTCGACGCTGCCGTCGGCGAAGGCGCGACGGCTGGTCTGGGCGAGGCCGAAGGCGCCGAAGCCGACGTAGGCCGAGTTGACCGCACGCACCTTGCCCGCCCCGATCAGCAGGTCGACGTCGGCGCTGCCGATCCAGGTCCACAGCTCCAGGTCACCGACGTCGGCGCCGGCGAGGGCGCGGACCAGGCCCATCGGCTTGCGGCGCATCGTCGCCCCGCCGAGCGCGATGGCGTCCCCGGACGAGCAGAGGCCGATCGCCTCCTCGACCGACGTCAACTTCGGGCGCATCAGCCCCGCTCCAGCTCCTCGCGGATGACCGCCTCGATCCCGGCGCCCTCGAGGCCGTAGTGTCGGTACAGGTGGGTGGGCGGGCCGATCAGGCTGTAGACGTCGGGGATCCCGTGACGTCGCAGGCGCGAGCGCGAGCCCTTGTCGGCCAGCACTTCGGAGACCGCCGCGCCGAGCCCGCCGACGGTGTTGTGCTCCTCGACGGTGATCAGCGGCGCCCCGCCCGCGGATGCCATCAGGATCGCCTGCCGGTCGATCGGCTTGATCGTGTGCATGTCGAGCAGGCCGACCTCGTGGCCCTCGCCGCGCAGGCGCTCGACCGCTTCGGCGGCGGGCGCCACCATCGAGCCGGTCGCGATCACGACGGCGTCGCCGCCCCAGTGGTGCCAGATCGCGCGACCGAACTCGAAGTCGCGCAGTTCCGCGGGCGTGTAGACGTCGGGCTCGCGACCACGGCCGATCCGGTAATAGATCGGCTGCTCCCAGCCGACCGAGGCGCGGATCGACGCCGCGAGCATCGCCGCGTCGGTCGGGGCGACGACGGTCAGGTTGGCGATCGCGCGGGTGATCGAGAGATCCTCGGTGGCGTGGTGGGAGGTCCCGTAGAAGCCCAGCGTGATCCCGGCGTGGTGGCCGATCAGGCGCACCGGCAGTTGCGAGTAGGCGACGTCGGTGCGGATCTGCTCGCAGCAGAGCAGCGGCAGGAAGGAGGCGAAATCGGCCACGAACGGGGTGAGGCCGGTGGTCGCCATACCGGCCGCGACGCTGACCATGTTCTGCTCGGAGATCCCCATGTTGAAGAAGCGCTCGGGGAAGCGCTCGGCGTACCGCACGAGGCCGTTGGAGTACTTCAGGTCGCCGGTCAGCGCCACCACCGGCGCACCCTCTTCGGTGATCTCGATCAGGGCATCGGCGAGCGCGTGCAGCCCGGGTGCCTGGTCGAGCAGGTCGAGCAGGGTCCAGCTCTCGGCGGTGGTTCGTTGGATCGTCTGCTGTGCCGCCATCGTCAGCTCCTTTGCGCCGCGGACTCGATGTACTCCAGGGCCTTCGCCTCGTCCTCGGGGCTGAGGTAGCCGAGGTGCCAGCCGATTTCGCTCTCCATGAAGGGGACGCCCTTGCCCTTGACCGTGTGGGCGATGACCACCGCCGGCTGCTCGGGCGCCTCGCGGTCGGCGAGCGAGCGCAGGAGCGGGCAGAGCGCCGAGACATCGTGACCGTCGACCTCGTGGACGTCCCAGCCGAAGGCCCGCCACTTCTCGTCGAGCGGCTCGATCCCCATCACCTCGTCGACCTCGCCGTCGAGGCAGTACCGGTTGCGATCGATGATCACGATCACCCGGCCGGCCCGGTGGTGGGCTGCCGACATCGCCGCTTCCCAGACCTGGCCCTCGTTCTGCTCGCCGTCGCCCAACAGCACGAACGAGTTGAAGTCGCGACCGTCGAGCCGGCCCGCGAGGACCATCCCGAGGCCCGCCGAGAGGGCATGGCCGATCGAGCCGCTGGAGAAGTCGACCCCAGGGACCCGGGTGCGGTCCGGGTGATCGCCGAGCGGGTTGCCGAGCTTGGTGTACTCGTCGAGCACCTCGCGGTCGAGGAAGCCGTGGTCGGCGAGGATCGGGTAGAGGGCGACGGCGGCATGGCCCTTGCCGAACATGAAGCGATCACGGTCGGGCCAGTCGGGCTCCCCCTGCTTCAGGTCCATCACCCCGTAGAACAGGGTCGAGAGGATCTCCGCGCAGGAGAAGGCCGAGGCGTAGTGGCCGACCTTGGCGATCGAGATCAGCCGGATCGTTTCCTTGCGGATGAAGAGGGCGCGCTCTTCGAGCCGCTCGATCGTCTCGCGGTCGACCGCGTTGGTGGCGGCGGGGCTCATTCGAACAGCTCCGGGGTCTCGCCCTCGGGGGGCGGTGGCGACAGCGAGCAGAGAATCCAGAGGTCGTCGACGTCCGACGTGTTGCGCTGCCCATGGATGGTTTCCGGCGGGATGTAGACGGCGCGGCCGGGATGGAGCTCGATCTCCTCGCGGCCCTCCATGTACATCACGCCCTCCCCTTTGATCACGTAGTAGGCCTCCTCGTAGGGATGGCGGTGGCGTTTGACGATCTCGCCGGGACCGTGCATGGCGACCGAGACCCCGACCTGGTCGGAGCCGGTGGTCTTCGGGTGGACCAGCCGGTGCACGCGGGCGCCGAGCCCGTAGAAGTCACGGCCCTCACCGATGTCGATCACCAACTCGTTCTGCTCGCTCATGCGGCCGCTCCTTCGCTCGGTTTGCCGGGTTCCTGGCCCTCGGTGAGGCCATGGCCAAGTTCGCGGGAGATCTCCTCGGCGGCCTCGCGGAGCAGGCCGAGCAGCCGCTCGCGATCGTCCCCCAGCACCTGCGGCACGAGGCCGGCGATCGAGACCGAGGCGACCGGGCGATCGGCGTAGAGGTGGCCGAAAACCGGCATGCCGAGCGCGGCGACGCCAGGCGTGACGTCCTCGTCGGAGATCGCGTAGCCGCGCTCGCGCACCTCGCGCAGGTCGGCGACGATCTCCTCGGGGTCGGTGATGGTGCGTCCGGTGAAGGCCTCGCGCGGGCTCGAGCCGAGCAGGCGCCGGATCTCCTCCTCGGGCAGGAAGGCGAGCAGCGCCCGCGAGGCGCCGCCGGCGTGCAGCGGCAGCGAGCCGCCCACGGTCAGCGCCAGCGAGAACGCATAGCGTCCGTCGACCCGCTCGATCGCGATCGCCCGGTCGTCGCGCTGGATGCAGACGAACGCCGTCAGGTGCGACTGCTCGGACAGTCGCTGCAGGGCGGGCAGGCTGCGCGTGCGGACGTCGAGGTTGGCTTCGACCTTGCTGCCGAGCTCGAAGAGGACCAGCCCGAGTCGGTAGGACCCCTCCGGCGTCTGCTCGCAGAGCCCGTGGTGGGCGAGCGAGGCGAGGATCCGGCGGGTGGTGCTGGGCGACAGTCCGACGCGACGGGCGAGATCACGCAGGCCCACCGGGCCGTCGGCATCGGAAAGCGCCCGCATCAACGCGACCGCGCGGTCGATCACCTGAATCTGACTGCCGTTCTCTTCCATCTTCCCGGTGGTGCAAGCGGTCCAGCTGTGGAGTTCCATATAGTGGAACACTGAACCGCTTGGTGGCCCACACCATTTCACGCCGCGGCGTCCTCGTCAAGTCCGAGCAGCCGCGCCGGGTTGCGGGCGAGCAGCGCCCGGAGGTCCTCGGCCGCGGTGCCGTTGGCCGACAACCGCTCGGCGATCAGCGCGAGCGATTCCGGTGGCAGGGGGTTGTTCGCCTGGCCAAGATCGGACGCGAGCACGGTGTGCTCGGGGCCCGCCAGCTCGATCCACCCTTCCAGCGTCTCGATGCCGTAGGCGTGGAACTTCGAGCGCTCGTCGTACATCGATGCCTCGTGCTCGATGTAGGCGCCGAGCTCGACCAGTCGCCTCGCCTCGGCCGACCCGACGTCGACGATGAAGTTCGGGTGGTTGACCAGGAGGCGCCTGACGCCCGCGGCGTGGGCGGCTTCGAAGGTGGCGACGATCGAGGCCGCGCCGACGTGGCCGGACGCGAGGATCGCGTCGGCCTTGGCGAGCATCGCCAGGATCTCGTGCAGCTCCGGCTTCAGCTCGCCGCCCTCCGCGTCGGCCCAGACGTCGACCGGCGGCTCCTCGGGCAGGTCGACGGTCGCGGTCGGGAAGGCGTGCCCGGTCGAGGCGATGTGCGGCGGGGCCGAGATCGTCGGCAGCCAGACGATGCGCCCGCCCATCGCCAGCGAGAGCGCCACGGCGTGCGGGTTGATGCCGCCGACCTGGCTGTTGAGGACGACGCCGCCCTTTACCGTCACCGGGATCTCGGCGAGACCACGGTCGGCGAACGCGTCGATCAGCATCGCCGTGTCGCTGTGGTGGGACTTGAGGACGATCGCCCGCATCCCGTGGCGCGCCGCCGCCTCCGCCGCACCGATCGCATCGACCCGCCGTGGATAGGGCGAGGGGCTCGGGTGGATGTGCAGATCGACCGCCCCGCGCAGCAGCTCGGTGGCGTTCACGAGCGCACCTCCCAGCGCTCGCGCGCGCTTGCGGCCAGCTCGAGGCCGATCCCCGGCTCCTCGGTCGGCAGCAGGGTGCCGTCGACGATCCGCGGCGGCTGGGCGAAGAACGGGTCGAACCAGCTCGGCAGGTGCTCGGCCATGTAGGGCCGCGCGCAGGCCGCCAGGAGGTGGGCGCTGATCGGGGTGAAGAGATGCGAGGTGACCGGCGCGCGCGTCGCTTCGACCAGCGGCACGATCGCCATGAACGGGGTGATCCCGCCACACCGCATCAGGTCGAGCTGGACCACGTCGACCCCACCGGCGGCGAGCAGCTCGGTGAAGCCCCGCCGTCCCCAGAGCGTCTCCCCCGCCGCGATGGGGGTGTGCAGGCGGCGCGCCAGGCGGGCCTGACCGGCGTGGTCCTGGGCATCGGTCGGCTCCTCGATCCAGATCAGCCCGACCTCCTCGAGTGCCTGTCCGAACCGCATCGCGACGTCGACGCTCCAGGCCTGGTTGACGTCGACCATCAGGCCGAAGCCGGGGTCGAGCGCCTCGCGCACCGTGCGCACCCGCTCGGCGTCGCCGCGCCAGTCGCGCGAGCCGACCCGCATCTTGTAGGCGCGGTAGCCGGCGGCGGCGAAGCTGCGGGCCTCCTCGACCACCCGCTCGACCGGCCAGGAGATCCAGCCGCCCGCGCCGTAGACGTCGACGCCCGGCTCGGCCGCGCCGAGCAGCCGGTAGAGCGGCAGGCCCGCCTCGCGGGCGAGCAGGTCCCAGAGCGCCGTGTCGATCGCCGCCATCGCCATCACGCCCGCCCCCTCGTGGCCGATGAAGTTGAGGTGGTCCCACATCGCCTGCCAGTGAGCGCGCACGCCCCGCCGCCCTTCCATCACGACCTTCGCCAGGTCGGCGCCCAGGGCCGCCACCGCGGCGATCTCGTTGGGCCGGAACGAGAACGCATAGCCGAGGCCGGTAGAGCCGCCGGCGCTCACCTCGGCGGTGAACAGGTGGATCGAGTCGATCGCGTGGATGCCACTCCGGATCGGCTCCTCCAGCGGCATCGCCAGGCGGCGCAGCCGCACCTCCTCGACCGCGGGGAACTCGATCTGCGTCGCCTCAGCCATCGTTGCGGCCCTCCCAGATCCGGTCGGCGGCACGCAGGGCAAGCGCCTGGATGGTGTGCGCCGGATTGACCGCGCCGCCGGTCGGCATCGAGCTGCCGTCGGCGATGTAGAGGCCCGGCACGTCGTGCGCCCGGTGGTCCGCGTCGACCACCGAGGCGCCCGCATCGGCGCCCATCCGCGCGGTGCCGAGCAGGTGCCAGCCGAAGCCGGGCGCGACGCCGAAGTCACGCACCGAGTCGGCCCCGGCGGCCATGCACAGCTCGGTCGCGCGGCCGATCGCCGCCTCGGTCATCCGCCGGCTGTTCTCCGACATCGTGTAGCTGGTCGTCACGCCGGGCAGGCCGAAGTCGTCGAGCCGGCCGTGGTCGAGCTCGACCCGGTTGTGTTCCTCGGGCTCGTCGTCGCCGCAGACGTACACGGTGGCGTCGTGGTTGAGGTGGTGCTCGAGCTTCTCGTGATGCTCGCCGCCCCAGAGCCGGAACTGCAGCGCGGTCAACAGCGGCGAGTAGCCGCGGTTGCCGGCGACGATGAAGCCGCGGACGAAGTCGTTATCGGGATCGGTCTCGTAGAACTGCCGCGAGGACATCGAGCCGACCGTCCCGGCGTAGGACTCGGTCGGCTCCTCGAAACGCCCGGCGACGAGGGTCTGGCAGTGGACCATGAAGTTGCGCCCGACCTGCCCGCTCGAGTTGGCGAGGCCGTCCGGATGGGTCGCGCTCGCCGACATCAGCAGCAGCCGCGGCGTGCCGATGCCCCCGGCGCAGATCACCACCCGCTTCGCCCGCTGCTCCTGCAGCCGACCGTCGGCGTCGTAGTACTCGACCCCGACGGCCCGACCCGCGGTGTCGAGGATGACGCGCCGGACCCGCGCCCGGACGCGTAGCTCCGCCCCCAGCTCGAGGGCGACCGGCCAGTAGGTGACGTCGGCGGTCGAGAGCGCCTTCTGCGGACAGCCGAAGGCGCACTGGCTGCGGTTCGTGCAGGCGGCGCGGCCGCGATAGTCGCGGCTGATGATCGCGCTGTCCTGCGGCCACCAGTACCAGCCGAGCTTCTCGAAGCCCGCCGCCCAGCGACGGCCCACCGAGCCCATCGCGTTGGGCGGCAGCGGCGGGGCCGGGCGCTGCGGTCCGGTCGGGTCTCCGGCCAGGCCGGAGACGCCGGTCTCGCGCTCGTTGATGTCGTAGTAGGGGGCGAGGTCCTCGTAGGCGATCGGCCAGTCGACGCCGAAGTCATCCAGCGTGCGGGCGCGAAAGTCTGATGGTTGGAGGCGCCAGTACTGGGCGCCGAAGCCGATCGTGCTCCCGCCGACGGCCGAGTACATGAACGGGTCGACGGGGTTCTCGCCCCCGTTGGTCACCGCGTAATCGACTTCGCGATCACGGATCGACGGGGCGGGGTTCCAGTAGTGGCGGCCACGCACCTCCCAGTCGACGTGACCCTTCGGGATCGTGTCGCGGTCGACCCAGTCGCCCTCCTCGAGGCAGACGACAGAGGCGCCTTTCGAGGCGAGTCGCCAGGTCAGCGCGGCGCCGGCGGCGCCCGCCCCGATCACCAGCACGTCGGGCTCGGTCGCGTTCATGCGGCCACCTCCCGCCACCGTCGGGGCAGCTGCTTGACCCGCCCCAGCAGGCTCTCGTCGAAGGGCTCGATCTCGACTCCCTCGACCGGCGCCATCACCCGGAAGCCGGTCCTCTTCTCGACCATCTCGAGCACCGGCGCGGCGCGGTAGTAGCCCTCGAAGATCAGCTCCAGGATCAGGTCGAAGAGGGGGCCGTCGTCCTCGTCCCCCTCGAGCTCGCCCAGGAGCGCGGCGCGTTGCTCGTCGGTACAGCCGGCGAAGCCCTCCCCGTGCCGCCCGAGCGCCTCGCGCTCGACCAGGTCCACCGCCCGCAGGAGCATCGCCCGCAGGAGCGGCGAGCGCGAGGCGACGTTGTCGGCGTAGGTGACCGCGCCGACCTCCGCGGCCCCCGGCCAACCATCCCCGGCGGGGATCAGGCGGTCGGCCCAGGCGGCCAGGACGCGACCCTGGTCGGGGTTCAGCGACACTGCCGGCCGCTCATCCTCGGGGGCCACGTAGGTCTTGCCGAACTCGAGGCCGTAGGCCGCCTCGGGAGTCTGGGCGAGGGTCGCCTCGCCCGGTGGCTTGGTGCGGTCAAATGCCATCAGGGCTCTCCTTCTCTGCTGCTCCGAAGTGGTGGTAGACGCTGCGCAGCTGCGTGTAGCGCTGGAGTCCGTAGAGGCCGTCCTCGCCGCCCATCCCCGACTGGCGGTGGCCGGAATGGTGCGCCTGGAGCGCCTCGCCGATGCTGCGGTTGATGTAGAGCTCGCCGCAGTCGAGGTCGCGCGCGGCGCGCATCGCCTTGCCGTAGTCGTTGGTGTAGAGGTAGGCCGAGAGGCCGTACGGCGAGGCGTTGGCGTGCTCGATCGCCTCCCCCAGCGAACCGACCTCGACCAGCGGCGTGACCGGGCCGAAGACCTCGTCGGCGACCACCGGCATCGACGCGTCGACGTCGCGCAGGACGACCGGCGCGAACCAGTAGCCGGGGCCGCGGTCCTCGAGCCGTCCCCCCTCGACCAGCGCCGTGGCGCCTGCCGCCAGCGCGCCGCCGACCGCACCGCCGACCTTCTCCAGCTGCGCGGCACTCGCCAGCGGCCCGAGGTCGGGGTCCTCGCGCGGGTCGCCGACCCGCAGGCCCGCGACGGCCGCCGCGTAACGGGCGGCGAACTCGTCGGCGACGGCGTGCTCGACGTAGACGACCTCGGCGCAGGTGCAGACCTGGCCGCTGTTCAGGTGCCGCGCGCCGACCACGTTCGCGACCGCGGCGTCGAGGTCGGTGTCGCGCAGGACGATGGCCGGCGCCTTGCCGCCGAGCTCGAGCGAGACCCGGGTCATGTTCTCGGCGACGTCGGCGAGGATCTGGCGGCCGGCGCGGGTGCTGCCGGTCATCGTCACCATCCCGATCCGCGGGTCACGGACCAGCGCCCGCCCGGTCTCCGGGCCACCGCAGACGAGGTTGAGGACGCCCGCCGGGACGCCCGCCTCGACCGCCAGCTCGGTCGCCGCCAGAGCCGCGAGCGGGGTCAGCTCGCTCGGCTTGGCGACCACCGTATTGCCCACCAGCAGGGCCGGCGCGACCTTGCGCGAGAACAGCGCCAGGGGGAAGTTCCAGGCGCAGATCGCCGCCACGGTCCCGATCGGCACGCGCAGCACGTTGATCGTTTCGTCGCGTTCGTCGCTGGGCAGGACGTCGCCGGTCAGCCGGCGCGCCCACTCCGCCGTGTAACGAAAGATCGCGGCGGCGAAGCCGACCTCGCCCGCCGCCTGCGCGGCGGGCTTGCCGACCTCGGCGGTGACCGTCTCGGCCAGGCTCCCGGCATTGGCCTCGAGCAGGTCCCCGAGCTTGCGCAGCACCTCGCCGCGCTCGATCGCCGGGCGCAGGCTCCAGTCGCGCTGCGCCTCGCGGGCAGCGGCCACGGCGGCGGCGACCTGCTCGGCGCTCGCGTCGGCGACGGTCGCGAGCGGCTGCTCGTTCGAGGGGTCGAGGACCGGTCGCGCCTCGCCCGCACCGGTGCTCCAGGCGCCGCCGACGAAGACGCCCTGTCGGTCGGGCGCGCTCATCCGCTTCCCTCCGCCAGGGTCATCGCCGCGACCAGGTCGCCGACGTCGCCGACGTCCTCGATCTCGCGCAACATCGCCAGCAGTCGCTCCGCCTGCTCCTCGTCGTAGACGTTGGCGGCCGCCTCGCGGTAGATGCCTTCGACCTCGGGGGTCGACAGGCGGTAGTCCCGCCCTTCCCGGTCGGCGTCGAAGGCGAAGGAGCCGGACCCGGTAGCGACCTCGATCCTCGCCGTCATCAGCCCGTCGACGCCGACCACCTCGGTCCGCTCCAGCAGCCCGAGGATGTCCGGGGCGGCGACGTCCTGGGTCTCGGCGAGGCCGAGGGCACCGCGCAGGAGCATCGCGGCGACACAGAAGGCGCCGGCCCCGAGAACGTTGTCGCGGTCGGCATACGGCGGCCGGTTGGGACCGCCCGAGGCCATCGCGAAAGTGCCCATCTCGAGCCGGACCGACTCGATCGCCGCGGGGTCGAAGTCGGCGGATTCGCGGATCTTCCTGGCGCCGTCGACCAGCGCCTGGTTGAAGAAGTAGACCGGGTAGGGCTTGTAGATGACCTCGGCCACGCCCCACTCCGGACCCTCGAGATGGCCGAGCACGTCGCCGACCACGTCATGGGCGGCGAGCTGCTCGCGCGGGGAGGCGCCGAACAGCTGGTAGAAGCCCGCATAGCCCTCGAAGGCGGTCGGCGCGGCGACCGCTCCCTTGCGTGCCAGCGCCGCCGCCATCCAGCCGTTGACCGAGGCGTGCGGGACGTTGAAGTGGTACTCGCTGGTGCCGACGTGGACGCACTCGGAGAGCCCGGCGGTGGTGTTGACGGCGAGGCCGAGCGCGTTGGCGGTGGTCGCCGCGTCGAACCCGAGCAACTTTGCCGCCGCCGCGGCCGCGCCGATCGAGCCGTACACGGCCGGACCCTGGCAGTTGTCGACTTTGACTTCCGGGGTCAGCTCCATGCTCGCGCAGGCGACCGTCGCCTCGATGCCGACGACGAAGGCCTCGAGCAGGTCGGCGCCGCGGCTGCCGAGGCGCTCGCCGAGGGTCAGGCAGATCGGCGCCGTCGTCTCCGCCGGGTGGGTGCCGCTGACGGTGTGCGTCTCCTCCTGGGTGAGCACGTTGAAGAGCGCCGCGTTCGGCCAGAGGGCGACCTGGGCCGCCGTCTTGGCCCCGTTGACGAGCACCGTCGCCGGCCCGGTCGCGCCTTCCTCGGCGACGATCTCGACCAGGCGCTGAACATCGGGCAGGCCGTAGGCGGCGACGCCGGTGCCGACCGAGTTGATCAGCGCCCGGCGGCCCGCCTCGCGCAGCTCGTCGCCGTGGGCGTCGAGGTCGAAGTCGACGATCCACTCCGCCAGCGCGGTCGACAGGGTCGTTTTAGAAGCGGTCGAACTCAAGTGATCCCTCCTCCTGACGTGGTCGTGGCGGACGGCGCCGCATCGACCAGCATACGTATGCAGAATAGCCTCGTCATTCAGCCACCGACGTCAGCCACATGACCAAGATCGAGCGAAAGCGCCGCCGCCGCCTCGCGCAGGCTGCGTGCCATCTGGCTGCGCGTGCCCCCCGGGATCGCAGCTGCGGTGCCGACCAGCGCCATCGTCGCGACGATCTGGTCGCCCTGGAAGACCGGCGCGGCGAGGGCCCGGATGCCCTCCACGACGCTCGCCGAGTAGACGACGCCGTCGCGGCGCGCGCGGATCAGCTCGGGACTCTCGTCGCCGGGGTCGAGGTACGCGCGGAAGACCCGTCCGTGGGCACCGTCGGTGGTCAGGCGCGAGCCGACGCTGACGACGACGCGGACGATCTGTCCGGCGGCGGCATCGTGGACGCGGACCGCGACGGGCGCCTCGCCGTCCCAGACCGCGAGCACCGAGGTCTGGCGGGTGGCGGCGCCGAGTCGGTCGAGGTGGGGGCCGGCGACCTCGATCACGTCGAGTCCCGCCAGCGCCGCCGCCGCGAGCTCGACCACCCGCGGGCCCAGCGTGTAGACGCCGTCGGCGTGGTTGAGGAAACCCGCCCGGCGCAGCGCGGTCGCATAACGGTGGGCGGTCGGTTTGCTGACCTCGAGCCGCGCGGACATCTGCGCGAGGCTGAGGGCCGGCTCGTCGGTGCTGAACATGCCGAGCAGTTCGGTCGCCCGGGCGACCGCCTGGAAGCCGGTGTTCGACTCGTCGGGATCGCTGCGCTCCGCCTTCTTCCCTCTCCCAGAAGAACTCACAATGTGAAAGGGTGGCATATATCGTGAAACTCCGCTCCCAGAACCTCGGACTCTTCGTCAAGCTCCCCTCGACCCAGGCACTGGAGATCGCCGCCGGGGCGGGGTTCGACTTCTGCCTGATCGACCTCGAGCACTCCCAGCTCGACGAGGGCGACGCGATCGGGCTGGCCGCCCACGCGGCGGCGATCGGCTTCCCGGCGCTCGCGCGGATCGCCGCCAACGACCGCGGCCTGGTCAACCGGCTGTTGGAGGCGGGCTGCGTCGGCATCCAGCTCTCCACCGTGCGGACGGCAGCGCAGGTCCACGAGCTGCGCGCCGCCACCCGCTACGCCCCGACCGGCACCCGGTCGATCAGCCTCGCCCACCGACGGGCCGGGTACGGCGCGGTCGGCATGGGCGATTATCTCGCCTCCGCGGCGGCCGAGCCGCCGCTCGTCGTCGCCCAGATCGAGACCGCGACCACCGACGACAGCCTCGCCGAGATCCTCGCCGCGGGCCCCGACGTCGTCTTCGTCGGCACCGCCGACCTGCGCGCCGACGTCGGGCTCGACGACGAGGCGTTCGACGCCCGCGTGGCCGAGATCTGCGACGCGGTCGAGGCGGGCGGCGCGGTGCTCGGCGGGATCGCGCTGGACGATCCGCGGGTCCGCTTCCGCGCCATCTCCTCCGACCTCGGCCTCCTGCAGCAAGCGGGGACGGCCGCGGTCGCGGCGGCCCGCGGCTGAGATCGGCGTGCCGCCCTCACGGCGCCCCGGGACCGAGCTCCCGCCAGCGGTCGAAGGCGGCAGCGAGGGCGGGGGCCGCGGCCTCGTCGGGCTCGACGACGACGGCCTCCGGGGCGAAGGCGGCGACTGCCGCGGGAAGGTCGTCGAAGAGCCCCGCACCGACCGCGGCGAGGAGGCCGGCGCCTAGCGTCGACATCTCCGGCTCGAGCGACGCGCGGACCGGGACGCCGGCGGCCGTGGCGCGCAGCCGCAGCGAGCGGCCCTCGCCCGCCAGACCGCCACCGACCCGCAACTCGCGCACCGTCTCCCCGCGATCACGGATCGCCTCGAGGCCGGCAGCGACCGTGAAGGCGGCTCCCTCGAGCGCCGCCGCGAGCAGGTGGGCGGCCCCGTGCTCGGGCCGCAGCCCGGCGATCGAGCCGGCGGCGGCGCTCCGCCATTCCGGGAACCGGCTGCCCGAGAGGTGCGGCCGGAAGCTGACGCCGCCGGCACCGGGGCCGATCCGGTCGATCTCCGGGCCGAGCACCGCGAGCGCCGCCGCCACCGACCGGTAGCCCAGCAGGCGCGCGGTCCAGTCGAGGGCGCCGCCGGTCATCCCGGTCGGCCCGCCGAGCCCCCACAGGCCCGGCGCGACGAAGGCATTGAGCACCGTCGGACCGGCCTCGGCCGACGAGGGACGGTCGAGGAGGTGGTTGATCACGTCCGAGGTGCCGGCGATGTCGACGGTGCGACCGGCGCCCACGCCACCCGCCGCGAGCGCACCGACGCTGCCGTCGGGAGCGCCCGCACAGACCGGGATCCCCGGTGCCAGCCCCAGCTCGGTCGCCGCGGCGGGAGCGAGCTCCCCGGCGAGCCCCGCGGCGGCGAGGACCGGCGGCAGGAGCTCCTCACCCACCTCCCAGGCGGCCGCCGCCGCCGCGGACCAGGAGCCGGCGGCGACCTCGAAGAGGCCGCTGTAGGAGGCCGAGGTCGGGTCGGTGACCACGCGCCCGGTGAGCTGCGCCACCACGGCGTCCTTGACCGTGCCGAGGCGCGCCACGGCGGCACGTCGGCGCGGTTCGTTCAGGCCCAGCCAGGCCAGCCGCGGGCCCCACATCTCGCCGTTCGGTGGGCGCCTCGCCGTCCGCGCGGTGAGCCGTGCGAGGTCCTCTCCCGCCGCCGCGAACGGGGCGGCACGGTCGTCGTTCCAGAGCATCGCGGACCCCACCGCGCTGCCCTCGGAGTCGAGGAAGGCGGTGCTCATCAAGCCCGTGACGCCGATCGCGGCGACCGCGGACTCGCCCGGCTCGAGGGCCCGTACCGCCGCCCTCAGCACCCCCCACAGCCGGTCCAGCCGTAGCTCCGAGCGCCCCGGGGCGGGGCATTCGACCGGGGTCGGCGCCGCCTCGTGGCGGAGCGCCCGCCCCTCACGGTCGAGCAGGGTGACGCGGGTGCGGGAGCTGCCGACGTCGATCGCCAGGACGACTCCGGGCGGAGTCGCCACGATCTACTCGTCCCCGGTCCGGTACGGACGGAAGGGCGGGTAGGTCCAGGCGCTGATGTCGGGGTCGATGACCGCGTCGATCAGCCACGGCCGGCCGGAGGCGAACGCGTCGGCGACGACGTCGGCCAGCTCCCCGGCCTCCGTGACCCGCACCGCCTGCAACCCGCAGGCGCGCGCGATCGCCGCGTAATCGACGTCGACGAAGTCGACTCCGAGGCGGCGCTCGCCGTAGTGGAGGAGCTGCTCCTGACGGATGTTTCCGTAGCCGCTGTCGTTCATCACCAGTAGGCATACCGCGAGCTCCTCACGAGCCACGGTCTCCAGCTCGGCGAGGGTCATCCCCAGCGAGCCGTCGCCGATCAGCGCCAGCACCGGCGCCGCCGGGCGGGCGATCTTGGCGGCGATCGCCGCGGGGAGGGCGAAGCCCATGTTGCCGAAGCCGACCGGCTTGAAGTAGGTGCCGGACCGGAGGATCGGCCACAGGTAGGACCAGATGCCCGGATTGCCGGCGTCGACCAGGGCGATCGTCTCCTCCGGCGCACCGGCCCGCGCCTCGCGCATCACCGCGGCCGGCGAGATCGTCCCCGGCGCCGCGGCGATCACGTCGGTGTCGGCCCACCAGCGCTCGCGGGCCGCGGCCAGGTCGGCGAGCCGCTCGGCTCGGGCAGCGGCGGCGGCCTCGTCACGCCCACCGGTCGCCGAGGCCTCGGCCAACGCCGTCATCACGGCGGCCGCATCACCGATGATCCCCGCGGTGCGCTCGGCGTAGTAGCGGCCGACGTTGGCGGGCTCGACGTCGACCTGGATGATCGTCTCCGGCAGCGCCATCGACCAGCGCCCGGTCGAGACGGCGTTCAGGCTGTTGCCGACCGCGACCAGCACGTCGGCATCGGCGAGGACGCGCGAGGAGAGGTCGGTCCCCATCCGGGTGAGCGCCCCGTAGACGAGCGGATCGGTGGTCGGCACCGCGCCCATCCCGTTGAAGGTCGTGATCACCGGCATCGAGAACCGCCGCCCGAGGGCGAGCGCCGCCGCTCCCGCGTCGGCGATCTTCACCCCGTTGCCGACCCAGAGCACCGGCGCCCGGGCGCCCGCCAGCACCTCCGCCGCGGCGTCGATCCGCGCCGGGTCGCCGGCGATCCGCTGGCGCGCGAGGGTCGCCATCGACGCCGGACCGGGGCGCGGCTCGAAGTCGAAGTCGACCGGGTCCTCGAGCACATCACGGGCGAAGTCGACGAGCACCGGCCCGGGGCAGCCGCCGGTGGCGCGGATGTAGGCCTCCTCCAACACCTGGCGGATCGAGCCCGCGGTGGAGACCAGCTTCGCCCACTTGACCAACGGCTGGTAGATCGCCACGTGGTCGGCCGCCTGGGCGTCGTCGCGGCCGAGGTCGGCGAGCCGGTTGTTGCAGGTGATCGCGATCACCGGGCTGGAGTCGCGGAACGCGCCGCCGATGCCGGTCAGCATGTTGGTGGCGCCGGGGCCGGTGGTGGCGATACAGGCCGCCGGGCGCCCGGTGATCCGCGCGTAGGCATCGGCCATGCAGGCGGCCGAGCCCTCGTGGCGGGCGGTGACGAAGCGGATCTCCTCGGTGTCGAGCACCGCGTCGACGATCGCCAGGGTCTGCCCCCCTGGCACGCCGAACATGACGTCGATCCCGAGGGCACGGAGGGCATCGACGACCACCTCGCCGCCGCTCACCTTCCGCTCCAGGTCCGCTTTCATCGCTCCTCCTTTTCCGCCCGAGCCTCAGCGCTCGAGATGGGTGACCAGTTCGAACTCGGGCCGGCTCCAGCTGCGGGCGTGCTCGACCGCGACGTCACGGTGATCGCGGGCGGTCCGGTCGGTCTGCAGCAGCGGCGATCCCGGCTCGACCGCGAGGGCCTCGGCCAGGGCGACGTCGGCGGCGACGGCGAGGATCCGCTGGTCGGCGTAGCTCGCGACGACCCCGAAGCGCGCCTCGAGGGTCCGATAGAGGGAGCCCTCGAGCAGTGGCTCGTCCTCGAGCCCGGGGGCGAGCCGGCGCGGGACCCAGGACTGCTGGACGGCAGCCGGTCCGCCGTCGACCAGCCGCAGCCGCGCCAGGAAGACCACCTCCTCCCCCTGCTCGAGACCGAGCTCGGCGGCCGGCTCTCCGGCGGCGGGGACGACCGCGCTCGCCAGCATCTCGGTCGAGACCTCGCGTCCCGCCTCGCGCAGTTCCTCGGCGAAGCTCCGCAGCCGGTTCAGGGACCGACGGCGAGCCGGGTCGGCGACGAACGTGCCGACGCCGTGGCGACGGTAGAGGTAGCCGCCGTCGACCAGCGAGGTCAGGGCGTGACGCACCGTCATCCGCGTTACTCCGTAACGCTCCGCCAGGGCCGTCTCGGCGGGCAGCCGATCGGCCGGCAAGAGGCTGCCGGCGTCGATCTGGGAACGGATGTCGTCGCTGATTCGCTCGTATGCGAGGGCCAATTCGCCACCTTCGGGTGGACTTCAGTCGTACAGACGTATATACATCATTGCGCCACCCGTCAAACCGTAGGAGGAGCGATGGAGGAGAAATCGATCGTCGAGCTCTTCGCCGAGCTGCGATCGCGGACGCGCATGGTCGACCTCTCGCCGCGCCTGCAGTCCGACCTGCCGAAAATGACCGTCCACCCCGACCTCGAGGTGATCCACGACGCCCGCAGCCACGAGCGCCACGGCTACTACGCCCAGACCCTGGTGATCTCCGAGCACCACGGCGCCCACGTCGACGCGCCGATCCACGTCCACCCGGAGATGACCGACGCGACGATCGAGAACGTCGAGATCGACGGGCTGCTCGGCCCTTACAAGAAGTACGACCTCGGTCGGCTCGCACCGCAGCCCGGCCAACTGATCACGCGCGCCCAGCTGCAGGCCGAGGAGGAGCGGGCGGACTTCCGCCTGCAGGCAGGCGACGTCGCGCTGGTCGACTTCGGCTGGAGCAGGTACTTCCGTCCCGACGATCCGGACTGGGAGCGGCGGCGCTACTGGGCCGACTTCAACGCGGGGCTCGCCGAGGACGCCTGCGATTACCTCGCCGGGCGCGGCGTCAAGGCGGTCTGCTCGGACACCGTCGCCTGCGACATCTCGCTGGTCAACGGCGAGGTGCTGACCGAGTTCGGGCATCGGACCTACTTCCTGCCGAACCGGATCCTGATCGGCGAGGGCTTCGAGAACCTCGGCCTGCTCCCGCCCACCGGCCTGATCATCGCCCTGCCGCTGCGGATCCGCGACGGCTCCGGCTCACCCCTGCGGCCGGTGGCGATGTTCGAGTCGAACGGCTGACGCGACCGGAGCGACGGGTTGCTACGGTGGTTCGCGGCCCGTGAGCCGGGCCATCGCATGCGTGACGCGCACTGACAGCCGCCTTTGAGGGATCCGGCATCGCCGGGATCCGCGGCATCTTGTGCTCGCAGTCTTTTGGCTCCGGAAGGGAGCAAACGCATGCCTTCTACTTTTCTTGACGCCCGGGGCGTCAGTCGTTCATTCGGGACTCGAACGGTGCTCGAGTCGGTCGATCTGCAGGTCCACGACGGGGACCGGATCGGGCTGGTCGGCCGCAACGGGAGCGGCAAGTCGACGCTGCTCCGGATCCTCGCGGGGGAGGGCGAGGCCGACGGGGGGACGGTGGCGCGACACGGGAGCGTCGCGTACCTGCCGCAGCTGGTCGCAACCCCGACCACCTCGGCGCGGGAGGCGATCCTCGCGCGGATCGGGGTCGCGGGGGCGGCGCGGGAGGTCGATCGGCACCTCGCGGCCCTGGAGGGCGGCGACCTCGCGGCCATCGAGGCGCACGCCGCCGCCCTCGACCGTTGGCTCGCGCTCGGCGGCGAGGACGCCGAGGCGCGGCTGGCGGGCGCGGCGGCAGAGCTGGGGCTCGCGCCGGAGCTGCTGGACCGACCCCTGTCGACCCTCTCCGGCGGGCAGGCATCGCGGGGCGGACTCGCCGCCGTCCGGGTGGCCCGCTGCGACGTCCTGCTCCTCGACGAGCCGACCAACCACCTCGACGCCGACGGGCTCGCCCGGCTGCGCGCGCTGCTGGGCGAACACACCGGCGCCATCGTCCTCGTCTCCCACGACCGCGCGTTACTGGCCGACTTCGCCGACTCCATCGTCGATCTCGACGCAGGCAAGGCGACCCGCTACTCGGGCGGCTGGGAGGCATTTCAGCGAGAGCGGGCCGACGCTCGGGCGCGTGCCTCGCGTGAGTACGAGCAGGCGATCGCCGAGCGCGACCGCCTCGCCGCCGTCGACCGGGAGATCCGTCGGCGTGCCGCGGCCAGCGCGGCACGGGTCGACTCGCGGCGCTCCCCCGACGGCGACAAGCACGCGCGCGAGTACGTCCGCCAACGCGCCGACGGCATGCGACACCGGGCCGCGCGCCTCTCCACCCGCCGCGCGCAGGTCGAGGTCCCCGACAAGCCGATCGAGCCGGCGCGCCTCGCCCTCGAGCTGAGCGCGGCCGAGCGGCGCGGCGGCGCCGCGCTCGCCCTCGAGGGCGCCGAGGTACGCCGCGCCGGCTGGCGGCTCGGTCCGCTCGACCTGGCCGTCTCCTACGGGGACCGGCTGCGGCTCGCCGGACCGAACGGCGCGGGCAAGTCGACCGTCCTCGCCGCGTTGGAGGGCAGGCTGCCGCTCGCCGCAGGCCGCCGCCGCGCCGCTCCCGGCGCGGTGGTCGCCACCCTCGGCCAGGACCGCGAAGCGATGGGCGGCGAGCGCACCGCGACCGCCGTCCTGCGCGCCGCCACCGGGCTCGACGAGACCGACGCCCGCACCGCGCTGGCGGCCTTCGGCCTCACCGCCGCCCAGGTCGAGCGGCCCGCCTCCACCCTCTCCCCCGGCGAGCGCACCCGCGCCGAACTGGCCCTTGCGGCCCACCGGCGCGCCACCTGCCTGCTCCTCGACGAGCCCACCAACCACCTCGACATCGAGTCGCTCGAGGTGTTCGAGGCGGCGGTCCTCGACTGGCCGGGCGCGCTCGTCGTCGCCACCCACGACACGGCCTTCGCCGCCGCCCTCCGGCTCGACCGCGAGGTCGCACTCCCGATTCCCAACTAAACCGGGTCCCTAAGCTCAGTAGTGATGGCCACCGCATCCCCAGCCACGAGCGCCCACCGACCGCGCACCGCCGACCCCTGGCGGGACACCGACGTCATCGATGCCCGCGCGCCGCGCTTCAATCAGGCGGTGGTCGGGATCGTGGCGCTCGCGGGGGCGGTGCTCGGCTGGCCCGTGCTGTGGGCGCTGATGGGGCTCCAGCTGTTCCTCGGGCTGACGTTCGGCCGGCGCTTCTGCCTCACCTGCCTCGCCTACTACGAGCTGATCCAGCCGCGCCTCGGCGAGGGCGAGCTCGAGGACTCGCGCCCGCCGCGCCTCGCCAACATGATGGGCGCCGCCTTCCTCGGCGCCGCGGCGCTCGCCTGGTGGCTCGGGGCGCCGACCGTCGGCACCGTGCTCGGCGGACTGGTCGCGGCGCTCGCGCTGCTCGCCGCCGTCACCAACTTCTGCACCGGCTGCGAGATCTACAAGCTCTCCGCCCGCCTGCGCGGCATCTCGCCCCGCCACCACGACCGCATCGACGCCGCCGACCTTCCCGCCGACGCGCCCGACCGGCTCTTCGTCGAGTTCACCCACCCGCTCTGCTCGGAGTGCCAGGAGTGGGAGCGGCGGCTCGCGGCCGACGGCACGCTGGTCAAGCTCGACGTGCGCGAGCGCCCCGACCTTGCGCGCAAGTACGGGATCGCGGTCGTCCCTACGGTCCTCGCCGTCTCCGCCGACGGCGAGGTGCTCGAACGCCTCGCCCCGTAGGCTCGACCGCATGGACCTCGGGATCGACGACCGCGTCGCCTTGGTGATGGGCGCGAGCAAGGGGATCGGGCGCGGGATCGCCGCGGCACTGGCCCGCGAGGGGGCGCGGGTGGCGGTCGCCTCCCGGAGCCGCGAGCGGCTCGACGCGACGGTCGCGGAGCTCGGCGGTGACGTGACCGCGTTCGTCGCCGACGCCGGTGACCTCGACCGGCTCGCGGAGCTTCCCGGCGAGGTCGAGGCGGCGCTCGGGCCGGTCGACATCCTCGTCGTCAACAGCGGCGGCCCACCGATGGGCGGCCCGTTCGACAACTCGCTCGCGGAGTGGGAGGAGGCCTACCGCTCGCTCGTCCTCGGGGTGCGGGTGCTGACCGCAGGCGTCCTGCCGGGGATGCGGGAGCGCCGCTGGGGGCGGATCGTCAACGTCGGCTCCAACTCGACCGTCGAGCCGATCCCGACCCTCGCCATCTCCAACTCGGTCCGCTCGGCGGCGGTCGGGTTCCTGAAGACGCTCGCGGGCGAGGTCGCCGCCGACGGGATCACCGTCAACACCGTCGTCACCGGCAAATTCGCCACCGACCGGCTGGCCGCGAACGAGGGCTCGATGGAGAACGCGGAGCGGAGCGCGCGCGCGACGGTTCCGGCCAAGCGCCTCGGCCTCCCCGCCGAGTTCGGCGACCTCGTCGCCTTCCTCGCCTCCGACCGCGCCGCCTACATCACCGGCACGGCGATCCCGATCGACGGCGGCCTCCTGCGATCCGTCTGAGGCACCAGGTTGACGGGCCGAAAACTCAAGTCCATCTTGAGTTTTCGGCCCGTCAACACCGAGGTCACTGCTCGCCTGGGAGCTCCCTCATCGCCGGGTAGATGATCACGTCGCGCAGGGTCTTTGACCCGGTCATCAGCATCAGCAGGCGGTCGATGCCGAGGCCACAGCCGCTCGCCGGCGGCATCCCGTATTCCAGCGCCCGCACAAACTCGAGATCGGTCGGGTGCGGATCCTCCTCGGCCCCGGTCTCCTGACGTTCGCGCTGGCCGATGAAGCGCTCGCGCTGTTCGATCGGGTCGTTGATGTCGGTGCCGCCGCCGAGGATCTCGAGCCCGGCGACGATGCCGTCGAACGCCTCGCAGACCTTCGGGTCGTCGGGGTGGTGCTTGACCAGCGGCCAGATGTCGATCGGCAGCACGGTGATGAAGGTCGGCTGGATCAGCTTCGGCTCGACCAGCTTGCCCTGCAGGGTGTCGACGAGGCCGGCCCAGTCGTCGGTCTCCTCGGCATCATCCCCGGCCAGCTCCGCCAGCTCGTCGCGGCTTGCCTTGTAGATGTCGACGCCGGTGTCCTTCAGCAGCTCGTCGCGCAGGACCACCCGCGGCCAGGGCGCCTTGAAGTCGATCTCCACCCCGTCGTGCTCGACCACCGTCGTCCCCATCACCTTCTCGACCACGGCCGCGACGAGGTTCTCCTGGAACTCCATGACGCCGATCCAGTCGGCACCGCCGACGAACATCTCGAGCATCGTGAACTCGGGATTGTGGTTCGGGGACATCCCCTCGTTGCGGAAGAACTTGCCGAACTCGTAGACGTCCTCGAAGCCGCCGACGATCGCCCGCTTCAGGTAGAGCTCGGTCGCCGTGCGCAGGAAGAGATCACGGTCGAGCGCGTTGTGGTGGGTGACGAACGGCCGCGCCGCCGCACCACCGGTGAGCCGCTGCAGGATCGGCGTTTCCAGCTCGACCCAGCCCCGCTCGTGCATGTACTCGCGGATCGCGAAGGTCAGCTCGGAGCGCTTCTTGAAGATCTCCCGTGACGATTCGTTGGCGATCAGGTCGAGCTCGCGCTGGCGATAGCGCACCTCCGGGTCTTTGATCCCGTGAAAAAGGTCGGGCGGGTCTTTCAGCGCCGGCGCCAACAGGGTGCAGGTGTCGACGCTGACCGCGAGCTCCCCCCGCTTGGTCACGTAGAGGACGCCCTCGACCCCGACGATGTCGGCGAGATCGAGCTCTTCGATCCGCTCGAAGGCCTCCTCGCCGAGCTTGTCGCGCCGCGCGTAGGCCTGGATCGTCCCGCTGACGTCACGGATGTCGAAGAAGACGACTTTGCCGTGCCCGCGCTTGCCGGTCACCCGGCCCATCACCCGGTAGCCGAACTCCGGGTGCTCGCCCTCCTCCAGCGTCGCCGGATCGTGCGCGGCGACGATGTCGGCCGCGTGATCACGCGGCAGGAAGCTGTGCGGGTAGGGATTGATCCCTTCCCCGCGCAGCCGCTCCACCTTCGCCCGGCGATTTGCCTCGCTCGCGCCCGACGTGTCGGCCGAGCGATCGCCCTTCGCGGGCGCCTTGCTCTCGGCGGCGGCCCCCACCTCAGCCGCCGCGTCCTGCCCCGACGGCTCGTCGGTCACGGCGCCTTGCCGACGCTGACGCGCTCGTTGCCCTCGTAGTCGCGCAGGGTTTCCGCCTCGTTCAGCAGTTCCTGCATCGCCGGGCCGTGGTGGGTGTCGTGCTCCATTGCCATCAGCGTGCCCGAAGGCGTTTCCGCGATCAACCCACGGATCACCCCGAGCCCGTCGGGCCCACAATCGGCGGTGATCGCGATCAGCGGCTCGGCGTGGATCTCCGGCGAGCGCTGGTCGATCGTCTCGTCGCTGATGTACGGGAGGTTGGCGATCACCATGTCGACCTCGCCGAGGTCGTCCGGCAGGCCCTTGGCGACCCGCACGTCGAAGTCGAGGCCGAGGCGCTCGGCGTTCTCGCGCGCCGCTTCGACCGCCTCCGGCGAGAGGTCCGAGGCGGTGATCTTCAGGTCGGGACGCTCCGACATCAGCGCCAGGGCGATCGCCCCGGAGCCGGTGCCGACCTCGTGGACGCGGGCACCCTGCGGCAGCTTCGTCCCCACCTCGACCAGCAGCTCGGTCTCCTTGCGCGGCCACAGCACGCGCGAGTCGACGGCGATCTCGAGATCGCGAAACGGGGCGCGGCCGAGGACGTAGGCCAGCGGTTCGCGTTCGACCCGCTTGCGGACCATCGCCTCGATCGCGGCGGCAGCCTCCGCGGAGACGTCGTCGGCGCTGTCGACCGAGAGCTCCGAGGGTTTGACGCCCAGGGCGTCGGCAACGATCGCTTCCGCGTCCTCGCGCGGGGTATCGATCCCCACCGCGGCAAGACGCTCCGCCGCATCGTCGACCAACGCGCTCACGGTGCGCGCCAAAGGACCCTCCTGCTTCTCAGTTTCTACAGGCGACATTCCCCGCCTATCCTCTCTTGGTTGACCGCTCCAAAACTCTTGCGTATGCCGCCCATGGTAGCGAGAATTCCGCTTGGGCAGCGGGTCGGACACGATAGCGATCAGGCGCGCCGGGGATGTTGACGCGCCATCGACGTCGGATGCGTGGCGGGGCGGCCCCCGAGGTGCGTACCCGGGACGGGAGGGGTGCGTGGGGAAGACGACACGGGGACGATCACGAAGTCGTGCCTCCGTGATCGTCTGGAGGAACCGGCGCCCGGTCGCTTCCCGGGCCCGGATCAACGCTCAGGAACCTCCGTGGAATATTGCCGTTCCCCAGCAACGGCAATATTCCACGGACATTCCTGAGCGTGGAGGGATCGGGGAGGAGGAGTGACGTTCCCGGCGTCTTCGTGACGGGGCGAGTTCGGTCACGAATCCTCCACGCCGTTCATACCCCGGCCCTCTCGGCACGGCCACAACCTGCCGGGGTCGCGGCGAGAGGGCCACGTCCCCTTCCTCGGGCACAGCTCGAGGCGGCAGCGTCCCCTCGGGCCCGGGCGACAGCTCGGCCGGGCCGCGGTCCCCGAGCGCCGGCTCGGCCCCGCGCGCCCCGCGGGTCAGCCGAGCAGCAGCTCGAGCAGGGCCTTCTGCGCGTGCAGGCGATTCTCGGCCTGGTCGAAGACGGCCGACTGCGGGCCGTAGAGGACGTCGGCGGTGATCTCGTCGCCCGGGTGGGCCGGAAGGCAGTGCAGAACGACCGCCGAGTCCTTCGCCGCGTCGAGCAGGTCGGCGTCGAGCCGGAACGGGGCGAGATCACGCCGCCGCCGCTCCTCGTCTTCGTCGCCCATGCTCACCCAGACGTCGGCGTAGAGGGCGTCGGCGTCGGCCGCGGCGGCGCGCGGATCGCCGGTCAGCTTCACCCCGTGGGCCTCCTCGAGCTGGTAATCAGCGGGCGCCGCGACGACCACTTCGACCCCGGCAAGCTCCCCCAGCACGGCCAGCGACCGCGCCACGTTGTTGCCATCGCCGACGTAGGCGAGGCGCAGTCCGGCGAGATCACCGAAGCGCTCCCGCAGCGTCAGCAGGTCGGCGATCGCCTGGCAGGGGTGGTGCAACGGGGTCAGGGCGTTGACGACCGGGACGTCGGCGGCCTTGGCCAGCTCGACCACCCGTTCGTGGGACCCGGAGCGGATCACCACTCCGTCGACCATGCGGGAAAGGACGCGCGCGGTGTCGCCGATCGACTCGCCGCGGGAGAGCTGCATTTCGTCCCCGCGCAGCACCACCGGATGGGCGCCGAGCTCGGAGGCGCCGACGTCGAAGGAGATGCGCGTGCGGGTCGAGGGGCGCTCGAAGACGAGCGCGACGCTGCGCCCGGCGAGCGAGTCGGCACCGAGGCGACCGCCCTTCCGCGCCGGATCACGACCCGCTTTGAGGTCGGCGGCGCGATCGAGCAGGCGCTCCAGCTCGAAGGCGCTCAGCTCTTCACCGGTGAGGAAGTCTCGCTTCAAGGCGCCGATACTACGGACGACATGAAGATCACCGTCCTCTCCTGGAACCTCTTCCACGGCCGCGACTTCCCGCCGGACCCCGAGCTACGCACCTGGCGCTCACGTTTCCTGCGCCTGGACGAGTCCAACGAGACCCACATCCAGGTCAACCGCGATCTCACCCCGGAGTTCGCGACGCTGCTCTCGAGCGCCGCCTGGGACGTGGCGATGCTGCAGGAGTGCCCGCCGCGCTTCGCCGGGCCGCTGGCGCGGGCGAGCGCTGCCGAGTACCACCGCGTCCTCACCTCCCGCAACGAGCTCGGCTTCTGGCGGGCGCTGCTGGCACGGCAGAACCCGGACCTGATGGCGAGCGGCGAGGGCGGCTCGAACACGACGTTGGTGCGGGTGCCGGGGAAGCTCGGCGGGATCGCCGAGCGGCGCGAGCTGGAGATCCACGCGGGCGAGCCGGAGCGACGGGCGATGGCCTTCACGCGGACGGCCTCGGGCCTCTGCGTCGCCAACCTGCACGCGACCAACGACCGGCCGAAGCTGGCGAGCGCCGACGTGCTGCGCGGCGCCCGGGCGGCGAGCGACTGGGCCGGCGACGCGCCGCTCGTCTTCGGCGGAGACCTCAACCTGCGCCCGGCCGAGGACCCGGAGGTCTTCGAGCGCCTGGCCGCGGACTTCGGCCTCGCCTCGCCGACGACCGGGCCAAAGAAGATCGACCACGTGCTCGTGCGCGGCCTCGAGGTTGACACGGCGCCGGTTCCGTGGCCGCCCGAGCGGCGCGAGCTCTCGCTCGACGGCAAGGCCCTCCGCCTCTCCGACCACGCCCCGATCGAGGCGGTCTTCACCAGAGGGGACCCACCCGCGCTCGCGAATTGAGATATTCGGGGCGTGGGTACAGGTCCCAGACTCGAAATCGGTGACAAAGGGGGCGCGTGATGGCCGACAACAAAGACACCGGCAAAGCGGACGCCGGCAAAGCGAAACCGAAAAAAGCGAAAGCGAAACCGAAAAAAGCGAAAGCGAAACCGAAAAAAGCGGCGGCGAGCAAAACGAAAAAAGCCGCGGGCAAAAAAGCGAAACCGAACGCGGGCAAAAAACAGGCCGCGAAAAAAACGACGGCGGCGAAAGCCAAAAAAGCCGGGTCGTCGAAATCGAAATCGGTGAGCCTCGACAAAAGCTTCGCCCAGTTGCGCGACTCACTCGAGCACAGCGTCACGCTGAGTCGTGAGCGCATCCAGGAGGTCGTCGACGACGCCGTCAAACGCGGCCGGATGACCCACGGGGACGCCGAGAAGATGATCGGCGAGCTGCTCAAACGCGGCCGCAAACAGACCGACGCGCTGCTCACGGAGCTGGAAAAGCTGGTCCGCCAGGCGCGCAGGAAACTCCCTTAGTGGAGGCCGGGACCGGAACCGAGGCGGCGCCGCGGAAGGCGCCGCGCCGAGGCGAGCGGCTCGAGGTGGAGATCGACTCGCTCGCCTTCGGCGGCCGCGGGGTCGCCCGCGCGGACGGCTTCGTCCTCTTCGTCGCGGGCGGGCTGCCGGGTGACCGCGTCCTCGCCGAGGTGACGAAAGGCAAGAAGCGCTTCGCCGAGGCGCGCACGATCGACCTCCTTCGTCCCGGCGCCGACCGGACCCCTGACCGCTGCATCCACGGCGGCGAGCCCTGCCCCGGCGCCCCGTGGCAGGGCCTTCCCTACGAGCGCCAGCTGGCCGAGAAGCAGGCCCAGGTGGAGGATTCGCTGCGACGGATCGGCGGCCTCGACGGCTTCGAGATGGAGCCGATCGTCCCCGCCGTCGAAGAGTGGCGGTATCGCAACAAGCTCGAGTACTCCTTCGGCGAGGGTGCCGTCGGCACCGCCGACGAGGGCGTCGCGCTCGGCTTCCACGCGCGCGGCCGCTGGGATCTGATCGTCGACGTCGACGACTGCAAGCTCGCCTCCGAAGCGGGGAACGCGGCGCGCAACGGGGTGCGCGAATGGGCCCGGCTGGAGGACGTCCCCGCCTACGACGCGCGGGCGCGGCGCGGCGTGCTGCGCAACCTCGTCGTCCGCGAGGGGCGGCGGACCGGCCAGATCCAGACCCGCCTGGTCACCACCGCGTCACGGCTGCCGCGGCCACCGGTCGACCTCCACACGACGATCGAGGGTGACTCGGGCGGCACCGACGGCCCGACCGGCGCGCTCGGCGAAGAGCGCCTGCACGAGAAGCTCTGCGGTCTCGACTTCGAGATGTCCCACGGCGCCTTCTTCCAGACCAACACCGAGATGGCCGAGCGCCTCTACGCGGTGGCGACCGAGTTCGCCGGGCTGACGGGACGGGAGCGCGTCTTCGATCTCTTCTGCGGCATCGGCACGATCGGCCTCTCGATGGCCGGGGCGGCGGGCGAGGTCTGGGGCCTCGAGATCGTCCCCGAGGCGATCGCCGACGCCGAGCGCAACGCCCGCCGCAACAAGATCGAGAACGCCAGGTTCGTCGCCGCCAACGCCCGCACCGGCGTGCGCCCCCTGATCGAGGAGGCGGGCAAACCGGACGTGGTCGTCGTCGACCCGCCCCGCGCCGGGCTCTCCCAGAAAATCGTCCGCCGCCTGATCGAGTGCGAGGCGCAGAAGATCGTCTACGTCTCCTGCAACCCGACCACCCTGGCCCCGAACGCCTCCCAGCTCGAGGAGGCCGGCTACAAGCTCCGCCGCGTCCGCCCCGTCGACATGTTCCCCCAGACCCCCCACATCGAGTGCGTGGCCCTGCTGGAACGCCACACTTCCCCAACACCTCCAGGTTGATGGGCCGAAAACTCAAGCCATGCTTGAGTTTTCGGCCCATCAACATCGGGGCGTTGAGAGAGCGTGGCGGAAGACGCCCGCCGCCCGCCAGTCCGGCGCCCTAGTACGGCGGAAGGTCCTCGTACCACTTGCCGAGCATGCGGAAGGCTCGCCAGAAGCGCTGCTTGGCGCCCTCTTCGTCGAGGCTTTCGTCGATGTCGGGGACGTAGAGGGCGTCGATGGTGGGGGTGAAGGCCTGGATCTCCCCCTCACGCTGCTCGATCGGCCGCGACAGGGGCACCTGGAGGCCGTTGAGGACACGCAGGCTGGGTTCGCCCATGACCACGACGATCTTCGGCTGGACGATCGCGATCTCCTCGACCAGGCGGGCGACGCACTCCTGCGGGGCGAGGTCGGGCTCCGCCACCGGGCACTTCACACAGAGCGTCCCGTAGACGACGATCGGGTCGATCCCCAGTCGTTTGAACGATTTCATCAGCGCGTTGCCCGAGCGCCCGTAGAACGCGACCCCCTCCTCGATCTCGGAGGAGAGCGGCGAGTGCTTGATCATCATCACGTCCGCCTGCGGGTGCCCGGAGCCGAGCACCGGCATCAGCTTCCCGCGCGGGCAATAGGGGCAGTCGAGGATTTCGCGGCTCATCTGGTTGAGCTCGCGGATCGCCCTCTCGAGGTACTTCTCGCGGATCTCGTCGTCGGTCGAATGCATCTGCCGGGACCTCTTTGACGAGGTCGGCGCGCCTCCTTTGCGACGAGCGGAGTGCATCAGCTCTTGCCGGCCCCGCCACCCGCCGTCCGGCGGGCCGAGACGGGCCGCCGCGGCCGCCCCCCACGCGCCGGTTTGGCGTTGCTGACGCGCCGTTTCGGCGCCTTCGGCCGCCCCGTCGTCTGCAGGAACTTGAGGGTTTGGACGTAGACCAGGTTCTTGTGCTTGCGGGTGATGTCGGCGTCCCGCATCGCCTCCAGGAACTCGGCCGGCCCGTCGAAGTCATGGATCCGCTGCCGCACGCTCCCCAACCCCTGGGCGACGTGGGAGTCCGACCCGGCCGCCGGGATGATCCGGTACTTGCTCGCGAAGCGCACCGCCTCCTCGTTGAAGGAGGTGAGCATGACCCGCGGGTTGAAGACCTCCAGCAGGTCGACGTCCTCGACGATGTCGAGCAGGTGCTCGTAGTCGGGCACCGAGTGGAAGCGGTCGAAGGGGTGCGGGACGTAGACGAGGCCGCCCTGCTCGCGGATCGCGGCGATCGTCTCCGCCATCGTCAGCCCCTTGGGGATCTTCTCCTTGAGGAAGAGGCCGATCACCTCGCCCTGCTCGGCGGTCTTCACCTCCTCGGCGACGATCACCTTGAGGTCGTCCATCCCGGCGGCGATCTCCGCCGCCTCCAGCGCCCCCGAGACCTCGTTGTGGTCGGTGATCGCGATCGCCCCGAGCCCCCGGTCCCGCGCCGTCTGCAGGAGGACCTCGACCGGCGTCGCACAATCGCCGGAGTGGTCGGTGTGCATGTGGAGGTCGACCTCGATCAGGGGTCGCCGGGCCAGCCGGGCGCGCAGCTGCGGATCCCCGGTCGGGTCGTGACGCCGCGCGAGGACACGCTCGTAGACAGCTTCGAAGTCGTCGGCGACGGCGGCCCAGTCGCGCCCGTCCGCGGGCGGGCCGACCAGCTCGTAGCTCGCCGGGAAATAGCCATCGAGAAGCTCCGCGGTCGCTCCGCTGGTGACCGTGCGGGCGTCGATCCGCCCGAAGAAGATCTCCACCAGGGGCCGCGCCACCTGCGTGGAGAGCACCCGCTCCTGCGGCGCGTGGAAGGTCGCCACGTTCAGTGAGACCGAGTGCCGGAGCGCCGCCGCAGAGACGCTCGGCGCGAACGGCTCATGAACGTGGACGACGTCGAAGGGCCGCGCGGTGAGCGGCCGCTTCACCGGCTCGCCACTGCCGATCCGCACCACCTTGTGCCCCCGCGCCGCCAGCTCCTCACTCAGCCGCGCGACAAATTCGTTTACCGGTTTCCGCGTCGTCCGCCGGTGCGGCGAAACCTGCGCAATCGTCAAGGACTGGGACAAGGGCACGTCAGCTAAACAATAGGAGCCCGCCGAAGCAGGCTCCTGCGAGACGAGGGGGAGCGGGGTGACCCCGAACGAACCTCCCTGCTGTTCGTGAGAGAGGGGTCACCCCGCTCCCCCGCCTCGACTCAGTCCTGCGGAACTTCGGCCACCGGCGTCCGCGCGCCGCGCGCGTTGACCTCGATGAATTCCTCGGTCAGTTCCCGCGCTTCGTCGTCGGGACGCTGCGAGTGGGGGCTCTTCATCAGGTAGCTGGAGGGGCCGTCGAGCTGGCCCGAGATGCCGTTGTTCAACGCCAGCTTGATCAGCCGCACCGCGTCGATCACGACGCCGGCCGAGTTCGGCGAGTCCCAGACCTCGAGCTTCAGCTCCGCGGTCAGCGGCACGTCCCCGAAGGCTTTGCCCTCGAGGCGGATGTGCGCCCACTTGCGATCGGTCAGCCACGGCACGTAGTCGGAGGGGCCAACGTGGACGTTCTCGGGCGGCAGGTCATGCCCCATGATCGAGGTGACGGCGTTGGTCTTCGAGATCTTCTTCGAGTCCAGCCGCTCGCGCTCGAGCATGTTGTAGAAGTCCATGTTGCCGCCGACGTTCAGCTGCGAGGTCCGCTCGAGGCGCACGCCGCGGTCGTGGAACAGGCGGGCGAGCTGGCGGTGGACGATCGTCGCGCCGACCTGGCTCTTGATGTCGTCACCGATGATCGGCAGCCCGGCTTTCTCGAACTGCTTGTCCCAGTAGTCCTCGCGGGCGATGAACACCGGCAGGCAGTTGACGACGCCGACGCCGGCTTTGAGGGCCTGTTCGACGTACCACTTGGTGGCGTCCTCGGAGCCGACCGGCAGGTAGCAGACGACGACGTCGGCCTTCGTGTCCTGGAGGACTTTCACGACATCGACGGTTTCGCCGGGCGCCTTGGTGATTTTCTCTTTCAGGTACTTGCCGAGGCCGTCGTGGGTCATGCCGCGCTGGACGGTGACGCCGATGTGCGGCACGTCGGCGAACTTGATCGTGTCGTTCTGCCCCGACCACATCGCCTCGGAGAGGTCCTTGCCGACCTTCTCCTGGTCGATGTCGAAGGCGGCGACGAACTCGACGTCACGCACGTGGTACCCGCCGAGGTCGACGTGCATCAGGCCCGGGACTTCGTCGGTCGGATCGGCGTCCTTGTAGTAGTGGACGCCCTGGATGAAGGAGTTGGCGCAGTTGCCGACCCCGACGATCGCGACGCGGACCTTGGCCTCGTCGCGCCCGTGTGCTCCGTTGCTCTCGCTCATAAGTTCTCTGGTTCCTCCTCAAGGAATGGCGCTGAGTGGGTAAGGACACCCGGCGCCCGTGCTGGTTACAGACTTGCAGGGCCCTACGACGGCCCGCCCTCGCCCTCGTCCGCCGCGCTCGCGTCCATCCGGGTCAGTTCGTTGCGAACGTGCCAGACGCGCTGGAAGACGGTGAAGATCGTCAGACCGGCGATGACGTAGATCGCCGGTGCGAGGAGTTCGAAATCCCCGATTCCGGCGCCCTTGGCGAAGATCAAGCCGATCGAAAGTAGCACCACGCGAACCGGGCGAGTGGCGAGGCCGACCTTGCACTCGACCCCCAGCGCCTCGGCCCGGGCGCGCGTGTAGGAGACCATCAGCGAGCCGAGCACGGCGACCACGCAGATCGCCGCGGCGAAGTCTTCCCCGCGCGAGGCGAAGTAGCCGGCGACAGCTGCGATCACGATCCCCTCCTCGATCCGGTCGAGGGTCGAGTCGAGGAAAGCACCGAAGAGCGTCCCCTTCCCCGACATCCGCGAGTAACGGCCGTCGAGCGTGTCCATCACCGAGCCGAGGATGAAGGCGACGCCGGCGAGGAAGAAGAGCCGTTGGGTGACCAGGAAGGCGGCGACGAGGTTGCCGAAGAGCCCCATCAGCGAGATCGCGTTCGGCGTCAGCCGCGACTCGATCAGGCGGTCGCGGGCGTACGCGCGCAGCTCCTGGCTGTTGCGGGGCGGGGCGGGGCGGCCGTTGCGGCCACCGGGTGCCCGCGGGGGCGCCGTCGACGATGCCATCGACTTATGAGGCTAGAGGGTCGTGGGGCGGCCCGCCGGACAAATCGGCTCGTCGACGCGCCCGATTCCCTCCTAAGCCTCGACCTCCTGCGGCTGCCCGCTGCGCCTTCGGTTCGGCGACTGCCAGTCCCAGGCCTCCGGTTTCCAGCGCGCCAGCGCGCCTTTGGCGATCGCGAACGCCGCCACCGCGACCATCCAGCCGAGCGCCCAGTCGACCCAATAATGGTTGGCGGTGACCATCACCACCCAGGCGATCAGGATCGGCCAGAAGGCCCACCACGCTTTCGCCCACCAGTGGCGGCAGACGGCGATCCCGGAGGCGCCGATCATCAGCGCGAAGGCGCAGTGCATGCTCGGCACCGCCGCGTAGGGGTTGATGAAGACCTTGGCGATCGCCGAGTCGTGGTTGATCGAGGAGAACTTGACGATCGTGTCGATGAACCCATCCTGCGGGAACATCCGCGGCGGCGCGGTCGGGAAGCCGATGTAACCGATCAGCGCCAGGCACATCGAGACCACGAACATGTTGCGCACGAAGTAGTACGACTCGTTGCGGAACAGGTAGAGCCAGACGAGGAAGCCGAGCGCGATCGAGAACTGGGCGTTGATGTAGAGGAAGTTGGCGGCGTCGATCGTCCACTGGGCGGGGAGGAAGAGCTTCTGCAGAGCCGGCTCGAAGAGCGTGTGGGTAGAGCGCTCGAAGTCGATGATCTGGGCGCCGTGGCGCATCGCGTCAGGCCTGCTTTGATCTGCGAGGCCACGGCCGAGCTCGTAGATCAGGTCGACGAGGACGAGGATCCCGAGCTGCCTCCCGGCGTCGCCCCAACCCTTGGGCAGCCTGGCGGTGACAGCAGAGAAGACACGCGACATGAAACCTCGATTGTAATCCTGCGTTAAGCAGGGACCCTGACGATGGCGACGACCTCCCCGAACAAGCGCGAAAACAAACCTGTCTGGCGACGCCCGGACAGACGGCGGGTGCGCGCGATCCGCGAACGGCTGCGGGAGATGTACGGGGTGCCGGTCAACGAGCCGAACCGGCGGCCGATCGACGAGCTGGTGCTGACGATCCTGTCCCAGCACACCAACGACCGCAACAGCGGGCGCGCCTTCGAACTGCTGCGGGCGCGCTTCCCGAGCTGGGACGAAGTGCGCGACGCGCCGGTCGGGGAGGTCGAGGACGCGATCCGGCCGGGCGGGCTGGCGCAACAGAAGGCGCCGCGGATCCAGGCGATCCTGCGCGAGCTGGGGCCGGAGCCGAACCTCGACTGGACCGAGGACGCGCCGATCGAGGAGTCACGCGCCTATCTCCTGAGCCTGCCCGGCGTCGGCCGCAAAACCGCCGCCTGCGTCCTGATCTTCAGCTGGGGCCTGCCGGAGATCCCGGTCGACGTCCACATCCACCGGGTCGGCGGGCGACTCGGGCTGTTCCCGGCGAAGGCCTCGCTCGAGCGCGCCCACGACGAGATGCTGGCCGTCGTGCCGCCCGAGGACGCCTACGAGCTGCACGTCAACCTGATCCGCCACGGGCGCACGCTTTGCCGTCCCAAGCCGAAATGCGGGGACTGCGACCTGCGCCGGATGTGCCCTTGGTACCGGGAGCTGGACCACCGCGAGCTGATCGCGGACGGGTGACCCCGCCGGCGCCGGCGGGTGGCGACGCCGCCTCTGGGGGTGCCGCGAGTTAGTATCCGCGCCGCCTCTCCATGAAGAAGAGCACTTTCATCACCTTCGGCCTCTTGGTCTTCGTCCTCGCGGTGGTCATCCCGTGGCTGGCGTTCCGCGGCAGCGGCGACGCAAACACGGGCGTTGAAGCCGTGCCCGCGAACCTGAAACAGGGCCAGGCGCTCTTCCAGACCAACTGCGGCACCTGCCACACGCTCTACGCGGCGGGCACCGACGGCAACTACGGCCCCGACCTCGACGAACTTCTCGCCCCGTCCGGCCAGGCCGAAACGCCGGAAGCGGCCAAAGGCGTCGCCGAACGCGTCCTCAACGCGGAGAAGGAAGGCGTCGACTCCTCCGCCCCCGGCCGGATGCCCCCCGGGATCCTGAATCCCGAGCAGCAAAAAGAAGTCGCCGAATTCGTCGGCACCGTCGCCGGCGCCGGCTGAGCAGCGCCGGCGATCCCAGCACCGGCAGGCTTCCACGGCGTTTGAGGCTGGCGGGGGGGTCGGGCGTGGCTCGCGGCCGGGCCGGCCGGCCGAGTTGCGTCCTGGGGGGCGCGGGGCGGCGCGGTCCGCGCCCGTCCCGCCGTCCCCGAGATCCCTCCGCTGTTCCTTATGCGCCTATGAGGCGCATAGGAACTAGCGGAGGGGCGGGACCGTCGAGAAGGGCCAGGCGCGACTCGTGGGCGTGGCACCCGTCCGAGATGCGGCACGGGGGCGGCGATGCGGAGCGGCCCGGGTCGCGCGCCCGTCCGAGTTGCGTCCCGACCCCGGGCCCCCGCGCCCGTCCGAGATGCGGCGCGACCCCGGGCCCCGCACCCGTCCGAGATGGTCCCGGGCGCCTCATGGCGCTCCTGGCAGGCTGTGAGCGCCATGAGGCGCCCGGGACGGGAGGGGGTCGGACTTCCGTGACGGGTCCGTGCGGGAGGGGCCACACCCCGCCCCGATCGGTCACAAAGATGCCGGGAACGTCACCCTCCCGGGACCCTTTGGTCCGTTCCCGGGCCCGGAAGGAGGGCCCGGGAACACGTTCCGGACTTTGACCCTGCCATGGCAGGGTCAAAGTCCGGAACGCGTCCGTGAGCGTTGGACAACACGGGAGGAGGCGTGGAGTTCCCGACGTCTTCGTGACGGGGTCGCTCTTCCGTGACGGTCCCGTGACGGAAGGGTCGCACTTCCGGCCCCCGGACGCCGGGATCGGGGGTCCGTGGGACGCGCGTCGAGTTTTGGTTGCTGAGCAACCGAAACTAAACACGGAGATCCTTGAGTAATGGCGAAGGGTGGGAGGGAAGGGTGACGTTCCCTACGTCTCCGTGACGGGGTCCCCCTTCGGTGACGGTCCCGTGACGGATCGGTCGCACCCTCCGGCCCCCGGACGCCGGGATCGGGGGATCCGTGGGAGACCCGTGTCCCTCGCGTGAGGGATCCGCCTCACTCTCCCGCACCCTCCCGCGGGGGCCTTCCGTGCTTCCCCCGCCCGCTCCCCGCACCCCCGGCCGTCTCGGCCACGGCCACAGCCTGCCCGGGCCGTGGACGAGACGGCCGCATCCCTTTGCGCCATGGGCGGCAGCTCGAGGGGACCGGGGGCCTTTTCCCGCGGGCGGCAGCTTGAGGGGGGCCGGGGACCCTTCCCCACGGGCGGCAGCTTGAGGGGCCGGGGGCCCTTCCCCCACGGGCGCCGGCTCACCCAGGCCCCCGTCCCTTCCCGGGCGCCGGCTTGCCTGAGCGCCGGCCCTTCCCTCGGGCCCCAGCCGGCCGCGCGCCACACCGGTTGGTGGGCCGAAAACTCCACTATGTCTGGAGTTTTCGGCCCGTCAACGCCGTCGTCAGGGGTAGATCTTCAGGGTGCTGAAGAGGCCCGCGTGGTCGGAGTCCCAGAAGCCGTTCTGGGGGCTGCGGCCGGTGACCGAGGAGTTGACCAGCTTCACCTGCTTCGGGTCGCGAGTCATGATGTGGTCGACCTTGTGGTCGAACTGGCTCGCGGCGCCGCCGTCGGCGACCGGCAGCAGCGAGGTCTTGAGGCAGCAGCTGAGCGGTTCGTAGGTGCTGCGTTCCCGCATCCCGGCCTTGACCAGCGTTTCGTAGGCCTGACCATCGCCGGGCTGGACGGCCGTCCTGGTGTCGGAGTTGAGATCACCAACCAGGATCGTCGGCAGCTTGCTCGTCAGCGGCCCGTTCGGGGCGACTAGTTCGGCGGCCTGCTGGGCGCGGATGCTCGGCACGACCGTCTGCGGGTCGAACGATTCGAGGTGGGTGTCGACGAGGTGGAACGGGGTCGAGCCGTTCACGGTCGCGTCGACCGAGGCCCAGCCGCGGGTCACGGTCACCTTGGCGCCGGAGATTTCCTCGGTGAGGAGGCTCTTGAAGTGGCCCTTGCGGGGATTCGAGACCTTCACTTCGGGACCGACCTTGGCGAGGATCACGTCGCGCATCGTCAGCCGGCCGTTGATCTCGGCGTTGGCGATCAGCGAGTTCGGCCCGTCCCCGGGCGCCCCGTTTTCATCGGCCGGCGCTTCGAAGTCGAACTCCGGGTTGACGACCGCCGCGCGATAGCGCTGCTTGCCCTTGTTCAGCTGCTTCAGGAGTTCGGCGAGGTAGTCGTAGCGAACGGTGGTCGCGTGCGGTGCCGAGCCGCCGAGCAGGGTTTCGAGGCTGGGCGGCCCGGTGCGCCACTCGGCGACCTCCTGCAGGCCGACCAGGTCGGGTTCCTTCTGCAGGATCTCCTTGGCCAGGCCCTTGGCCCGCACCGGGAAGTCGTTGGCGGTGACTTCGCGGAGGATCTGGCCGGTCGCCTCGGTGAACGCGGTGACGCCTTTGGCCGCGATCGCCGGGCCGAGGTCGGCGCCGAGGTAGATGTTCCGGGTCATCACCTTGACGTCGGTCGGCTGCGGCTTGACGGCATTCTTCGGCTTCGCCGTCGCGTGGGCGGCGACGAGCAGCACCGCCGCCAGCAGCGCGGCACCGAGGAGCGCCGGCGCGACAAAGCGTGTGCGCGGATGGGCGTGGTTCAAGACTCTTCCCTCCTGTTGACGGCTCTGCCGAGCCGGTTTTGCGAGGCCCTCCCGCCTCGTTTCCCCCTCGCAACATATCCGCCCCGAGATTCGTCCAGGATCGCCTTGAGACCCCTCGATAGATCTGCCATACTGCCACTTAGATTTCTTAGGCATATATAACGAAACCCCTGGAGGGAGCAGCAAAAGTGGCAAAAACGATCGGAATCGACCTGGGAACGACCAATTCCTGCGTCGCCGTTATGGAGGGCGGGGAGCCGACCGTTCTCGAGAACGCCGAGGGTGGTCGCACCACGCCGTCCGTCGTCGCCTTCACCGAGAGCGGTGAGCGGCTGGTCGGCACGGTCGCGAAACGCCAGGCGGTGATGAACCCCGAGAACACGAT
>JAFDWO010000135.1 GCA_018268415.1 Actinomycetota bacterium | reverse complement strand
GACGGACCGGAAAGGACGGCCGAGAACGCGTTCCGGACTTTGACCCTGCCATGGCAGGGTCAAAGTCCGGAACGCGTCCGTGAGCGTTGGACAACACGGGAGGAAGCGTGGGGTTCCCTACGTCTTCGTGACCAGTCCCCGTTCCGTGACGGTCCCGTCACACCTCCCGGCCCCCGGGGCCGGGATCGGGGGGATCCGTGGCACCTCCCGGCCCCGGGGGCCTGGATCACGGGGGTCCGTGGGACGCGCGTCCCGGATCCGTGGGAGCGCCGTGTCCCTCGCGTGAGGGATCCGCCCGCACCCTCCCGCGGGGGCCTTCCGTGCTCCCCCGCCCGCTCCCCGCACCCCCGGCCGTCTCGGCCACGGCCACAGCCTGCCAGGGCCGTGGACGAGACGGCCGCATCCCTTTCGCCTATGGGCGACAGCTCGAGGGGGCCGGGGCCCTTTCCGCTGCGGGCGGCAGCCTGAGGGGGGCCGAATCCCTCTCGCCCGGGCGACAGCTTGAGGGGGCCGGGCCCTTCCCCGAGGTCCCGCCGGCCAACGCCCCCGACGCGTTCGCACTTTGCTGTACCGGCTACGGCAAAGTGCGAACGCGGCGGGGCGGAGGCCTATCCTTCCCGAGGCCCCATCTCTTCTCCGGCGACAGCTTGAGGGCCCGCGAATCTTCGGGTCCCGCCAGCGCTCTCAGGCCGAGTAGTCGTTCCAGCCGACGAACTCGCGGCCCGCGAACTTCTGCAGCTCCGCGACTTCCTCGGTGAAGCGACCGCGGAGGGTCTCGACGAGGTCGTCGGGTAGGACCGGCTTCGGTGCCGACGGTTTGTCGGGGTCGTGGACGACCTTCTCGACGATCCAGCGCATCCGCTCCGGCAGGCGATCGAAGTTGCGGTCGAAGGAGCGGAAGCCCGGCAGCTTGATCAGCTTCTCCATGAACTGGTATTTGTCGCCGGACTTCGCCGCCGACTTCTCCCACTCGCGGTCGAACTGCTCGGAGGTGAAGCTCTCGTCGACGCCGGCATAGGCAAAGGCCTTGCGCATCGTCGCGTCACGGTCGCGCTGCAGCTCCTCCTGGGTGATGACCTCGACCTGATCGCGGTCGAAGCGCTCGAGGTACGGCTGCAGCTGGGTCCAGAAGCGCGAGCGGTTGACGTACTGGGTGTTCGGGTCGGAGAGGACCGGGACCATCTCGCGGGTCTCGTAGCCGGCGCCGGTCGCGTGGACCCAGTGGCTGAGGATGCGCTTGATCGGATCACGCACCATGTAGATCAGCTTGGCGTCGGGGCAGTGGGTCTTGATGCGCTCGGCGACGCCGTCGTAGCGCGGCAGGTTGGTGTAATGCGGGGAGGACTCGCCGCGCACCTTGAAGCGGTCGTCGAAGCGGCTCGCGTACCAGTCGAGGCCGAGGTCCCAGTTCAGCTCGGCGACGAAGAAGTTCAGCTCCTTCGGCTTCGACATCTGGATTTCGGGATGCAGGCCGAGGTAGTGGTGGATGCTCGTCGTGCCGCACTTGAGACCGCCGATGATGATCAGGTTGGGCATCGCCGCGTGCGGTTTGCGGCGGCGGCGACGGGCGCTTTTGCGGTCGGCGGTGTAGCGCTCGCGGGCACGGGCGCACATCGCCTCGTCGGCGGGGTCTGGCGGCAGCAGCGGGGGCAGGGTGTGCGTGTCGGTGTCCGGCACGAGCGTGGCTAGTCTAGCTGCGATGCCGGTTTTCCTCGTTCAGATGCCTTTGGGTGACCTTGGATCGAGCCTCGAACACTTCTTCAACGCGGCCACCGAATTCTTCCGCCACCTCTCCGAAGTGCACTGGTCGCAGTTCGGGTTGGCGCTGCTCTGCCTGCTCGCGATGCAGCTGGCACGGGCTTGGGCATGGCGCAACGTGTTGCGGGCGGCGTACCCGGGGAAGCGGATCAGCTTCCTGCATCTGGCGGCCGCCTACCTGGCGGGAGCCGGGATCAACGCGGTGATCCCGGCGCACGCCGGGGACGTCACCAAAGTCTTCCTGGTCAAGCGGCAGATCCCGGACTCCTCCTACCCGGCGGTCACCTCGTCGTTCCTCGTGCAGACCGTCTTCGACACCTCGGTGGGGATCCTCGTGCTCGTCTACGCGTTCACCCAGGGGCTGCTGCCGCCGCTGCCCGAGCTGCCGCACCTGCCGGCCTTCGAGGTCTCCTTCTGGGCGAACCACCCGAAGACGCTGGCGATCACGGTCGGCGTCCTGCTCCTGGTGATCATCGTCGGCGTCTGGTTCCTGGCGCAGCACGTGCGGCGCTTCTGGGCGCGGGTCCGACAGGGCCTCGTGATCCTCACCCGGCCACGCGACTACATGCGGCAGGTCTTCGCCTGGCAGGGGATCGGCTGGCTCTGCCGCTTCGCCGCCTTCTGGTTCTTCCTCGAGGCCTTCGGCCTGGAAGGCTCGATCGGCAACGTGATGCTGGTGATGAGCGTGCAGGCGATCGCCAACATCGTCCCTTTCACGCCGGGCGGGGCGGGTGCCCAGCAGGCGCTCCTGGTCGCGACCCTGAGCGGCCCCTCGCGCGCCGCGGTCCTCTCCTTCTCGGTCGGCACGCAGATCGCGATGGCGGCCTGGTCGATCGTCCTCGGCTTCGGCGCGATCCTGCTCGTCTTCCGCACGACCGACTGGCGCGGGTTGATCCGCCAGGCGCAGGAGGACGCCGACCGCAAGGACGGCGGCGATCCGGACGGCGGGGCGGCGGGCGGCGGCGCGGGCGCCGGCAGCGAGGCGACGACCTCGAGCTCGGGCTGAGGCGCGGCGATCGCTACCAGCCGGGATAGCGGCCTTCGACCTGCCACCGCCAAGGCGGGTCCTCCTCGGCGGGGAAGTCGTAGTGGTTGCGGCCGGGGAGGGTCTCGAGGGGGACCAGGGCCGGGTCCTGGGACGCGAGGACCTCGGTGCCGGCAGCGGCTTCGACAGCGGCCGCGGTCGCGGTGCGGCGGACGGCGCGCCAGCCAAGGGTCGGGCGGTACTCCCAGTAGACGATCTCGACGGTGCCGTCGGTTCGGCGGCGGTCGATGAGCTGGGTGAAGTCGGTGGTGCGGCGATTGGAGGCGGTCAGGTGGGGGCCGGCGGCGACGGCGCAGCTCAGGCGGCGGCAGCGGCGAAAGTCGACCGGGACGAGGGGCAGGCCGGTGGCGCCGGGCAGCGGCTCGGGCGTGGGAGCGAGGGCCCGGGCCAGGCGGGCGAGCGGCCACCCGTAGGCGGGGACGAGCGCCTGGTGGTGGCAGGCGTCCGGCAGGCGCGGGGCACAGGCGATGCGACGGCCGATCGCGCCCGCCAGGTCCCGGCCCGCCCGGACTTCACCGCCGACCACGATCGCCGCGGTGACGGCGACCAACAGCAGCGCCATCAGCGCGGCCAGCGCCGCACTCTCGATCGTCGCCTGGCCGCGCTCGCCACCGCCGGCCACCGCGTTTGCGCCTCTCGGCATCGGCCCGTGCGCGGCGCCTCCCGGCATCGGCTCGTGCGCGGCGCCTCCCGGCATCGGCTCGTGCGCGGGCCCGCACGGCCCGTGCGCGGCGCCTGCCGCGCGCTTGCCGCCGCGGGCCCGCCGACCTCGCCTCCCCGTCCCGTTTGTTGCCATGAGCCGACGCTAGGGGCGAAATGCGCACCCGTGGCGCGCAGTCTGTGCCAGTTGTGGATCGGCGACGTGTCGGGTCTGCTTTCATTGGCGCATGGAGGGAAGCCCTTTCAATCTTTTCGGTGATCCCGACGAGTTCCGCGCCCGTATGGAGGAGCTCTCGGAGCAGATGCAGTCCTCGCAGCGCGTCGCCTGGGCCGACAACGCGATCAAGCTGGCGGTCGAGATGACCGTCGCCTCGATCGGCAGGCTCGACCTGAACGGCACTGCCGACGAGCAGGCGATGCAGGTCCGCGATGCCATCCGCGTCCTCTTCCCGGAGGCCGTGACGCTGGTGCGCGAGGCCCGCGAAGGCCTCAGCTGACCCGCTCGCGGCGCCGCTAGAGCAGCTCGAAGCGGAGGTCGACGACCCCGCCGCCGCGGAAGAGCGCGCCGAGCAGCTCCAGCGGGACGGCGACGATCGCCGCCGGGATCGCCAGGACGATGCTGGCGAGGCCGTCGATGCGGCGCTGCCAGCGCTCCTCCGCCGGGGCGGCGCGACCGTGGCCGAGGGCCGCGAGCGCCACGTTGTGGCCGAAGGTGACCGAATTGAGGAGGGTCTGCCAGGTCAGGGCGAAGCTCGGCCCGGGCACCCAGCGTCGCCGGTGGACCACCTGATCGCGGCGCGCGACCAGGCGCCGTGCCGCCTCGACCGTGAAGAGGTAATGGACGCCCGGTTCGAGGCCGGCCCAGCCGGCGCCGCCGAGGGAGCAGGCGAGGCCCGCCCGGTTGGCGAATCGTGCCCGCTCCTGGTCGCCTGACTGCGCGAGCGCGGCGAGCGCCTCCTCGGTCCCCGCGGACTCGCCGACGATGCCGAGCCCGCAGCTCTCGCAGCGGCGCACGGGGGCGCCGAGGCGGTCCACCTCGGCGAGCCAACCGAAGAGCGGCTCGCTGCACGCGGGGCAGGGCGGATTGTCTGGTCCGGCACCGGCCTCGAGCGGGACGGTCCGTGCACGCGTCGTCAAATCATCCATGGGATGTAGCGTACGGGCCCGTGCGAGAGGGCACCCCGAGTTGAACCGCCGCAAAGAGGACGTCCTGGCCTGGGAGTCTCGCTGGAGCCTGCCCACCGGGCTCCTGACCTTCGCGGCTGTCGTGATCCTGATCGTCTCGGCGATCGTGATCGCCAACGTCAACGGCACCGGCGAAGCCGAACTGCTGGTCTCGGCGTACGAACACGCCTCGTCGGTGACGATCTCCTCGATCCTCGAGGGGATCGGCTTCCTGGTCCTGATCGCGCCGCTCTACTTCCTCTTCCGTGCGGCGCTTGCGCGGGCCGGGGGGAAGATGAAAAGCCAGCTGGTCGGGGTGATCGTGGTCGCGCCGATCTTCTTTGCGATCAGCGGCGTGCTGAACGGCATTGCCACCAACGAAGCCGCTGACACCTTCCATCAGGGCAAGGCCCAATCGACGCTGAGCGCGGAAAAGGGCGCCGAAGAATGCCGGTCGGAAGAACGTGAGAAGGGCGCCAAGGCGTTCGGCGAAAAGTACGACGCGGGGGCGAGCCCGCTCAAAGACTGCGAAGCGACCGAACAGGAAGAAAGCAAGGCGAAGAACGCGCTGAGCGACGCTTCGCTGCGCAACGCGGCGACCGGCTTCGGGTTGGCGGGGCGGATCGGCCTCGCGGTGGCGTTGATCTACAGCTGCCTCTGGGCGATGCGGGTGGGGCTCCTGACGCGGTTCTGGGGCTCTCTGGGGATGGCCCTAGGGGTAGCCGCGCTGCTCCTCCTGGTGCAGTTCTGCCTGATCTTCTTCATCTACTTCGGCCTCCTGCTGATCGGCAAGCTGCCCGGAGGGCGCCCACCCGCGTGGGCGGCCGGCGCGGCCGTGCCCTGGCCGACGCCGGGCGAGCGGGTGGCGAAGGAACTGGAACCGAAGGACGGCGGGCCGGACCCGGACAGTGGCGAAGGGTCGGGCGCGGGCGACGGCGGGTCGGGCGCGGGTGCCACGGGCAGCGCCGCGGCGGCGGAACCGCCCGCAGGCAGGGAAGCGCCGGAGCCCAAGGAAGCGCCGGAATCCGGCAGTGACTCCTCGCCCGAAGGTCCGGCCGGCGGCGGCTCCCAGCGCCGCAAGCGCAAGCGCCGCGGCTGACCGGCCCGGGTCCGGCGCCTCGCGCCTACGGCAGGCGGATCCTCCCCCGGTGAGTTCGCACTTTGCCGTAGCCGGTACGGCAAAGTGCGAACGCATGGTGACTGCCCGACCGACCGGGAGGACCCGTTGTCCTTTGTCACCCACAGGGTGACCAACCGCAACGGGTTGCGGGGCGGGGGCCGGGATGCCGGCCGGAGGCGCACGGAAGCGTCAGGTCTTGCCCCTTTCGTGATCGTTCCTGCGCACTCGCGGCGCTCCCGGCCCTCATTGCCTCGGGCGCCGGGGGACTCGATCCGTTACCCCGTGTGGGCGAAGGTGAAGTAGCTTGAATCGAGCAGGAGGCCTTCGTTGACCGGATCGGGCTTGCCTTCCTTGTTCAGGACGATCGCGATCGTCTTGGTCTGGGAGGTGCCGTCCGCGAAGTTGAGCTTGATCCGCGCGCTGCCTTCGATCGCGTAGGTGCCGTGCTGGTCAGGTGGGTAGCTGCCGGCGGCGACGAAGGAGCCGGCGCCTTCGGAGGTGGTCAGCGATTGGCGGCTGAGGATGAATTCGCCGGAGTTCGTCAGGGTTACGTATTCGTGCCAGGTGGTGCAGGTGCTGAAGGGGCCGCAGAAGCCGGAGAAGCCGACGTATTCCTGTTCCACCTGGAGCCTCGTCCCGGCCGCCGGGATCGCGGTCGGCGAGTAGGCCTTTTCCCCGACTTCAAGGCTGCCGCCGGCGGTGATCTTGCCGGTGCCGATCGATTCGAGCCCGACCGCCCCGGAGCTCGGATCGTAGGTGTACTTGATGCAGCCTTCGGTGTCCGGGCCGCCGGTGACCGCCGTGCAGTTGGGCAGGCCCCCACTGGGCATGCCGTTGTAGGCCCAGGTGCCGTCGATGAAGGTGAAGGCGGCCAGCTTCGCCGATTCGGATGCCTGCATTTCGAGGCGGTAGAAGATCTTTTCCGCAAGTGGCGGCGGCGCGGGTGGGGTCGGCTGCTTGCCTTCTTTTTTGCCTTTGCCCCCTTTCTTGGGCGGGCTCGGCTTCTTCCAGGCCGTGACCGTCAGCCCGCCGCTCGCCTTGACTCCCTTGGCGCCGGCGACGGTGAGCTTCAGCTTCGAGCTCGCCTTGGCCCGCTTGGTCAGCAACACCTTGAAGGAGGCCGTCTTCGACTTCCCTGCGCCGATCGACTTCAGCTTCAGCGTGCCCGACCTGGGTTTGATCGTCACGCCCTTTGCCTTGCCCACCTTGAGCGACACCTTCGCCGCCGCGGCGTTCCCGCCGTTGGCGATCGTGACCTTGACCTTCGTCCAGGAGTTGCGATGGAGGGTGAGCGAGGGGGACGCGACCGTCAGGCTGGGCTTGGGCTTGACCTTCGGCGGCGACTTGGGGGCGGGCGCCGGCGGCGTGGCCGGCGGTGGGCTTGAAGGCACGGTGGGAGTGGGCGCCGGGGGTTCGAGCGGCGCCACAAGCTTCAGCGGCGGCACCAGGTACTCGAACGGTTCCAGTTCGCCACCTACTTCCCGGACGATGTAAGCGTTCATGCAGCTGAGCGGCTGACCAACGAGCGAGGGCGCGGTCACGGTAAGCGTCGTCGTACTGCCGACGACGCTCTTCGTACCGGATCCTTCACCGGCTCCGTAACGCCATCCAGCCGCCGATTGGCTGTAGGTGGCGCCGACACGAAGTTCCGGTTCCGTGCATTCTCCCGCAGCGTTTACGGCGTAGAAGTCGGTGCGGAGCAGGCGCGCCGCACCGGGTTCGGGCGCGCCGCGAGTGGTGACCGCAGCCGTCGCCGTTCCCGTGACCGTGTCGTAGCTCGCGCTGACCGCAACGATGTCCTGCCCGACAGGGAGGCTTTCGTCGACCGGATTCGTCACCGAGCCCCTCCGCACCTCGGCGGCCGCGGACGCGGCAAAAGCCAGGCACAGAGCCAGGCCCAGCAGCGTCGTGACGAGACCGAGCCGGTGTGAACGTCTTCCCCTAACGATGCGCATCAGCTGGCCGGCGACACTACCAACCTGACCAAATAGCGTTTCTTGTCTATGAATTCGCCGAGCCGGAGTCGGCTGCGAGGCGCTTCCGGTGGGTGCGGATCTCGCTCATCATCCGCTCGAGGCGCGGCTCGGTCGAGTCGTCGACGAACTTCATCGCCGCGGCGACTCCGGGATGGACGGCGGCGATCTGTTCGTGCATCGCCTGCGCGACGGCGCGGTAGGTGGGGTGGCCCTCGCGGCCGGAGCGCAGCTCGATCAGGTGCATCGCCTCGCGCGCGTTCAGGTCGAGCAGATAACGGATGCGGAAGGCGAGGCTGAGGGCGTACGGGGCCAGCTCGGCGAGCCCGGCGGCGGCGAGCCGCTCGTACTCGGCGCGGGAGATCTCCAGCGCCCGCTCGAATTCGCCGCCGACGCCGGCTTCGCGCACCTCGTCGGGAACCCCGGCGCCGAGGTCGGGGCCGAGGCGTTGCCACTGCACGGTCAGCATCCGGTGGCGTTGCAGGTCCCGGAAGGCGCCGTAGTCGGAGACGATCTCGAAGCGATAGCGGAGCGCCTCGAAGCCACGGCCGGGGCGGTGGCGGCGGTTGAGGCGGTCGCCGACGGCTGCCGCGAGCAGCGCGCCGCGCTGGTCCTCGCTCAGCGAGTCGACTCCGGCGCGGACCTCGGACTCGGGGACCGCGGCCGCCTCGTAAAGGCAGGCGGCGAGGAGATCGGCTTCGCTGCCCTCGACGCCGAGGAGGTCGACGGAGGGGGCCGGATCGCTCTCCTCGCGACGTCCCAGGCCGAGCCGCTCGACCCACTTCTCGGTGCCGGTGCGGCGGTCCTGCAAGTAGGCGATCCACTCGCCGCCGCGCTCGGGCCGCTCGACCCGGGAGACGAAGCTCGGCATCACCTGCTGCAGCTCGCCGAGGATCATCGCGCCGAACTCGCGCGCCTCGGGGAGCGGTGAGGCCATCAGGCGCAGCAGCAGCTGCTCGTACGCCTGGCCGGAGGCGTAGATGCCGACATGGCTGAGCGTCGCCGCCGGAAGGAGCCCGCGCAGAAGGTCGAGCGCCTTGGCGCGGATCGAGCGTCGCCAGGCGGCCTCGGGCTCCGCGTCGGCGCGCGGCCAGCGGCCGGCCGCCCACTCCTCGACCCTCCCCAGCGACCGCGAGTAGATGACGAAGAGCTCGTCCATCGCGGCGACGAACTCAGGGCCGAGACGGTCGTCGCGGTAGAAGCGGTAGCCGCCGCTGGGCAGCGCTTTGTCGTACGGGATGTAGCGCGTCGACTGCTCGAGGTAGGCGGCGAGGCGGCCGCGCTGCAGCACCTTGGTGAGGATGTTCGAGACCCACTCGCAGGCTACGTGGGCGCCGCCGACCTGGGCGATCGAGTCATCGCCATAGCCGACGAAGACACGTTCGTAGAGCCCTGCGGCGCGGGCTCCCTCCTCGGCATCGAAGGGACGGCCGCCGGCGGGCGTGTCGGCGGCGAACTCGTCCAGGTAGAGGCGGCGGACCGACCCGGAATAGCGCGAATAGCGGGCAAAAAGCGCGCCCTTGACGGTCTCCGGGAGGTTCACCAGGGCGAATACCGGCCGGTCCAGATTGGTGAAGTGAGGGGCAAGGAGGGCGACCTCCTCGGGCGTGAAATGTTCGGCCGGGTAGCGCATGGGTGGGCCATCGTAGACCTGCCTGTGGACGGGCCGATGGAGTCGGTCCGGGCTCTCCTCAACTTGCGGAGGCGACTCCGTCGCAGGCGATGCGACAGCTCCGTTCGACTGTGCCGAAAGTCCGTGAGATGTGCCAATTCGCCTCGCTTCGTGCCAATTGGCGCGCGTCCCCTTGACCGGCCGCGGCGGGCCCGCTTGGGTGCCACCCATGCGCATCGCCTCCCTCACCGCGATCCTCCTTGTCCTCTTTGCCACCCCCGCGATGGCGCGGCCGACAGCGATCGTGGCGATGGGGGACAGCTTCATCTCGGGCGAGGGCGGCCGCTGGCTGGGCAACGGCTCGGAGCCGTTCGGGACCCGTTCGGGAACCGACCGCGCAGCCTATGGGTGCGGGGCGCTCGGCTGTGCGTACGACCCGGCACGGATCTACGGGGCAAGCGAGGCGAATGACTGCCATCGCGCGGACGTGGCGCCGATCAGGAGCGCTCCGATCGATGTGGACGTGAAGGTGAACCTGGCGTGCTCAGGGGCGAAGGCGCGCGATCTCTGGCCCGGTGACGAAGGCGGGACGGCCCACTTCGGCGAGCCACCCGAGGCCGATCAGCTCGCGGTGGTCGCGCGGCGGGACGAGGTGAAGCTGGTCGTGATCACGGTGGGTGCCAACGATGTCGGGTTCGGCGAACTCGTGGCCGATTGTGCCGTCGATTGGGCACGGAGCCCCGAAGGGGAAGAGGCCACCTGCCATCGGGACGCGGAGGCTCACATTCGCCGGGCGCTACCGGCGGCGACGCGGGGGATCACGGCGGCCCTCCGCGGGGTGCGGAAGGTGATGTGGGCCGGCGGGTACGCCCGGTCTGACTATCGGCTGGTGGCGTTGGGCTATGCCTCGCCGTTCCCCGAGGGACGCCGGTTCCGTTACCCCGAGGACGGCTGGAGCCGTTTGACCGAGGGAGGCTGTCCGGTCTGGAATGCGGATGCAGACTGGGCGGCGAGCCGGGCGACCGTCGATCTGGCCGCGGCATTGAGGTCGGCCGCCGCCGCGACCGGAGCCGAGTACCTCGACCTCGCCGGGGCCTTCGACGGGCATCAGCTTTGCGATCGGCGGGCGGAGCGGGTCGGGGCCGGCGGGCCGTCGCCGTTGGCCGCGGAGTGGTTTCGACGTTTGTCGTTCACGCAGGGCTCGACCCGCGAATCGCTGCATCCCAACGCCTACGGGCAGAAAGTGATGGGCGTCTGTCTGGGTCTCCTCTTCGCCCGCCTCCGTGGCGACTATGCCTGTGCGGATACGCCGGGTGAGTGGCTCGGCGGCCTGCACCTTGAGGTTGTGCGATGAACGGTTTCGCCGCAGCTGGCTTCTTGCGACAAAAGCGCACCAAAGTGCAAATTCCTTGGTCGCCCTCTGTAGAAGTGATGGGGATGCGATCGAAGGTCGAGAAGGAAGCCGAAAGGGATGCGCTGCGACTGGTCAAGACCACGTTCAGGGACTCCTTCGCCGTAGAGCCCGTCGGGATCGCCGAACGTCTCGGGATCCAGGTTCGCGAAGCCAAGCTTGACGAGGACACGCTCGGCGCGTTGTTCATGAGGCCGAGTGCCGACCCCAGGATCGTCGTGAATCGCGGGCACAGCTTCTTGCGGCGACGGCTGACCTGTGCCGCGGAGCTAGGCCACTACGTGGGTATGTCGGCGAAGACGGATACCTACAAACGCGTCGATCTGCGCGACGGGTTCGAACAAGAAGGCGGAGAGGCAGATGACGCATACGCGGTCGAATTCGCCGGGAGCCTCCTGATGCCAAAAGAGGACGTCAAGATCTTGGCCGACCTGCAGATGGACGACCTCGAAATGGCACTTCGATTTCTGGTGCCCCGTGACGCGATGCAGATTCGATTGGCGGGTCTCGGCATGCGCGCGCTGGATCTGGAGGCCGCGTCATGACCGGAGATTCCTACGACGACACGAGCAATGGTCGTGCTCGTCGGGGGACCCCAGGGCTCGGCGGGGCCGAATTGGCCGACGAGGCTGAGAATGCGCCAAACGCCGACATGCCGGAGGAGTTCAGGTACCTCAAGGAGCGAGAACGTGCGCAGAATCTTGGCTTCCGGAAGCTATTCGCCGAACAGGAGCATGGTCTTCGGCAGAGGTACGCCGACTGGATCATCTGGCTGTTGGGTGCCCAATTCCTGATCGCGGACCTGGTGTTCGTGACCTTCGCCTGGGCGGGGCAGAGCTGGGATCTGACGCCGGGGGTGATCGAGATTTGGTTGGCGGCAGCGGTCGTTCAGGCGGTGGGTGTCGTCGCGGTCGTCACCCGGCACCTGTTCCCGAGCGGGACGGGAGCGAGGTGGGGGGTCTGATGGCCGCGGTGGATCAGGCGGTGGGAGGGGGTGGGGCCTTCATCAGCTCGACGCGGTGGCCGCCGGGGGCGGTGGCGAGGGCGCGGGGCTCGTTCCAGTGTTCGCGCCGGCGCTGGACCTCGAAGCCGTGCTCCTGGAGGCGGGCGAGGGTGGCGTCGAATCGGGGGCAGGTGACGGCGATGTGGGCGCGGGGCGGAATGGCGGGGTGGTCCTCGTGCATCAGGTGGATCTGGGTGCCTCCGGATTCGAGCCAGGTGAAGCCGCCGTCGAACGGGTCCGGGACCTGGGTGAAGCCGAGGATCGTGAAGAACTCGATCGTGCGGGCGAGATCGGCGGGCGCAACCTCGAGGCCGGCGTGCTGGAGGGTCACTTGCGCAGGGGCGGGATCGGGGTGGTCAGAGGAGGAGGGAAATCAGGGCGGCGACGACGACGATCGCGGTGGACCAGGTGATCGCCTCGGCGGTGATGCGGTTGTCAAGTCCGTAGGCATGGGAGACGATCATCGCGTTCAGGCCCGTCGGCATCGCCGACATCAGGCGGTAGGCGGATGGTAGGTCGATCAGCGGCGCCGCCAAGAGGATGAGAAGCGCCGGGGCGACGGCGATCCGGGAGATGACCGCCAGTGCGACCGGGGCGTTGATCGGGGGCGGAAAGGGGAGCTCGCCGTGTTCGGCGCCCTCCGCCAGGGTTGCCCCGACCGCGAAGAAGCCGATCGGCAGGACCGCGACCGCGAGGATCTGGGAGGCGTCGACGAGGATCGTCGGGGCGAGCACGGGCGGGGCGAGGAGGCCGAGGATCGCCGCGTAGAGCGGTGGATTGCGGGTCAGGAAGGTCCGTGATCGCTGTCGGAGGCCTTCGCCCGCCCGGTCACCGAAGGCCGCGCCGATCCCGAAGGCCCCGAGCATCAGCGCCGGGCTTCCGACGACGACGTCGTAGAGCACGCCGGTCGAGAGGTGGTCGTGGCCGAGCAGCGCCACGGTCAGCGGGTAGCCGAGGTAGGTGGTGTTGGCGAGGATCGCCGCGACCATCACCGCGCCGGTCCGGCTCCGGCTCAACTTGAGGACGCGGCTCGAAACGAACCAGGCGAAGGCACCCACCAAGGCCACCGCAACCAGGGCGAGCAGAAGGCCGACACCGTTGTCGACGCTGATCTGTGCGCGCGCCAGGTTGAAGAAGATGATGAACGGGACGCCGAAGTAGAGGATCAGCCGGAGGAGGCGCCGCGCCAGCGCCACCGCCGCGGTCGGGCGACGGTGCTCGGCGCCGACCCCGACTGCGGTGCCGGCGACGATCAGCACGGCGGTCAGTAGGACGCCCATGCCCGATTCCTCGTCGACAAGGGTGTCCCTACTCGGCGTGGTGACGGGGGCGAACGCCGGCCGTCACGGCGCCCTAGAAGAGCGAGGCGCCGGCGTGGCTCGCGAAGTCGACCAGCGGCTGGGGGATGACGCCGAGGAAGACGGTGATTCCGGCGGCGAGGACCGCGGGGCCGACCAGGTACCAGCGGTGCCCGGCGCGCGGGTCGACCGGGTCCGCTTCCGGCGAGGCGCCGGCGATGACCGGGGTCGAGCCGGGCCCGCTCGCGGGCGCCCCCGTGGCGCTCGCCGCCGGGCCCGCGACCTGCTCGCCGGGGCTCATCCACATCGCCGCGACCACCCGCAGGTAGTAGGCCAGCGAGATCATCGTGCCGACCGCGATGAAGACCGCGAGCCAGGTGTAGTTGCCTTCGACCAGCGCCTCGATCAGGTACAGCTTGCCGATGAAGCCGGCGGTCGCCGGGAGGCCGGCCAGGGCGAGCATCGAGATCGTCAGCGGCCAGGCCAGCGCCGGGCGCTCCGCCGCCAGGCCACGGACACCGCGGATGTCGTCGCCGAACGGCGTTTCGCGCTCGCGGGCGACGATCACGGCAAAGGCCGCGAGGTTCATGAAGAGGTAGGCGGCGAGGTAGAAGACCAGTGAGCTGAGGCCCTTTTCGGAGGCGACGACGATCCCGCCGAGCATGTAGCCGGCCTGCGCCACGCCGGAATAACCGAGCAGGCGCTTCAGCGAGTTCTGGCCGAGCGCGCCGACGTTGCCGACGACCATCGAGATCGCGGCGAGGATCGCCAGCCCGGTCTGCCAGTCGCCGGTCTCCGGACCGAGCGCGACGACGAAGAAGCGGACGAAGACGGCGAACGCCGCCGCCTTGGTGGCCACCGCCATGAAGCTGGTGATCGGGGTCGGCGCCCCCTGGTAGACGTCCGGCGTCCACTGGTGGAAGGGCGCGATCGAGGTCTTGAAGGCGAGGCCGACCGCGGCCAGGGCGATGCCGATCAGGATCAGCGGGTCGTGCAGCATCCCGTTGGCTTCGATCCCGTGGGCGATGCCGGCGAAGTCGGTCGACCCGGTGCCGCCGTAGATGAAGGCCATCCCGTAGAGCAGCGTCGCCGAGCCGAGCGAGCCGACGATCAGGTACTTCAGTCCCGACTCGAGCGAGCCCTCGCGCCGCAGGTTGGTCGCGCAGAGGATGTAGAGCGGGATCGAGAGCGTCTCGATCGCCACGAAGAAGGTCACCAGGTTCTCGGCCTCGGAGAGCAGCACCATCCCCAGCACCGAGCCGATCAGGAGCGCGTAGTACTCGCCCTGCCCGGCTTCGTCGGCGGCGCGCTCCCGGATCGAGAGCAGGATCGTCGTGAACGCGCTCAAGATCGCGATCAACGAGATCGAGATCGCCAGGTTGTCGACCCGCAGCGCCCCGGCGATCAGGTCGATCTGTTCGTTCCAGTGCCAGAGCAGGAGGCCGGCGGTCGCCGCCAGCGTCAGCACCGCCAGGCCCGGCGCCCAGCGCTTGGTCGTCTCGAAGACGCCGCTCATCAGGATCACGACGAGCCCGACGGTCAGCGCGATGATCGGCGCCGTCGCCGCGTAATCGACGTGGGGGGCTACGAAGCCGGCACCGCTCACTTGGTCACCGCCAGTTCTTCTTCTTCGGAGGTCGAGGGGGAGGAGCTTTCACCGCCGGTCACCGCGGCGACCGACTTCTGCACGCTCGGGTCGGCGCGGTGGAGGATCAGCTGTGGGTAGAGCGCCAGCGCCAGGATGCAGAGGACCAGGGGCGCCAGGACGACGCCGTCGCGCAGGCTGATCTCCCGCGAGGCGAAGCCGTCGGGCTTGCGGTTATGCATCGTGCCGATGTAGAGGCGCAGGGCGTAGTAGGCCGACATCGCGACCCCGGAGATCGCGACGATGGCGAAGACGATCTTCGACTGGAAGAGCCCGTTGAGGATGTAGAACTCGCCGATGAAGTTGGCCGACCCGGGCATCGCCAGGGTGGCGAGGGCGACGATCAGGAAGAGCGCCGCGAGCACCGGCGCCCGCATCGCCAACCCGCCCATCGAGCGCAGGTCCTCGGTGCCGGTCCGCTCGACCAGGATCGCGACGATGATGAAGATCGGCGCGACGACGAGGCCGTGGTTGACCATCTGCAGGATCGCGCCGTCGGAGCCGTCGGCCCGCAGGGCGAAGATCCCGGCGGTGATGAAGCCGAGTTGGGCGACCGACGAGTACCCGGCGATCAGCCTGATGTTGGTCTGCGTGAACGCCATCACCGAGCCGTAGAGGATCGACGCCAGGGCGACCAGCAGGATCACGGTCTGGAACTGCGAGGTCGCCTGCGGGAAGAGCGGCAGCACCACCCGCAGGAACCCGTAGGCGCCGACCTTCGCCAGCACCCCGGAGAAGACGACAAGGGCCGGCAGCGGCGCCGCCCGGTAGGCGTCGGCCATCCAGCCGTGGACGAGGAAGGCGGGCATCTTCACCAGGAAGGCGGCGGCGAAGAACCAGAAGATCCAGCGCTGGCTGCCGACCGGGACCCCCTGGTGTTGGATCGCTTCGATCGAGAAGGTGAGGTGGCCGCCGTGGGCCGAGATGATCGCCGTGGCGATCGCGCCCACCAGCATCAGCAGCGAGCCGATCAGCGTGTAGATCATCATCTTCAGCGTCGCCGCCGGCGCCGTCCGGCCGCCTTCGGCGGTGCGGTCGACGCCCCAGGCGCCGAAGAGGAAGTAGAACGGCACCAGCATCAGGTCGAAGAAGAGGACGAAGAGCAGCAGGTCCTGGGCCAGGAACGAGCCGAGCGTCGCCGTCTCCGCTGCCAGCATCAGGAAGAAGAAGAGCTGCGGCCGCTCCTGTTCGCGGAAGGCGGCGAAGGCGATCCCGCCGACCCAGAGCACCGCGGTCAGCAGCACCAGGAAGAGGTTCAGCCCGTCGATCCCGAGGCTGTAGTCGACGCCGAGCCCGGAGATCCAGGTCGTGTTGACGGTGTCCTGGAGGCCGGCGGCGCCGTTGTCGAAGCCGAAGGCCATGATCACGCCGATCACCAGCGTGGCAAGCGCGCCGGCCGTCGCCCACCAGCCGACGACCCGCCGCGGCAGGAAGAGGCCGACGAACCCGAATGCGAGAGGAGCCCAGAGGAGTGCGTTGATCATGACTGTTGGATGAGGAAGTAGAGGGCCAGGCCGACGGCGCCGAAGACCAGGAAGAGGCCGTAGGTGCGGACGATGCCATTCTGGAAGGTACGGACGATCGCTCCGGCGCGGCCGACCGTCTCCTCGGTGCCGCCGGTGATCGCTCCGTCGATCACGTAACGCTCGAAGATCCGGTTGGCGAAGCGGCCGATCGCCAGCGCCGGGCGGACGACGAGGAAGTCGATCGCCTCGTCGAAGTACCACTTGTTGTAGAGGAAGGTGTGGACCGCGCGGAAGCGCTCTTCCAGGCGCCGCGGCACCTCCGGGTTGGCGACGTAGAGCCACCAGGCGATGCCGATCCCGGCGAGCGCGATCGCGCCGCCGATCGCGAGGCCGATCCAGGCCGCCGTGTTCGACGGGTGGATCGCGGCCAGCGGCGAGTCGGCGAAGACCGGGTCGAGGAAGTGGGTGACGACCTCGTCGACGCCAGGCACCTGGATGAACCCGGCGAACAGCGCCAGGAACGCGAGCACGCCCATCGCCAGCTTCATCGGCGGGGACTGCTCGGCGATGTGGTGGTCCTCACCGGGGAAGCCGACGTCGGTGTCCTCGGTTTCGCCGGTCGCCGGGTTGAAGGGGCTCTCGGCGTGGACCACGTGGCCGGTCTCGATCAGGTGCTGCGCCTCGGCGCAGGGCTCGCCGCGCAGGACCCGGAAGATCAGCCGGAAGGTGTAGATCGCGGTCAGTAGCGCACCGAAGTAACCGAGGATCGTGAAGATCAGGTACATGCCGCCGCGAGCCGAGGCGTAGGCGAGGATCTCGTCCTTGGAGAAGAAGCCCGAGGTGAGCGGGAAGGCGGCGAGCGCCAGCGCCCCGCAGAGCATCGTCACCGAGGTGAATTTCATCGCCTTGCCGAAGCCGCTCATCTTGTCGATGTTCTGCTCGTTCGCCATCGCGGCGATGATCGAGCCGGCCGCCATGAAGAGGAGCGCCTTGAAGAAGGCGTGGGTCATCAGGTGGAACATCCCGGCGCTGTAGGCGCCGATCGAGACGCCCACCACCATGTAGCCGATCTGGCTCATCGTCGAGTAGGCGATCGCCCGCTTCAGGTCGGTCATCACGAGGGCGATCGAGGCGGCCACCAGGAGCGTCGCGAGGCCGACGAAGGCGGCGATGTCGGCGGCGGTCGGGGCGAGCACGAAGAGGGCGTGGGTGCGGGCGATCAGGTAGACGCCGGCGGTCACCATCGTCGCCGCGTGGATCAGGGAGGAGACCGGGGTCGGGCCCTCCATCGCGTCCGGCAGCCAGGTGTGGAACGGCAGCTGCGCCGACTTGGCGAAGGCGCCGACCAGGAGGAGCAGGCAGATCGCGGTGACCGTCCACTCGTTGGTGTGGAAGACCTGCGGCGCCTTGGCGAAGACTTCCGTGTATTCGAAGGTCCCGAGCTGCTGGAAGATCAGGAAGGCGGCGAGCACCAGGCCGATATCGCCGATCACGTTGATCACGAAGGCCTTCATCCCGGCCCGCGTCGCGGTGGTGCGGCGGTACCAGAAGCTGATCAGGGCGTAGGAGGCGAAGCCGACGAATGCCCAGCCGACGATCAGGAGGACGAAGTTCCCCGCCAGCACCAGCAGCAGCATCGAGAAGACGAAGAAGTTGAGGTAGCTGAAGAAGCGGTGGTACCCCTGATCGGACTGCATGTAGCCGAACGAGTAGAGGTGGATCAGGGTCGAGACCCCGGTGACGACCAGCACCATGAAGATCGAGAGCGGGTCGACGTAGATGCCGAGCTTGATCTGCAGGCCGGCGACGCTGGCGTATTCCCACAGCGCCGAGGCGTGGTGGCGCGCGTCGGGGGCTTCGCCCAGCAGTTCGACCAGGGCCAGGATCCCGCAGACGAAGGCGAGCCCGATCGCGCCGGTGCCGACGATCCCGGCGGTTCGCCAGGAGGTGCGGCGGAAGCCGAGCGCGATCAGGATCGAGCCGGCCAGCGGCAGGAGTAGGACCAGCCAGGCCCAGGCGGTGGCGCTCATCCGTGCAGCCTCCGCAGGTCGTCGACGTCGAGCGGCAGCTTGCGGCGGAAGATCGCGACGATCAGGCCGAGGCCGACGACGACCTCGCAGGCGGCGATCACCATCACCACGAGGGCGAAGACCTGGCCCTGCTGGTTGCCGACCTCACGGCTGAAGGCGACCAGCGCCAGGTTCCCGGCGTTCAGCATCAGCTCGAGGCAGAGCAGGATCACCATCGGGCTGCGCCGGACGAGGATGCCGATCGCGCCGATCGTGAAGAGGAGGGCGCTGAGAACGATGTACCAGGAGATGTTCACCGGGGAGCTCCAAGGGTCGGGCTGGACGCGGTCGGCGCCGGGGCAACCCCTTCCGGACGCGCCTCCGGCGCGGAGTGTCCGGGAGGGGTTGCCCCGCCACCGTTCTGTCGGCCGTTGCGGGGGTCGCCGCCCGGTTCGCCGGACCGTTTGCGGGCGGCGAGGACGATGGCCCCGACCGCGGCGATGAGAAGCAGGACCGACGAGGCCTCGAAGGGGACGAGGAACTTTTCGAGGAGGAGGTTGCCGATGGCGGCGGGGTCACCGAATCCGGCGGGGACGTCGGGACCGTGGGTGGAGAGGGCGCGGAGGCCGGAGGAGAGGACGGCGGCGGAGATCTCGACGAAGAGGAAGAAGGCGAGGAGCCCGGCGAACAGTCGCTGGCCGGGCACCGGATCCCACTTCGGCTCGTGCCCGCTGCCGACGTAGGCGACGACGAAGACGTAGAGCACCATCACCGCGCCCGCGTAGACGACCACCTGGGCGGCGGCGATGAACGCCGAGGTCAGGAGCAGGAAGAGCACCGCCAGCGAGAACAGGTGGGCGACCAGCGCCAGCACGCTGTAGAAGGGATTGCGGGCGGCGACGACGCCGATCGCGCCGACCGTCGCGCCGATCGCGGCGATGAAGAACAGCACGGCTTCCATCGCTATTCGTCCTCGCTTTTCAGCGGGGTGCGCTCGATCGGCTCGGCGAGCAGCATCTCCTTGGTGAAGATCAGGTTGGTGCGGTCGTAGTCGGCCATCTCGTAGTCGTGGCCCATCGTGATCGCGTCGAAGGGGCAGGCGATCTCGCAGTAGCCGCAGAAGATGCAGCGGCTGAGATTGATCTCGTAGACCGCCGCGTAACGCTCACCGGAGGAGACCCGTTCGCCGGGGATGTTCTCGGCGGCGACGACGCGGATGCAGTCGGCCGGGCAGGCGGCGGCGCAGAGCGAGCAGCCGACGCATTTCTCCAGGCCGGTGTCCTCGAAGCGGTGCAGTTTGTGGCGGCCGCGGAAGCGCGGGTAGACCGGCGTCTTCTCCTCCGGATACTCGATCGTCAGCGGACCCTCGATCAGCCGCGACATCGTCGTCTTCAGCCCGCGCAAGGTCTCGCCGAAGGCGCGGTAGGCGCCGCCGACGCCGCCCGGCTCGGGGCCGCGCTGCACCTCGACCACGTCGACCGAGTCGAGGTAGGAGCCCGCCTGGCGGTAGAAGGTTTGCTCGCTCACGTGACCACCACCAGGATCGCGGTGACGAGGACGTTCAACGTTGCCAGCGGCAGCAGCACTTTCCACCCCAGGGTCATGAGTTGGTCATAGCGAAGGCGCGGCAGAGTCGCGCGCACCCAGATGAAGACGAAGACGAGGGCCAGCATCTTGAGCAGCATCCAGATCGGGTCGAGCCACCCCGGGCCGGGGCCCATCCAGCCGCCGAGGAACATCGCGGCGGCGATCCCGGAGACGACCAGGATCTCCATGTATTCGACCAGCAGGAAGGAGCCGAAGCGCATACCGCCGTACTCGGTCATGAACCCCTGGACGAGCTCGGCGTCGGCCTCGGGCATGTCGAACGGGGTGCGGTTGGTCTCGGCGAAGCCGGCCAGCATGAAGATCAGGAAGCCGACGATCTGCGGGGCGATGTACCAGACGCCGTCCTGCGCGCGGACGATGTCGACCAACGAGAGGGAGCCGCTCATCATGATCACGCCGAGCAGCGCCAGGCCCATCGAGACCTCGTAGGAGATCAGCTGGGCGGCCGAGCGCATCGCGCCGAGGAGGCTGTATTTGGAGCCCGAGGACCAGCCACCGAGGAGAAGGCCGTAGAAGGCGATCGAGCCGACGGCGAAGAAGTAGAGGATGCCGATCGGGACGTCGATGCCATAGAAGCCGACGCCGTTCTTGACGTCGCCCCAGGGGATGATCGCCAAGGCGAGGACGCCGGAGAGGACCGGTAGCAGCGGCCCCAGGATGAACAGCGTCGAGATCGCGTTCTGCGGCCGGAACGACTCCTTGGAGATGAGCTTGCCGACGTCGGCAAGCGGCTGCAGGAGGCCGAACGGGCCGACCCGGTTGGGGCCATAACGGTGCTGGAAGCGGCCGATCAGTTTCCGCTCGACCACGGTGAGGATCGGCAGGATCGCGAAGATCACCGCGAAGATCACGATCGACTTGGCGATCATGATCCAGATCGATTCGGCGAACTGCGTGTCCGCCAGGGGGAGGAGGCCGGTCACGCGGGGACCTCGCTGAGCTTCTCGATCTGGACGCTGACCTGGTGGCCGTTCAGGAGGCCGTTGGCATTGGCGCCGGCGACGCCCTCGGCGAGGAAGCAGACGCCCGCCGGGACCCGTTCGCGGATCGCGACGGTGGCCTCCAGGGACTTGGCGCCCTGGGTGACGCGGACGGTGTCGCCGCTGTCGAGGTCGAGGCGCGCGGCGTCCTCGGGGGACACTTCCAGGCGCTGGGAAGGCTTGAGGAACTTCAGCGGCGGGTTCAGCTCGGTGATCGGGCCCGCCCAGAGGTCACGGTAGGTGCCGAGGGCGAGGGCGCCGGCCACCGGTGCTGCCTCGCCGGACGCGCTATCGCGCTGAGTGTCCGCCGAGGCGGCGCCGGCGTCCGGCGCTGAGCTCGGGGCGCTGGCGGCGAGCGCCGGGAAACTCGAAGCGCTCTCCGTCTCCTGCCAGCGGATGCCGCGGCCGCCGATGGCGGCGTCGGTGATCGAGGCGTAGAAGGGGACCGCGTCGGTAAGGGCCTTGAAGGCGGTGGGCTGGGACGTGACGCCGGTGTCGTGGCCGAGGGCAAGCGAGAGGTTGGCGAGGGTCTGCCAACCGGGGCGGATGTCGCCGGGGCGGCCGGCGGCCGGGCGGACCCGCTGCAGGCGGCCGTCGGGGTGGGTGACGGTGCCGTCTTTCTCGGCGTGGGTCTCGAGCGGGAAGAGCACGTCGGCCTTGCCCGCGGTCGCGGTGGCGAAGGTGGAGAAGGCGACGACGAAGGACGCCGCGTTCAGAGCTTCCTCCCAGCGGGCCGTGTCGGCGAAGTCGCGCAGCGGGTCGACGCCGACCAGGATCAGCCCGTCGAGCGAACCGTCGATCAGCGCCTCGCGGATCGCCTCGGTGCCGTGGCCGTTGATCGCCAGCGCCGCCAGCCCGGGCCCGGCGTCGGGAAGCACCCCCGCCTCGCGCAGCCCCCGGGCGTTCGCCGTGTCCGGCACTTCGAGCAACCCGACGTGTTGATGGGCCGAAATCTCAAGACTGTCTTGAGTTTTCGGCCCATCAACATCGGTGCCTGCGCTCTTCGTGCCGAGAGCGTCAGCGAAGTGGAGCAGCTTTGCGGCGGCGGCGGCGCCAAGGCGCTCGCCCCAGACGACCACGATCTTGCCCGCGTCGCGCAGGGACTCAGCCAGCGGGGTCGCGACGTTCTCGGTGCCGCCGACGGCCTTGGTCAGCTCGCCGACGAAGTGGGCGGCCTGGCCCGGCGCGTACCGCGCGATCGCCTCGGCACCGCCGTCCAGCGCGGTCGGGCGCTCGGTCGCCACCACGAGGCGGGCGCCGTTACGGCGGATCGCCTTGCGGATCCGCAGGTCGAGGATCGGCGAGGACTGCATCGGGTCGGTGCCCAGCACGAAGATCACGTCGGCCTCGTCGATGTCGGTGACCTTGGCCTGGACCTCCGGCTGCTCGAGGCCGAGGATCGTGTCGATGCGGGGGCCGGCGGCCGGGCGCGAGTCGAGGTGCGGGGAGTGGAGGGCGCCGCGGACGATCTCCTGGATCAGGAAGCCCTCCTCGTTGGAGGCGTCGCCGACGATCGCCGCGACCTTGCCGTCGCGCGCCCCGAGGCCGGCCGCGGCCCGCGCGATCGCCGTCTCGTAGTCCGTCTTCGACCCGCCTTTGAGGCGCGGCTCGGTGACCCGCTCGGCGGCGTCGAACATCTCGAAGCCGTAACGCCCGCGATCGCAGATCCAGCCGTCGTCGACGCCCGGGTTGTCGCGGACGATCACCCGTTTGACCTTCTCGTCACGGACGGTGAAGCTGACGTTGCACTGGCTCGGGCAGAGCGTGCAGACCGAGCCCGCCTGCTCGATGTCCCAGGGGCGGGCGCGGAAGCGGTAGGTGTAGTTGGTGAGCGCGCCGACCGGGCAGAGGTCGGTGATGTTGCCGTGGAAGGGCGAGACGTAGGGCCGCTCGTCGAAGGTGCCGACGTAGGTGCGGTCGCCCCGTTCCAGCAGCTGCAGCTGGGCGTCCTCGGAGACCTCCTGGCTGAAGCGCACGCAGCGGTAGCAGAGGATGCAGCGCTCGCGGTCGATCGCAACCAGCGGCGAGAGTTCGATCGGCTTCTCGAAGTGGCGCTTTTCGTCGATCACCCGCGACTTGCCGGGACCCCAGCCGGTGGTGATGTCCTGCAGCGGGCACTCGCCGCCTTTGTCGCAGACCGGGCAATCGAGCGGGTGGTTGACGAGCAGGAACTCGACCACCGCGTTCTGGGCCTTCTTCACCTGGTCGGTGCGGGTGTGGACGACCATCCCGTCGCGCACCGGGGTGGAGCAGGAGGTCTGCAGTTTCGGGATCCCCTCGATCTCCACCAGGCACATCCGGCAGGCGCCGACCGGCGCGCCGAGCTTCGGCTCGTAACAGAAGACCGGGATCTCGACGTCGCCCTTGCGTGCCGCGTCGTGCAGCATCTCGCCCTCGACCGCGGTCACCTCGCGGCCGTCGATGGTCAGGGTCACCTCGCGCTTCTCGCTCAACTCGTCGCTCCCAGGATCTCGGGCGGCGCGCCGACGACGACGTGCGGGTCGATGCCGTACTCGGCCGCGCCCTCCGCCATCACCTGCTCGAACTCGCCGCGGAACTTGCGGACCATCGCCGACACCGGCATCGCCATCGAGTCGCCGAGGACGCAGAGGCAGTGGCCCATGATGTTTTCCTGGACCGAGCTGATGATGTCGAGGTCCATCG